>NZ_JBSFXG010000022.1:138022-152153 GCF_053595235.1 Streptomyces sp. NPDC002520 | reverse complement strand
CCGTGAACTTGTCCGCGCCGCTCACCGCGAAGGCCCGGCACAGCGGGCCCTGCCCGGCGCTGAGCACGTTGACGCATGGTTGTCCGTCGCGCCACCAAAAGGGGTGAACGGTCGTAACTTTCGCGTGCAGGTCGCGTTCGACCGCGCTAAGAGTTCACACGGTGATCGCGTGTACGCGTAACGTCACGTCGCCGCGCGGGATCGCCCGGCGGCATCACACCTCGGCGGGCTCGCGCCGGGCCGTGCGCCGCCGGGACGCCACCTCCGGATCCAGGGCGGGTACGGCGGCCAGGAGCTGCCTGGTGTACGGATCGCGCGGGGCGTCGTACACCTCGTCGGCGGGCCCGGACTCGACGACCTGTCCGCGGCGCATGACCGCGACCCGGTCGCTGACCTGGCGGACCACGGCGAGGTCGTGCGCGACGAACACGAGCGCGAGGCCGAGTTCGCGCTGCAACTCCCCCAGGAGGGCGACCACTTGGGCCTGCGTCGTGACATCGAGCGCGGAGACCGGCTCGTCGCAGACGATGACGCGCGGGTCGGCGGCGAGTGCCCGCGCGATGCCCACGCGCTGACGCTGTCCGCCGCTGAACTCGTGCGGGTAGCGGTCGTAGTGCGCCGCTTCGAGGCCCACGCGCTCCAGCAGTTCCGTCACGCGTCCCCGGACGCGCCGCTCGTCCTTCTCCCCCCGCGCGCGGAGCGGGTCGGCGATGGACTCGCCCACGCTGCGGCGGGGGTTGAGGGAGGAGACGGGGTCCTGGAAGACCATCTGGACGGCCGGGTTCACGCCGGTGTGCGGGCGCCCCTCGTAGCGGATCGCGCCGGCGGTCGGCTCCAGCAGTCCCACGAGCATGCGGCCCAGGGTCGTCTTGCCGCTGCCGCTCTCGCCCACGATCCCCAGGGTCTCGCCCCGGCGGAGGGTCAGCGAGACGTCGTCCACGGCCGTGAAGGCTCGCCTGCCACGCCCGAACACGCGCCGCAGGCCGGTCGCCTCCAGCACGACCTCGCCGGACGCCTCTGCCGACTCTTCCGACACGGCCGACTCTTCCGACACGGCCGACTCGGCGGACTTCTCCGCGGGGGCGCGGCGCGGGGCGTCCACGCGTGGGACGGCGCCGAGGAGTTCGCGGGTGTACGTCTGCTCCGGCGCCCCGAGGACGCTGCTCACCGGGCCGCGTTCGACGGCCCTGCCGTGCCGCATGACCAGCACGTCGTCGACGCTCTCGGCGGCGACGCCGACGTCGTGCGTGACGAGCAGGAGGCCCATGCCGGTCTCCTCGCGCAGCGTGTGCAGCAGGTCGAGGATCTGGGCCTGCACGGTCACGTCGAGGGCGGTGGTGGGCTCGTCGGCGATCAGCAGCTCGGGTTCGCAGGCGAGGGCCATGGCGATGAGGGCGCGCTGGCGCATGCCGCCGCTGAACTCGTGCGGGCGGGATCGGGAGCGCCGTACGGCGTCCGGAATCCCCACCCGGTCCAGGACTTCGACGGCACGCGCGCGTGCCGCTCGCCGTGACGCGCGCGTGTGGACGCGGTACACCTCGGCGATCTGGTCGCCGATCGCGTAGTACGGGTCGAGCGAGGACAGCGGGTCCTGGAAGACCATGGCCGCCTTGGCCCCGCGCAGCCGCCGCAGCTCCTCGTCCGAGGCCTGCCGCACGTCGCTGCCGGCGACCCGGACGGCGCCGCCCACCTGTGCTCCGGTGCCCCGGTGCAGGCCCAGCAGGGCGCCCGCGACCGTGGACTTGCCGGAGCCGGACTCGCCGACGAGGGCCAGGGCGGCCCCCTTCTCCAGACTGAAGGAGAGTCCGTCCACGGCCCGCACGGAACCGAACGCGACGGTGAGGTCGGTGACTTCCACCAGGCTCATGCGAGTACCACCCGTCGGTCGGCCACCGCGTACAGGACGTCCGCGACGGCGTTGGCGATGACCACGAAGAAGCCGACGACCAGGACCATGCCGACGACCACGGGAAGGTCGACGACCTTCACCGCGTGCACTAGCTCCTGGCCGATGCCGGGCAGGCCGAACAGGGTCTCGGTGAGGACCGCGCCGCCGACGGCCGAGCCGACGTTGTTGGCGTTCAGCGCGATCACGGGCGCGAGCGCCCCGCGCAGGGCGTGACGGCCGACGATCGCGCGCTCGGAGACGCCGTACGCGCGGAACGTGCGGATGTGGTCCTCGGCGAGCGTCTCCAGCATCGCCGCCCGGGTGAGCCGGGCGAACGCGGCCGCCTCGATCAGGGCCAGTGACAGCCAGGGCAGCAGCAGGTTCCACGCCCACTGTTCGGGGTCGTCGGCGAAGTCCACGTACTCCGGGAAGGGCAGCAGCTGGAGCTGGCCGCAGACGACGATCATCAGGACCAGGCCCAGTACGAAGACGGGTGTGGCCCAGCCGGCGAGGGTGAGGACGGTCAGCACGCGCTCGGAGAGGCGGCCGCGCCGCCACGCGGACAGCACGCCGGTGCCGACGCCGAGGACGAGCCAGAGCACCATCGCGCCGGCGACGAGTGACAGGCTGACCGGCAGCTTGGTCAGGATGATGTCCAGCACCTGCTGGTCGCTCTGGTACGACAGCCCGAGGCAGGGTGCCGGGCAGTGCTGCACCGCGGTGCCCGTCGAGTAGTCCTGGCCGGCGACGAGGCCCTCCAGGAAGTGCCAGTAGCGCAGGTAGAGCGGGTCGCCGAGCTTGAGCTGCGCGGCGACCTGGTGCACCTGTTCCGGGGAGCAGCGCGGGCCGCAGGTGATCTGTGCGACGTTGCCGGGGGTTGCGTAGAAGACGACGTAGACGAGCACCGAGACGGCGAGCAGGGTGATCACCGTGCCGAGGGCACGGCGCAGCAGGAATCCACCGAAGCCGCTCATGAGGTCTTCTCCTTGCCGGTGCCGCCCTTGTCCCCGCGGCCGGTGCCGATGCGCAGCCGGGAGGCCGCGCGGGGGTCGAGGGCGGTGCGCACGCCGTCGCCGAGGGCGGTGAGGGCGAGGACGGTGACGAACAGGGCGCCGGCCGGCAGCAGCAGGTACTGGGGTGCCGCCTGGTACCAGATGTTCGCGGCGGTGAGCATCTGTCCCCAGGAGGGCGTCGGCGGCTTCACGCCGACGCCGAGGAAGGACAGGGCCGCCTCGGCGGAGATGTTGGTGGGCACCAGCAGCGCGGCGTAGGTGATGACGGGTGCGGCGAGACCGGGCAGCAGCTCGCGGCGGGCGATCCTCCAGGCGCCCCAGCCGCTGAGCCGGGCCGCGGACACGTAGTCGAGGCCCTTGAGGGCGAGGGTCTGGGCGCGCACGATCTTCGCGATGTTGCCCCAGGCGATCAGGCCGATGACCAGCGTGACCAGGACGGGCCGCGGGAAACTCGCCGGCACGATCGCGAGCAGCGCCAACGACATGATCATCAGGGGCAGCGCGACGATGATGTCCGTGGCGCGGCTCAACAGTTGATCGACCCATCGGTTGCCGAGGGCGGAGGCCACGCCGACCGCGACACCGATGACGACCTGGATCAGGGTGGCCGCGAGGGCCGCGCCCAGCGAGACGCGCGCGCCGTACACCAGCCGTGCGAACAGGTCGCGGCCGGTCTGCGGTTCGACGCCCAGCCAGTGGTCGGCGCCGATGCCGCCGAAGGACCCGACGGGCACGCCTCCGCGCGCGGAGTCGATCAGGGAGGGGTGGTAGGTGGTCGGGTCCTGGCCCTCGATCGCCGTGAGCAGCGGGGCGGCGAGCGCCACCAGGACGAGCAGCGCGACGACGACGGCGGCGACCAGCGCGGCGCGCTGCGCCCGCAGCCGCCGCCAGAACTGACGGGCCCCCGAGGCCGCCGGGGCGGACGTGTCCGCCCCGGCGGCCTCGACGGCGACAAGTGCCTCGCTCACGGGGTTACTTCACCGCGACCTGGGAGATGTCCAGCACGCCGGTCCAGTCGCTGATGACGACGTTGCGGACGTCCTTGCCGTACAGGCGCTTGTAGACCGGGTGGAACAGCGGCACGACGAGGGCCTGTTCGCCGATCTTCTTGTCCAGTGCACCCCACCGCTCGGCGGCCGCGTCGAGGTCGGTCAACTTGTTGATCGCGTCGATCTCGTCATTGACCGACTTGTCGTCGAGCAGGCCGGTGTTGAAGTTCGCGCCGTCCTTGACGATCTGCCGGCCATCGAAGATCGGGGCGAGGAAGGGGCCGCCGGAGGGCCAGTCGGCACCCCAGTGGGCGAGGAAGAAGCCGGGCTCGGTCCTGACGTTGTGGATCTTGTCCGAGTAGTCGTTCTCCTCCAGACCCTGGAGCTTGACCGTGATGCCGGCCTTCTTGAGCGCGTCCTGGAGCGCGGTGGCGATCTCCGGGCTGGTCTCGAAATCCTTGCTGTTGGAATGGGTGAGGGTGACGGTGAGCCCGTTTCCGTGGCCCGCCTCCTTCAGCAGCTGCCTGGCCTTGGCCGCGTTGCCGGCCTTGCCCGCCGGGAAGAGGTCGTACGGCGTGTAGCCGAAGGACTTCTGGTCGGGCAGGAAGGTGGTGGCGGGCTCGGCGAGCGCCGAACCGCCGGCCGCGTTGACGACGGAGGACCGGTCGACGGCGTACGAGATCGCCTGCCGCACCTTCGGGTCGTCGAACGGCTTCACCTTCGGGTTGAAGGCGATGTAGTTCGTGTAGCCGAAGTGACCGGTGCCCACGCGCGCGGCGAGGTCCTTGTCGCCGGTCACCTTGGCGAGTTCGGCCGGGCCGAGGTTCGTGTCCGTGGTGACGGCGGCGGCGTCGGCGCCCTGGGACGAGGACAGCCGCTGGTTGATCACGGACGCGTCGAGCCCCGACCGTACGTCGATGGTGTCCGGGTAGGCCTTGCGCTCGGCGTCGACGTCCGTGGACCAGTGGGTGTTGCGCTTCAGGACGAGGTGCTCGCCGTCGTTCTCGTTGCTGACGACCCTGTAGGGGCCGGACGAGACCGGGTGCTCCTCGTACTTGGTGCCCGTGTCCTTGCTCTTCGGGACGGGGGTGAACTGCGTCTGCGTGGCCAGGAAGGGGAACTCGCCCTCGGGCTTGTTCAGGTGGAAGACGATGGTCCGCTCGTCGGGCGTCTCGATCGCCGAGAGGCCCTTCTTGTCCTTGTAGGGGCCCTGGTAGTCGGCCGCGCCGACCAGCCAGTCCCGCAGGTAGGGGGCGCCTCCGGAGAGTTCGGGGGCGAAGGAGCGCTCGATGCCGTACTTGATGTCGGCCGAGGTGATCGGGGTGCCGTCCTCGTACGTGAGCCCCTTCTTCAGGGTGTACGTCCACACGGTCGCGTCCTTGTTGGGGCGCCCGGTGTCGGTCGCGAGGTCCGGGACGACCTCGGCGCCGGCCGCGCCGTTCTCGCGGTTGCGCGTGGTGAGGGTGCGGAAGACGAGCGAGGGAACGTTTCCGCCGCCGGAGGTGTAGAGGCGCGCGGGGTCGAAGTCCTGCTGCGGGTTGGCGTTGAGGACCGTGAGCGTGCCGCCCTTGTGCGGCGCGGAGTCGCCACCGGAGCCCTGGGCATCGCCGTCCTTCGGGCCGCAGGCGGCGACGCCCGCTGCCACGACCAGGCTGACGGATGCCGCGGCCACACGGCGCGCTGTGACGGACGTTTGACGCATGGGAATGACGACCTCTCGGGGAGCTGATCGAGAAATTCTCGAAGAGTGAGACAAGGAGACAAGGAGTGAGACGTCTGGGGACAGACGTCAGCCCGGCGTCGAGTCATCGAGTCGTCACATCGTCAAGTCGCCGAAAAGAACCGCGACAGGGTCACGGACGCGGAAATGAGAGAGAGTCGCGACGCGAACGCCAGGGAGGCGGCGTCAGCAACAGTGGATGTCGGCCACGCAGAGTGCGGTCACGCCGATCAGCGCCAGCTCGATGGCGGCGCGAGGGGAGACGGCATGACTGGACCACATGGGCAGAAATATGAACGAACATGCGACTCATGTCAATGTGACGTGAGTGGCACCAGTCAACTGGTGGGGTAAGGCCAGGAGTTGGGCAGGCAGTGGATTCCGTCGTGGTCGAGGAACTTGGTCTGCTGCTGCATGACCGGCGCGAGCTCGCCGTCCCTCTGGCACGACACATGGCCGTAACCGAGGCGGTGGCCGACCTCGTGGTTGATGAGCATCTGCCGGTATGCGTAGATTTCGTCCCCGTATGTCTCACTGCCCTGGGCCCAGCGGTAGGCGTTGATCATCACACGCTCGGTGGACGCCGAGTCGCAGGAGACGTTGTCCTGCGTGGTGTCCAGGCCCGACTTGGCACACCACTTGGCGGTGGTGCCGGGGCTGGCGAGCGTGATCACGAAGTCGGCCTTGTCGCTGTCGACGCGCTCGAAGGTGCGGGCACCGCCGTGGGCCCAGCTGCGGGGGTCGTTGAGCGTCTTCTGCACGGCCTCGGCGAACAGCGCGCCGTCCAGTCCGAGTCCCTGCTCGACGTCGATGCGGTAGGCGTACTTCCGGCCCGCGCCGGGCGCCTTGTCGAAGCCCGGTACGGCGGCGAACTTGCCCGAGGCGCGCAGCGTCGCGCCGAGCGGGTACTTCTTGTCCATCTTCTGCGCGTACGTCAGCGGGACGACAGTCGGTGCGGCGGACGGGGTCGTCTGCCCCTGGGCCCGGGTGTCGCGCGCCTGGTCGTCGGTGGCGGACTGCGCCCGCGCGTCCCGCCCGGCGCGGTCGTGGGCGACGTGCCCCGCGACGACCACCGCGAGCACCGTGGTCACCGCGGCCGCCGCGATCCCCGTGAACGCCCGCCCCTTGCCGCCACCGCGCTGCGCGGGCACACGGGTCGCGGACGCGTCGTCCCCGTCGTCACCGGCACCCGAGACGGCCGGTTCGACAGCGCTGCCGAGCGACTCCTCCGCCTCGACGGACCCGACCGGACCGACGGCACCGGTCCCGCGAGAGGGGGTGAAGACGTCGGCGTCCTCGTCGAACGCCTCGATGTAGTCCTGGCGAGGACCGGCACCGGATCCACCGGGCCCGCCCTTCCGCTGCCGCGGCAACGAGGTCGCCGCGCCGGGCCCACCCGGCCCCTGCCGCGTCTCGGCGGCAGCCCCGGCACCACCCGCACCCCGACCCGCGAACTCGCCCCAGCCACCACCGTGTTCACGTTGCTCGGGGTGACCACCACGAGCGGCCGAACCACCACCGACCCGCGGGACACCACCGCCCGGAAGCCGGGGAGTGCCCTGCGCGGGCGCACCGTCCGCAAGCCGGGGAATGCCGTGAGCGGGAGTGCCGTCCGCAAGCCGAGGCACACCACGGGCCGGCGTGCCGTCGGGCAGCCGCGGAATGCCCTGGGCGGGCGTACCGTCCGGAAGCCGAGCCACACCACGGGCCGGCGTGCCGTCGGGCAGCCGCGGAATGCCCTGCGCGGGCGCACCGTCCGCAAGCCGGGGCACACCGCGCGCGGGCGTCCGCTCCATGGACGGCGGGAAGCCCGGCGCGCCCTGGGGAGTCCGTGGGCCGCCGTGGCCGGCGCCGTGAGCGTCGCCGGTGCCCACACCCACGGGCGCCTGCCGCTGCCCGGGCAGGCCCGGCTTCCGGGCGTCGCCGGGAGGCGGGGAGGCCGCGCCGGCCACCGCGCCGCGCTGGGCGGCGGTGCCGGAGGTCCCTATGTCGGCGTTCTCGTCCTTGGCCGCCGGTCCGCGGCGGCTGTGGCGTCCCACGTCGGCCCTCAGCTCCCCGCGCCCGTGACGGGGACGTTATCGGCGAGGAGTTCACGAAACGCCCCGCCAACGACCTCCGGGTATTCCATCATCGCCACGTGCCCGGCCTCGGGCAGGGACAGCAGGCGGGAGTCACGGAAGGAACGGGCGGCCTTCTGGGCCATGCGGTAGCCGACGAGCTGGTCGCGGCCGCCGTAGACGAGCAGGGTCGGCGCGAGCACCCGCTCGGCCTGACGCCACAGCCCGTGCTGACCGCCCAGCGTGTAGGCGTTGACGATCCCGCGCGCGGAGCGTGCCATCGCGTCCCAGAAGTACGGGAGCTGCAACCGCCGCTCCAACTCCTCCACGGCGTGCCCGAACGCCTCGGGCGTGACCTGCCCGGGGTCGCCGTAGCAGAGCCCCAGGACGCCGCGCACCCGCTGCTCGGCCGTCCACTCCCGGGTGAGCCGACCGAACAGGGTGGCCACACCGGGCAGGCCCAGCAGAGCCGTGGGCGCCGCGGTCCGCTGGATCCGCAGTTCCGGCAGCGCGGGCGAGATCAGCGTGAGGGTGCGGACGAGATCGGGGCGTACGGCGGCCACGCGCGTGGCGACGGCGCCGCCGAGCGAGTTGCCGAAGAGGTGGACCGGGCCACGGTCCGCGGCGTCGAGATGGCGGATCACCGCGCGCGCGTGTCCGGTGACGGAGTAGTCGCCGTCGTCCGGGGGCGGGGAGTCGCCGAAGCCCGGCAGATCGACCGCCTCGCCGTCGACGACCTCCTCCAGCTCGGCCATCAGCGCGGACCAGTTCTGCGAGGAACCGCCCAGCCCGTGGACGTACAGCGCGGCCGGAAGCCCCTCGCGCGCGGGTGGCCGGGAACGGATCGACAGGGTGACCCCCGGCAGCCTCACGGACCTCAGCCGCTCGCCCTCACCGACCCTGACGGGCGCCACCCTCGGAAGCACACTGGCGGCCGGCACGGACGGCGACTCGGTCGAAGACATGCGGCAATGTTACGAGACGATCACACTGTGGCTCGTGTGTTCGCCGTCACAGAAATGGAACAGGACGGTCGGAGGAGTGAACAGCGGGGACGGCCCGTACGGCGAACGGGCGCCGATGCCATGGCGTCCGGATGGGCTGTCTCCTACGCTCGTACAGAGGGCACCCGCGTGTGGCTCCTGCTGCATCCAGGGCGTTCGTAGGAAGGGAGCCCACCATGGCCTATGACCCCACCGAGCCCGATGCGATCGAGGACCAGGCGGCCGACACCCCGGTGATCGACGTCGAGGCCCCGGAGGGCGACTCCGTCGAGCAGCACGCCGTCGTCACACCGGAGCGCGACGACCCCATGACCGGCGTGGATCCGGCCCGGGGGAACGTGGCCGACCTGGTCGAGCAGAGGCGTGTCGTCTCACTCGACGAGGAGGATTACCGCTGACCTCACAGGTTCTCGCGACACCCGGTACGCAGCGCCGGGCCCGGTGCACGGCTTTCGTCGTCGTCCGGTACATGAAATTCTGCGCTCGCACCGCGCACACCACGGTTACCGAAAAGTACGATGGCCGCGCGGCCGACACCGCATGTGGACGACTTTGGGAGGCGGCGTGACAGCCATCGAGCAAACTGAGGCGGCACGCCCGCGTGGCACCCGTCTGCCGCGCCGAGCCCGACGGAACCAGCTGCTGGGCGCCGCCCAGGAGGTATTCGTCGTACAGGGCTACCACGCAGCCGCGATGGACGACATCGCCGAACGGGCCGGCGTCAGCAAGCCGGTGCTCTACCAGCACTTTCCCGGCAAACTCGACCTCTACCTCGCGCTGCTGGACCAGCACTGCGAGGCGCTGATCGAGGCCGTGCGCGGCGCGCTGGCCTCGACGACGGACAACAAGCAGCGCGTGTGGGCGACCATGGACGCCTATTTCGCGTACGTCGAGGACGACGGCGGCGCCTTCCGTCTGGTCTTCGAATCGGACCTGACGAACGAGCCCGCGGTGCGTGAGCGCGTCGACAAGGTGACCAACGAGTGCGCCGAGGCGATCTGCGAGGTCATCTCGGAGGACACCGGTCTCCCGCGCGCGGAGTCGATGCTGCTCGCCTCCGGCCTCGGCGGCCTCGCCCAGGTGGTGGCCCGCTCCTGGCTGCACAGCGACCGCAGCGTGCCGCGCGACCAGGCGGTGCAACTGCTGACCTCGCTGGCCTGGCGGGGCATCGCCGGCTTCCCGTTGCACGGCACCGACAACCACTGACGCCCGTTTGTTCCCGGGGACTGTTCGCTGTTGGCGTTCCGGCCCACAGCGTGTACGTCCCCTCACCGGGCTAATGTGTGCTGCGTACGGCGCGGAAGATCGCGCACATCACTGACCGTCGGAGGGACATAGCCGTGGAGGTCAAGATCGGCGTGCAGCACGCGCCCCGCGAGATCGTTCTGGAGAGCGGTCAGAGCGTCGAGGAGGTCGAGCGCCTGGTGGCCGAGGCACTGGCCGGAAAGTCGCACCTGCTGAGCCTCGAGGACGAGAAGGGCCGCAAGGTGCTGGTCCCGGCGGACCGTCTGGCGTACGTGGAGATCGGCGAGCCGACCATCCGCAAGGTGGGCTTCGGCACGCTGTAGGACCGCAGCAGACAGAACGGAGGGGGCCCGGCGGCCAGTGTGCCGCCGGGCCCCCTCCGCATGTCCCACGTGATGTCCCGCGTGCGCACCGCACGCGGGACGCACGCACACACAAGACGCACAACCCGTCCACAGCGGAGGATTGCACTCCGCAGGTCACGGGTATGACGGCCTACGACCGCGATGCACTGGCAGCCTTGGGAGGGAACACCGACATGATCCTGGAGACGCTCGGATCCGCCGTGCTCGGTCTGATCCTCGCGTGGGTGGCGACCCGCCGGCTCTCGCACCGGCTGCCCGCCCGTCCCCTGGTGTTCTCGACGGGCGTCGCCGGAGCCCTCTTCGGTGACTTCGTCACCCACAGCGCGCTGGGCTCCGCCAGCATCCTGCTGACCCTGCTGGGCGCCGCGATCGTCTCGGCGGCCTCCCTCTCCCTGCTCCTGCGCCCGACGGCCCGCCTGCGCCGCCGATCAGCGACGGCGTAGCCACCTACGCTTCCGGCGAGGCCCGGGGAGACTCCCCGGGGGCGCGGGGAACCGCGCGATCAGCCACAACGCACCGGCAGCCGCGAAATCGACCGAAACCACCCCCTGCAGAGCGCACCGGCTCTCAGGCCGCGAGGCCCAGCGCGGCCATCCGCTTCGTGTGCGCCTCGGTGATCCGCGAGAACATCCGGCCGACCTCGGCGAGATCGAACCCGTCGGCGACGCCGCCCACGAGCATCGTCGACAGCGCATCCCTGTCGGCGACAACCCGCTGCGACTGCGAGAGCGCCTCGCCCATCAGCCGCCGCGCCCACAGCGCCAGCCGGCCGCCCACGCGCGGGTCGGCGTCGATGGCCGCGCGCACCTTCTCCACCGCGAACTCGGCGTGCCCGGTGTCGTCCAGCACGGCGAGGACGAGCTCACGCGTGTCGGCGTCCAGGCGGGCGGCGACCTCCCGGTAGAAGTCGCTCGCGATCGAGTCGCCGACGTACGCCTTGACCAGGCCCTCCAGCCAGTCCGAGGGCGCCGTCTGCTTGTGGAAGCCGTCCAGCGCGGCGACGAACGGCTCCATCGCCGCGGTCGGCTCCTCACCGACCTCGGTGAGCCGGTCCCGCAGCCGCTCGAAGTGGTGGAACTCGGCCGAGGCCATCTTCGCCAGCTCCGCCTTGTCCGCGAGGGTCGGCGCCAGCTTGGCGTCCTCCGCGAGCCGCTCGAACGCGGCCAGTTCGCCGTACGCGAGCGCGCCGAGCAGATCCACGACCGCGGCACGGTAGTGCGGGTCCGCGGAGGCCTGCGCCCAGTCCTGGGCGGCGACACCGGTGGGTTCGGCGGGGGTGGCGGACGCGTTCTCAGCCTTGTCAGAGCTAGTCATGAGGCGCACAATAGCCCGCTCGCCGCCCCTCGGAAGGTCACGCCCGAGCACTGTGACGACGACTACGTGACCAAATCGGCCATCACGTGTGCGCGAATCCGGGGTATGGTGGTAATGCGCCTGCCAGAGTGCGTCGACGGTGTTCGACGTCTCCCGACAGGGCGCACGCATGAGGATGCCCGGTCGGTGGCCCGATCGGCTCCGACCCGACAGCCCTCCGTGGCCGTACTGCACTGTACGTACGACGACCGGAGGGACCCCTCAGCGGTTCGAGCGCTAGAGCGTCGGCAGAGGTTCCCGTGTCATACGGCTTGCCCCTGTGGTTCGCCCGTACGGCAGCCGACGTCCCTGGCACGGTCAGACATGACTCCCCGCGCTCGCCTCGCACCGCGCACACAGAAGAGGCATGACCCTGACTACGACGTTTCGTGAACTCGGAATCCTTCCCGAGACCGCCGAGGCCCTGGAGGCCGTCGGCATCATCAACCCCTTCCCCATCCAGGAGATGACCCTCCCCGTCGCCCTCTCGGGCACGGACGTCATCGGCCAGGCCAAGACCGGCACCGGCAAGACGCTGGGCTTCGGTCTCCCCCTCCTGGAGCGCGTCACCGTCCCCGCCGACGTCGAGGCCGGACGCGCCACCCCCGAGGACCTCACCGACGCGCCGCAGGCGCTCGTCGTCGTCCCCACGCGCGAGCTGTGCACGCAGGTCACCAACGACCTGCTGACGGCCGGCAAGGTCCGTAACGTGCGCGTGCTGGCGATCTACGGCGGCCGGGCCTACGAGCCCCAGGTCGAGGCCCTGAAGAAGGGTGTCGACGTGGTCGTCGGCACCCCGGGCCGACTGCTCGACCTCGCGGGCCAGAAGAAGCTGAATCTCAAGCACGTCAAGTCGCTCGTCCTCGACGAGGCCGACGAGATGCTCGACCTGGGCTTCCTGCCCGACGTCGAGAAGATCATCGACATGCTGCCGGCCAAGCGCCAGACCATGCTGTTCTCGGCCACCATGCCGGGCGCGGTCATCGGCCTCGCGCGCCGCTACATGTCCCGGCCCACGCACATCCGCGCCACGGCGCCGGACGACGAGGGCGCGACGGTCGCGAACATCAAGCAGTTCGTCTACCGCGCGCACAACATGGACAAGCCGGAGATGGTCGCCCGCATCCTGCAGGCCGAGGGCCGCGGGCTGGCGATGATCTTCTGCCGCACCAAGCGCACCGCCGCCGACATCGCCGAGCAGCTCCAGCGCCGCGGGTTCGCCTCCGGCGCGGTCCACGGCGACCTCGGCCAGGGCGCCCGCGAGCAGGCGCTGCGCGCCTTCCGCAACGGCAAGGTCGACGTCCTCGTGTGCACCGACGTCGCCGCACGCGGCATCGACGTCGAGGGCGTCACGCACGTCATCAACTACCAGTCCCCCGAGGACGAGAAGACGTACCTGCACCGGGTCGGCCGTACGGGCCGCGCGGGCGCCAAGGGTACGGCGATCACGTTCGTCGACTGGGACGACATCCCGCGCTGGCAGCTGATCAACAAGGCGCTGGAGCTGGACTTCAACGACCCGGTGGAGACGTACTCGTCGTCCCCGCACCTGTTCTCCGACCTCGGCATCCCCGCGGGCACGAAGGGCACCCTGCCGCGCTCGGAGCGGACCCGTGCGGGTCTGGACGCCGAGGAGCTCGAGGACCTGGGCGAGACCGGCGGACGCGGTGCGCGCGGCCGGGGCGGCCGTGGCGACCGGAACGACCGGGGTGGCCGTGGTGGCCGCGCCGAGTCCGAGGCGACCGAGCATTCGTCCCGTACGCCGCGACGCCGTCGCCGCACCCGCGGCGGTACTCCGCTGGCCGACTCCCCGGCCGCGAACGCCTCGGCGCCCCTCGCCGAGTCGGGCACCGCGGAGGAGTCCCAGGCGACCCGCACCCCGCGCCGCCGTCGCCGTACGCGCGGCGGAGCGTCGGCCGAGGCCGCCTCGGTCACGGCGACCGCGACGACCGCGACCCCTGAGGCCGCCGTCGACACCGCGGAGGGCCCGGCCGTCCTGGACACCCCGGACAAGCCGCGCCGTCGCCGCACCCGCAAGTCGGCCGAGGCCCCCGTGGCCGAGGCGCCGGCGACCGAGGTGACCGAGGCCGCGGCTGCGCCGGTCGTCACGTCCGAGGCCCCGGTGGCCGAGGCCCCGGTGGCCGAGACGGCTGCCCCCCGGCGCCGCACGCGCAAGTCCGCGGCCGCTGCCGCCGAGGCCGCTGTCGACACCGCCGAGGCCACCGAGGCCAAGCCGCGCCGCCGTACCCGCAAGACGGCCGAGCCGGCCGTCGAGACGGCCGTCGCAGCGCCCGAGGTCACGGAGGAAGCCGCCCCGGCGATCAAGCCGCGCCGCACGCGGAAGGCCACTGCTGCCGCCGAGGCCGCCGTGGACACCGCCGAAGGCACGGAGGCCAAGCCGCGCCGCACCACCCGCAAGAAGGCCGCCGCCGCACCGGAGACGGCCGAGACGGAGACCCCCGAGACCACGGCGACCACCGAGGCCAAGCCGCGCCGG
>NZ_JBSFXG010000022.1:0-137925 GCF_053595235.1 Streptomyces sp. NPDC002520 | reverse complement strand
GAGGCCGCCGTCGACACCGCCGAAGGCACCGAGGCCAAGCCCCGCCGCACCACCCGCAAGAAGGCCGCCGCCGCACCGGAGACGGCCGAGACGGAGACCCCCGAGACCACGGCGACCACCGAGGCCAAGCCGCGCCGGACCCGCAAGACCGCCGCTGCCGCCGCTGCCGCCGAGGCCGCCGTCGACACCGCCGAAGGCACCGAGGCCAAGCCCCGCCGCACCACCCGCAAGAAGGCCGCCGCCGCACCGGAGACGGCCGAGACGGAGAGCCCCGAGACCACGGCGACCACCGAGGCCAAGCCGCGCCGGACCCGCAAGACCGCCGCCGCTGCCGCCGAGGCCGCCGTCGACACCGCCGAAGGCACCGAGGCCAAGCCCCGCCGCACCCGGAAGGCCGCTGCCGCCACGGTGGACGCGGTCGACGGGGCCGAGGTTGCCGCGCCCAAGGCACGGCGGACCCGCAAGGCCGTGGCCGAGGCGGCCGCTCCGGAGATTCCGGCGCAGGCCACCGAGGAGCCGGAGGCCAAGCCGCGCCGCCGTACCCGCAAGGCCACGGCGCCCGCTGCGGAGGCGGCCGGCGATGCCACCGAGGCGGCGCCCAAGCCGCGCCGGACGCGGAAGGCGGCGGCAGCCGTGGAGCCTTCCGAGGCCTGATCCGCACCGCCCGCCTCAGGGCATCGCCTGACCGACGGCCCGACCCCACACAGGGGTCGGGCCGTCGTCGTTGCACCACGAGCAGACCACCGCCCCGAACCGGGCCCCGCCCCCGCCCCCGCGACGGGTCGATGTCCGCCCGATAGCCTCTCCCCATGAGCAGGCCTGCCACCTTCGTCCCGCCCCCCGGTGCCCGTGCGTACTCCCTGCGGACCGCGCGCGGGGAGTTCGCCGTCGTCGACGCGCCGGTGGCCGACGGGGTCGAGCCCCGGGGCGTCGCGCTCCTGGTGCCGGGGTTCACGGGGAGCAAGGAGGACTTCAATCCGCTGCACGTGCCGTTGGCCGGGCGCGGGTACCGGACCGTGGCCGTGGACGGGCGGGGGCAGCACGAGTCGGACGGGCCGGAGCGGGACGAATCCGCTTACGCGCAGGCGGAGTTGGCGCGGGACCTGCTGGCCCAGGCGGAGGCGCTCGGGGAGCCGGTGCATCTGCTGGGGCACTCGCTCGGCGGCCAGATCTCACGCGCGGCCACGCTCCTCGACCACACCCCGTTCCGCTCGCTCACGCTCATGGCCTCCGGCCCGGCGCGGATCTCGGAGTCCCAGCAACAGCGCGTGAAGCTGCTGCGGGGCGCGCTCGCCGCGATGACGATGGCGGAGGTGTGGGAGGCGATCCAGGCGATGGAGACACCCGAGGAGACGTCCGCCGTCGAGCTCGACGGCGGCCTGGACGGCCGGGACGACCTGCGCCGTCGCTGGCTGTCCACCAAGCCGGCCCAACTCATCGCCACGGGGCACCAGTTGTGCGCCGAGCCGGACCGGGTCGGCGAACTGGCCGCCCTGCCGCTGCGGTTCCACGTCCTGTCGGGTGAACTGGACGACACCTGGCCGCTGATGCTGCTGGACGAGATGGCCGTACGACTGAGGGCCCGCCGGACGGTCATCGACGGCGCCGAGCACTCCCCCAACACCGACCGCCCCGCCGCGACGGCCCACGCCCTCGCCGACTTCTGGGACGAGACGGACCCGGCCTGACCACCGGGTCCGACCCTGGACAGGCGACACGGCCTGACCTCCGGCAGCCCGGCCACGACCCGCCGACGGGGCACTTGCTCCCGCGGGCGCTCCCGCGTCAGTACAGCGTCTGCAGCTGCCCCCAGAAGCCGTCCCGCAGGGCACGGCGGAGGTCGGCCTGGCCGCGCAGGGAGTACTGGAGGAGGTTCTCGGCCTCGACCAGGAGGTCCTGGTCGACGGAGCCGGGCAGGTAGGGGTGGCCGGGGAGCAGTTCGATCAGCGCCTCGCGGCCCCGGGCGGCCAGCCACTTCGCCGCGATCTGGGCGCCCACGAAGCGGACGTCCTCGCGGCTGGGCCGGGTCCCGGGACCGGTCTCGTACGCGGCGGCCGTGCGCCGGGAGACGTACGGCTTGAAGAACTCCAGGTCGAAGGTGCGCTGGCTGTCGACCTCCCAGAGCAGCGGCTCGGCCTGGTTGCGCCCCTCGGGTGCCTCGATGCCCCACAGGTGGACGCGGGCGCCGTAGCCCTGGGCCGCCTCCACGGCGGACACCAGGTCCTCGTCGCCGCCGAGCAGGGCCGCGTCGCTGATGGCGCGGTGGCGGGCCAGGGACTCCAGGTCGGTGCGGATGAGTGAGTCGACACCCTTCTGCTGGTTGTTGGCGTTGAGGTTGCCGAGGCGGACCTTGACGTCGGGCAGCTCGGCGATGGACTGCTGCTCGGCGGTGTGGATGCGGCGGCGGGCGCCGTCGTACCAGTAGACGCGCAGCAGGCGGCTGTCCGCGAAGATCGAGCGGGCCTTGTCGATGAGCGCGTCGATCAGGCCCTCGGCGTCGAGGTCGAAGGCGCGGCGGTCCTCCGTCCCGGCGACCAGCCGGCCCGCGGCCGCGTACAGGTAGCCCGCGTCGACGAAGATCGCGTGGGTGGAGGGCGTCTTCGCCACTTCGGCGAGCATGCGTTGCAGCAGCTCGTTGGTGTGGTCGATGCGGGCACCCAGGGCCGCCAGGTCGTCGTTCATCGCCTCCATTGTCCCGGTGGTCACGCTGCGAACACAACCGGTCCCGGTGAGTCCCGCAAGCGCTCCGAACCGGTCGGTAATTAGGCGTTCGAAAAATTTCTTTAGCGTAGGGAATGTTTGTAACCTGAAGCGCGTTGACTAGGTTCGGACACAGACGAGAAACCACGTCACATGAGTAGTTCTCCTCAGGAGGATGACCAGACGAAGGGAGAAGCCATGCGCTTCGAGATCATGCGACTCGACGAGGTCGACGGCACCACCGTGGACAGCACCGTCGTGGACGCCGCCTCCGTCAACGGGATCGTGCAGCAGGCCGCCGCCATCGGACAGCGCCTCTGGATCCGCCCGGCCGACACCACGGCTTCGTAACAGACGCGGAGCACCGCGGAAACTTCAGAGCCCCCGTACGGCACCGACGCCGTACGGGGGCTCTGCGTCTGCGAGGGCTCGGGCCCGGGGGCCTCAGGCGCCCTTGATCACCTGGGTGACGCCGTTGATGATCTGCTGCACGGCGATGGCGGAGAGCATCATGCCCGCGAGCCGCGTCACGAGGACCACGCCGCCGTCCTTGATGACCCGGATGATCAGCAGTGAGTACCGCATCACCAGCCAGAGCACGACATGGATCGCGAGGATCGCGGACCACACCGAGACCTGCATGGCCACACCGTCGGCCTTCTGCACGGCCAGGATCACGGACACGATCGCACCGGGCCCCGCCAGCAGCGGCATGCCCAGGGGCACGAGGGCGACGTTGACGTCCTTGGTCTGCTTCGGCTCGTCGGTCTTGCCGGTGAGCAGATCGAGCGCGATCAGCAGGAGCAGCAGACCACCCGCGATCATCAGCGCGGGGACGGAGACGTGCAGGTAGTCGAGGATCTGGTGGCCGAGGACACCGAAGACGGCGATGACTCCGCCGGCCACGCAGACGGCCTGGAAGGCCATCCGCTTCTGCACCTTGGCCGGCCGTCCGGCGGTCAGGGCGAGGAAGATCGGGGTGATCCCGGGGGGATCCATGATGACGAAAAGGGTCAGGAACAGGGAGCCGAAGACGGCGAAGTCGAACATGGTGATGGTGAGCCTTGCAGAACGGAGCGCCGCCGCGGGCGTGCGTTCCACAGGGCGGGACGCACGGGCACGGCGGGCTGTGCCGGGTGAGGGGGAAAGTGCCGGGGAAGACGGGCCGAACCGGTGACGGGGCGGTCAGATCCCGCCGGCACCCGGGACCGGGAACGCGCCGGTCGCCCGTCGGATGATCTCCCCGTACACCTCGGGATCCGTCGTGTACTCGCCGAGCGCCACGCTCTTGCGGCTGCCGTGGTAGTCCGAGGACCCGGTGACCAGCAGCCCCAGCTCCTTCGCGAGGCCACGCAGACGGTCCCGGGAGTCGGCGTCGTGGTCCATGTGGTCGACCTCGATGCCGTCCAGGCCGGCCGCGGCCATCTCGGCGATCGCGGACTCCGGGACCGTACGACCGCGCTTGGCGGCGGCCGGGTGCGCGAAGACGGCCACGCCACCCGCACCCTTGACCAGCCTGATCGCCTCGAAGGGGTCGGTCTCGTGCTTCGCCACGTAGGCCCGGCCGCCGTCGGCCAGCCACTGATCGGTGAAGGCGTCGCTCACCGTGGGCACCACGCCCAGCTCGACGAGCGCTGAGGCCACGTGCGGCCGCCCCACGGAGCCGCCGGCGGCGATCCGCTCGACCTGTTCCCAGGTGACCGGCACACCCAGCGCGTTCAGCTTGGCGACCATGCCCTGGGCCCGCGGCACCCGGTCGTCGCGCACCAGCTCACGCTCGGCGAGCAGCACGGGCTCCTCGGGGTCGAAGAGATAGGCCAGCATGTGCATGGAGATGCCGTCGATGCGGCACGACAGCTCGGCGCCGGTGACCAGCGTGAGCCCCTCGGGCAGCGCGGCGGTCGCCTCGGCGTACCCGCGAGTGGTGTCGTGATCGGTCAGCGCGACGACGTCCAGACCTGCCGCCGCGGCATTGCGCACCAGCTCGGCCGGGGTGTCCGTACCGTCGGAGGCCGTGGAGTGGCAGTGCAGATCGATGCGCACGACGCGGACTCCAGGAGGTGACGGAACGGATGGGGACACCCCAGGATAACGGGCGCGCGGCACTACCTGTCACACCCGCTCACGCCAAGAGCCCCCTACACACTCTTGTCCGGACGGCGCCACACACCCGCCGCGCGAACGGCGCGGGGAACCACGGGGAGACGGGAAACGGGGAGACGGGGAGACGGACCCTACGGCTTGAGCAAGCGCGGCGACAGCGCCCCGCACGGCACCAGGTCCAGCTCGGCCCCGGCGTCCCGCAGATCCGTCAGCACCAGCTCGTCGTACATGAGCAGCCCCGCCTGCTCCGGCCACATCACGGCCCACAGCCACATGCCCAGCGCCTCACCGGCGAACACGGCGCGGTCGTCCGGGGTCCCGGAGACGTGCCAGAGGGGGGTGGGACGCCCGGCGGCCAGGACCTTCGCCTGCGGCGGCTTCTCGACGTTCAGGTACGGTCCCGGGTCCGGGCCGTCGAGTCCCGCGTACCGCGCACCGAGCCCGACGCCCAGCTCCTCGGCGACCAGGATCAGCTCACCGGGACCGCCGAGCGGTCCGGGACCGGAGCAGGCCACGGCCGTCGCGCGCCCCCCACTGCGTTCGTCCCCGGCATAGCCCACACCGGTGAACAGCCATCCGACCGGCAGCGGCCACGGCATCCACACCGGAACCTGCGTGCGCTGCACCACGACGGTCAGGGCCTCGACGCTGGGCGGGATCACGGGCTGTAGCGGATACACCGGCCCGTGGATGTCGCACTGCCACGCGTCGGCGAAGAGTCCGGGAGCCCTGACCCGGCCACCACACCTCGGGCAACTGGGTTCGCCCCTCATAGGGCTCCACGGTCCTACCCCTGTCCCGTTACGTCAAGGACGATCACCCGACCGGCGGCGCGATGAAGCAGGAACCCACCCGAAGCCGCACGCCCGGCGGGTTCGGCGGGTTCGGCGGGTTCGGCGGGCGGAAGTCACCGGTGCACGACGCGGCACGGGGAGGCCGGAACCGCACGTCCTTCACTCGCGAAGCTTCGGGCCCGGAACACCTTCGCCGACGAGGCCGAGGAGCCGGAGGCGGCGCAGACCGCCGAGGACGGCGTCACCGTCTTTGCCAACTGGCCGATTCCACACTTGCGTTGGTGAGATCGGTCACGCGTCGATCAGTCCAGCGGGACGGATGTGCGGGCCGGGTCCCTCAGGTCCGTCCCGTTCGCGAGCCAGCGCTCCTGGAGGGCCTGCGCGCCGTGCACCCGCTTCCAGGCGGCCTCGTTCGGGGTCATCGGCAGCAGCGGCAGGAACCGTACGGGGTCCATCGGGGCGTCCAGTTCCAGATCCTCCACGAGCCCGCCCGGCTCGCCCACCAGGACCGAGGTGAAGGGGGCACCCGGCCACAGCGCGTCACCCACGTCCAGGGAAGCGCCGGGGACCACGACCACGCCCTCCACCTGCGGGGAAGCGCCGAGCACGGCGAGCGCGCGGAGCACCTTGTCGGTGTCGGCGAGGCCCGCGCGGACGGACAGGACGAGCTCGGCGCGGGGGCCCTTGACGGGGTCCGCGAGCATCGCGGTGGGGTCGGCCATGGGCTGCGCGGACATGCCGAGCGTGGCGTAGCGGACCACACCTTCCCCGTGGAAACGGAGCACCTCGATGCGGTCCGTGCCGAGGAAGGTGACCGCGGCGCGCGCGTCCGGCTCGCCCAGCGCGGTACTCAACCGCGCCTCGACCAGAGGAAGAACATCAACCATGCGGTGAGCATAGATCTCGTCAGCGACAGGCAAAGCGGCACCTTGACACCATGGGCGACTGCTACGCTGAGCCGGTGGTTCGGGGCAGCACGCAGAAGCGTCGCTATCGAGTCCCGGCACCACCGACGAGACTCCCTTACGAGGGACCGGCCGGAGGAGGTGGGGCTGTCATGGATCGAAGTCGACCTGGTAGTACCACTCGCTCTTCCCGCCGCTGATGTAATTTCTGGCCGGCTGCCGCCTTCACGTTCGCGTCATCGTTCGGAAGAGCACTTCGTTTCGCTTTGCCTGATCTGTCTGATCTGAATCAGTTCTGCATCAGCGGCGAAGTCGCCACCGCGACGGTGCGGTGCTCCCCGCTTTGTGGACGTGCCAAACATCCGTGCACAGGACGTCCCCATTCCGGGTAGTTCCAACCGTCGCCGGTCCCGCTTCGCCGCCCGCCCGCGAAGGAGCCTGCCCATGTCGATGATCCGCGACCTGCGCGCCGTGGTCCGCCCGTCGTCCCGTCCGTCCCTGCGCAAGGAGACGAACGCGTCGTACGACACCACCCGCGACCCCGCGACGCCCTCGGCCGTCGTCGACTGCGCCGTCTACCGCGACGGCGCCCGCCTGGAGAGCGCCAGGGCGCTGACGCCGCAGGAGGCGCTGCGGCTGGTGCGCCGTGACGGCGGGTTCGTGTGGATCGGCCTGCACGAGCCGACCGAGGCGGAGTTCGCGGGTATCGCCGGCGAGTTCGGGCTGCACCCGCTGGCCGTCGAGGACGCGGTGCAGGCGCACCAGCGGCCGAAGCTGGAGCGGTACGACGACTCGCTGTTCACCGTGTTCAAGACGATCCACTACGTCGAGCACGACGAACTGACCGCCAACAGCGAGGTGGTCGAGACCGGCGAGGTGATGTGCTTCACCGGCCGGGACTTCTTCATCACCGTCCGGCACGGCGGGCAGGGGTCCCTGCGGGCGCTGCGCCACCGGCTCCAGGACGACCCGGAGTTGCTCGCCAAGGGGCCCTCGGCGGTGCTGCACGCCATCGCGGACCATGTCGTGGACGGCTACCTCGCGGTCGCCGACGCGGTGCAGGACGACATCGACGAGGTGGAGACCGAGGTCTTCTCCCCGGGCCGCAAAGGCGGGGTGTCGCGTGGTGTGGACTCGGCGCGGATCTACCAGCTCAAGCGTGAGGTGCTGGAGTTCAAGCGGGCGGTGACCCCGCTGCTGCGGCCGATGGAGCTGCTGAGCGAGCGGCCGATGCGGCTGATCGACCCGGACATCCAGAAGTACTTCCGGGACGTCGCCGACCATGTGGCCCGGGTGCACGAGCAGGTGGTGGGCTTCGACGAGCTGCTGAACTCCATCCTCCAGGCCAACCTGGCGCAGGCGTCGGTCGCGCAGAACGAGGACATGCGCAAGATCACCGCGTGGGCGGCGATCATCGCCGTGCCGACCATGGTGTGCGGTGTGTACGGCATGAACTTCAAGCACATGCCCGAGCTGCACTGGCGGTACGGCTACCCGGTGATCATGGGGATCACGTTCGCGCTGTGTCTCGGCATCCACCGCACGCTGAAGCGCAACGGCTGGCTGTGAGGGGCCGCCGGGGCGGTGGCGGGGCTGGATAGGCTGGACGTATGACAAGCGAGCTGCTCGACCAGGCCCTTCTCGACCTGGCTCTCGTCGAGGAGGCCACGAAGAAGTCCGGCCTCGTCTGGGTGCGGGGTGCCGGGGCGCCTGCCGCGCGTGCGCTGTGGCACGTGTGGCACGAGGGCGCGGTGTGCCTGGTCGGCGACGGTCCCGGTGAGCAGCCCCTGCCCGGCCTCACCGCCGGCGGCTCGGCCGAGGTGACCGTGCGCGGCAAGGACAAGGGCGGCCGCCTCGTCTCCTGGCAGGCCACCGTCTCCGAGCTGTCTGCGGGCTCCCCCGAGTGGGACTCGGCGGTCGCCGAGCTGAAGGGCAAGCGCCTCAACGCCCCCGACAGCGAGGTGATGCCGGCCCGCTGGGCCCGCGAGTGCAGAGTGCTCCGCCTGACCCCGACGGGCTCCGTGGCCCCGCTGCCCTCCGGCAGCCTGGCAGAACGCCCCCTGCCCTCCCCGGCGACGACCCGCCGGCCGATCCCGGCCGCCCTGCCGAAGCTTCTGGCGAAGCGCCGCAAGAAGAGGTAGCGGGCGGGGCGGGGAAACACGCGGGGCGGGGGCCGGCCCGGCGCCGGTCCCCGTCACGCACTCCGTGGCGGAGGGGGCTGCCGTTGCGGAGGGGCGCCGGGTCAGGACGTCGGAAGTTGCTGGCCGTAGTCGACGGTGTCGGACTTCGCGGGTTCGCTGACGGGGAAGTCCTTGCCCCAGTCCGAGAAGCTGAGGGTGCCCGCGGAACCGGCGCGCACCAGCAGGAGCGGATACGGCTTGCCTTCGAGGGAGACGTCGAGGGTGCCGCCGGAGCCGTTGTCGCCGGTGACGCGGATGGTGCGGACGCCCGACCGGGTGTGGTGGCCGTCGGTCGAGAGCTTGCCGTGCAGGGTCAGCAGGCCGGAGAGGAGGACGTCCTTGTCCGTGAAACCGCTGAACTTCTTGTAGGCCGGGTCCCCTTGCGGCACCTTCACGTACTTGCCCTCCAGCTTGCCGCCCGCCGACGTGTCCTGACCGTGGCTCCAGAAGTCGGAGTCGGCCTTCAGGAACAGCTGCTCGCCGACCCGGAGCAGCCGGAACGTCCCGCCCTTCGAGGTGACCGAGCCGGTCCCGCCGTCGTCCTTCAGCCGCATGTCCAGCGTGTAGGTCAGCCCGCTCGTGACCACGGTCCCGGACAGCCGCACCGCGGACGCCGCGTCCGCCGCCGCCCGCGTCTGCGCCTGGATCTTGTCCGCGGGCAGCTTGCCCACCCCGTTCGTCCCGGCGTCGGGGTCGTCCGAGCCGCACCCCGTCAGCGCGACCGTCCCCGTCACGGCCAGCGCACATGTCGCGGCCACCCACGTGGTCCGGCGGGTTCGGCCCTGGGGAATCACAGTCACAGGTGGGGTTGCCTTTCTGACGGTTCCGTAGCGGCGTACGGCAGCGTACCGGGGCCCCGCACACCCCGTGGAGCCAGTCCGTCCGGACCGCTCACCAGGGCGTATCCGATCAGTACGGGCTAGCCTGATTCGCACGCGAGAGGGCAATCACGAGCAATCTGCACAATCACTACGCATCCCCACGCAAAGGAAGCACAGTCATGGCAGCCGGCGCCCCCCGGATCTTCGTCTCGCACCTCGCCGGGGCCCCCGTCTTCGATCCGACCGGCGACCAGGTGGGTCGCTTGCGCGACGTCGTCGTCATGCTGCGCGTCGCGCGGCGGCCGCCGCGCGTGCTCGGGCTGGTCGTCGAACTGTCCACCCGGCGCCGCATCTTCCTGCCCATGACCAGGGTGAGCGGCATCGACTCCGGCCAGGTCATCTCCACCGGCGTCGTCAACGTGCGCCGCTTCGAGCAGCGCCCCACCGAGCGCCTCGTCTTCGGTGAACTGCTGGACCGGCGCGTGCGGCTGGTGGAGACGGACGAGGAGGTCACCGTCCTCGACCTGTCCGTGCAGCAGCTGCCCGCCCGCCGGGACTGGGAGATCGACCGGGTCTTCGTGCGCAAGGGCAAAAAGGGCGGCGCCTTCCGGCGGGCCAAGGGCGAGACGCTGACCGTCGAGTGGTCGGCGGTCACCGGTTTCTCCCTGGAGGAGCACGGACAGGGCGCCGAGAGC
The DNA here is from genome assembly GCF_053595235.1 of Streptomyces sp. NPDC002520. Classification (NCBI taxonomy): domain Bacteria; kingdom Bacillati; phylum Actinomycetota; class Actinomycetes; order Kitasatosporales; family Streptomycetaceae; genus Streptomyces; species Streptomyces sp. NPDC002520. Next base: position 127,727 of record NZ_JBSFXG010000022.1, on the reverse strand, counting down.
CTGCTCGCCACCTTCGAGCAGTTGCGCCCCGCCGACCTCGCCAACGTCCTGCACCACCTCTCCGCCAAGCGCCGCGCCGAGGTCGCCGCCGCCCTGGACGACGACCGCCTGGCGGACGTCCTGGAGGAGCTGCCCGAGGACGACCAGATCGAGATCCTCGGCAAGCTGAAGGAGGAGCGCGCCGCCGACATCCTGGAGGCCATGGACCCGGACGACGCGGCCGACCTGCTCTCCGAGCTGCCCGAGGAGGACAAGGAGCGGCTGCTGGGCCTGATGCAGCCCGCCGACGCGGCCGAGATGCGGCGCCTGATGTCGTACGAGGAGCACACCGCGGGCGGTCTGATGACCACCGAGCCGATCGTGCTGCGCCCGGACGCCACGGTCGCCGACGCGCTGGCCCGGGTCCGCAACGCCGACCTGTCGCCCGCGCTCGCCGCCCAGGTCTACGTCTGCCGCCCGCCGGACGAGACGCCGACCGGCAAGTTCCTCGGCACCGTCCACTTCCAGCGGCTGCTGCGCGACCCCCCGTACACCCTGGTCAGCTCACTGGTCGGCGAGGACGACCTGACCCCCCTGGAGCCGGACGCCACCCTGCCGTTGATCGCCGGGTTCTTCGCCACGTACGACATGGTGGCCGCGCCCGTGGTCGACGAGTCCGGCTCGCTGCTGGGCGCGGTGACCGTCGACGACGTACTGGACCACATGCTGCCCGACGACTGGCGGGAGACGGAGTTCCACCTGAACGACGAGGAGACCGGCCAGGGGGCTGGTGGCCATGCCTCCTGAGCGCGACGGCATCCGCGAGAGCCCCCGCGAACGCACCGCGTCGGGCGCGACCGCCAGCGGCCGGCCGCGCGCCCCCCGCCTGGACCAGCCGCGCCCGCGCCGCCCCCGGTACCTGCCCGAGTGGGACCCGGAGGCCTTCGGCCGGCTCTCGGAGAAGATCGCCCGCTTCCTGGGCACGGGCCGCTTCCTCGTCTGGATGACCGTCGTCATCATCATGTGGGTGCTCTGGAACGTCGTCGCCCCGGTGCCCCTGCGCTTCGACCAGTACCCGTTCATCTTCCTGACCCTGATGCTGTCCCTCCAGGCCTCCTACGCGGCCCCGCTGATCCTGCTCGCGCAGAACAGGCAGGACGACCGCGACCGGGTCAACCTGGAGCAGGACCGCAAGCAGAACGAGCGGTCCATCGCCGACACCGAGTACCTGACCCGGGAGGTCGCCGCGCTGCGCATGGGCCTGGGGGAGGTGGCCACCCGCGACTGGATGCGCTCCGAGCTGCAGGACCTGGTCAGGGAGCTGGAGGAGGTCCGGAGCCGCGACGGGCACCCCGGCCAGGTGGTATTCCCGGCGGAACGGGCAGACCGGCCTCCCGGACGTGACGCAGACGACCGTTGAGGGGCTACCCGGGGGCCCATGGGCGCGCCGTACCATCGACCTTATGGCTACGGAAGACGCGGTGCGCGAGGCACTGGCGACGGTGAACGACCCCGAGATCAACCGACCCATCACCGAACTGGGGATGGTCAAATCGGTGGAGATCGGCGCGGACGGATCGGTCGCGGTGACCGTGTACCTGACCGTCTCCGGCTGTCCCATGCGCGACACCATCACCCAGCGCGTGACCGACGCGGTCTCCCGGATCGAGGGCGTCACCCGCGTCGACGTCACGCTGGACGTGATGAGCGACGAGCAGCGCAAGGAACTGACGAACGCCCTGCGCGGCGGCCAGGCCGAGCGCGAGGTCCCCTTCGCCAAGCCGGGCAGCCTCACCCGCGTCTACGCGGTCGCCTCCGGCAAGGGCGGCGTCGGCAAGTCCTCGGTGACGGTGAACCTGGCGGCCGCCATGGCCGCCGACGGTCTGAAGGTCGGTGTCGTGGACGCCGACATCTACGGCCACAGCGTGCCGCGCATGCTGGGCGCCGACGGCCGTCCCACCCAGGTCGAGAACATGATCATGCCGCCCTCCGCCAACGGCGTGAAGGTCATCTCCATCGGCATGTTCACCCCGGGCAACGCGCCGGTCGTCTGGCGCGGCCCGATGCTGCACCGCGCGCTCCAGCAGTTCCTCGCGGACGTCTACTGGGGCGACCTCGACGTCCTGCTCCTGGACCTGCCGCCCGGCACCGGTGACATCGCCATCTCCGTCGCCCAGTTGGTCCCCAACGCCGAGATCCTGGTCGTCACCACGCCGCAGCAGGCGGCGGCCGAGGTCGCCGAGCGCGCCGGTTCCATCGCCGTCCAGACCCACCAGAAGATCGTCGGCGTGGTCGAGAACATGTCCGGCCTGCCCTGCCCGCACTGCGGCGAGATGGTCGACGTCTTCGGCACGGGCGGCGGCCAGACGGTCGCCGACGGCCTCACCCGCACCACGGGTACGACGGTCCCGGTCCTCGGCAGCATCCCCATCGACGTCCGCCTCCGCGAGGGCGGCGACGAGGGCAAGCCGGTCGTCCTGACCGACCCCGACTCCCCCGCCGGCTCCGCCCTGCGCGCCATCGCGGGCAAGCTGGGCGGCCGCCAGCGCGGCCTGTCGGGCCTGTCGCTGGGGATCACCCCGAAGAACAAGTTCTGAAGCAGGCCCAGGGGGCCAGGGGCCCAGGGGTGCGGGGCTGTGCTGATATGCGGCTCCGCCGCGATGGGGGTCCCCCCGCTCGAGCGAAGTCGAGAGTGGGGGGGCGGCCGGCCACGGCGGGACCGCGGCCCCGGCCGCCCGACGGGACAAGGTCCTACGACGAAGGGACGCCGGAACACCGGCACCCCTTCTCCGCTGAGCCCGGTCGGCTAGGCGTACGCGGTGATGTCCTTCACGACGGCGAAACCGAGCCCGTACGCGCTCATCCCCCGCCCGTAGGCCCCCAGATGCACGCCCGCCTCGGCCGCCCCGGCCAGCACCCACCCGAACTCCGACTCCCGGTAGTGGAACGGCGTGGCCACCCCGTCCACCGGAAGCGAGAGCCTCGACCACTCGGGCCCCTCGATGTCGTCGGCCAGAGCCCACGCGGTCTCCGTCTGCTGCTCCAGCCAGTCGTCCCGCAGGCTGTGGTCCATCTGACCGGGCCAGGTGAAGGACAGCAGCCCCACACCGGCCAGCCAGGCCGCCGAGGACACGGTCGTCGCCTCCAGCAGCCCCGTGCCGTCGGCGCTGCGCCGGGACGGGTTCGCGGGCACGGTGACGACCACCGCGAACTTCTCCCGCGGATCCGCCGAGGACGCGGCCGTGTGCTCGTTGCGCACGGAGGGCTCGTCGCCGTGCCCGATCGACCCGTGCTCCACGGCCCCGTCCGCCGCCGTACCGACCTGCATCAGCCAGCGCGGCCCCGTGAACGCCTCGTCGAGGCCGTACCAGGGGAAGGGCGCCTGCAGGTAGCCGTCGACCGTGCGCCAGGCGGTGGGGTACTCCTGTCCGCCCGCCGCGCCCGGCGTCTGTGCGCCCACCCGACTCGTCGTCTCCATGCCCGGACGCCTCCTCGCTCTCGTCGGACCGGAGTGGCCCGCCCCCCTACGGGCGTACTGTCCGATCCGCACAACAACTCGGCAGCATATCCACACCGCTGGAGGCAGCCGGGAAATCACCCGTCGCGTGGGTCGCTCAAGGAGCCTGTTCGCGGCGCACACGGCAAGTGCGCACTGTGAAACGCGTCACGTACACCGCGTCACGCGCACCGTGCGGTCCGCGTGTCGGGATCGGCTAAGTGGCGTCGTGGTCGAAGGGCGGACGTTCGCCCTTGCCCAGTTCCTCGGGCTTCTTGGTCATGTCGATACGCCCACCGGACGAGGACGCCGAAGAGGCGGCCGAAGAAGACGCGGAGGCGGCGGTCCCGCTGCCGTTGACCGCGTCCGTGACCTCGGCCATCTCCTTCTTCAGGTCGAAGCCGTTGCGGATCTCCTTGAGCCCCAGCTCGTCGTTGTCCAGCTGCTTGCGCAGGAACGCCTTGGGGTTGAGGTCCTCGAAGTCGAAGTCCTTGAACTCGGGTCCCAGCTCCTCGCGGATGTCCTGCTTGGCGCTCTCCGAGAACTCCCGGATCTTCCGGATCGTCCGCATCGTGTCTTGGATGAACTTCGGGAGCTTGTCCGGGCCGAAGACGAGCACGGCGAGGACGATGAGCGTCACCAGCTCGAGGGGCCCTATGTCATTGAACACCTGAAAGCTCCTTGCGATGTCCTCGGTCGCTCCACGGTACCCGGCGTACCTGTCCGACCGGTACCGTCCCATGGTGAGACTTGTGTCAGTTCTGCTCCGACGCGCCCAGCTCGAGCGGAACCTGACGTTCGGCACTCCCGTGTTCCACGGTGAGACTCAGCTGGTCGCCGGGCCGGTGGGCGCGGATCTTGATGATCAGCTCCTCGCCCGAGTGGACGCGCTGCCCGTCGACCTCGGTGATGACGTCGCCGGCGCGCAGGCCGGCCCGTGCGCCGGGGCCGCCGCGGGTGACGGCGGGGCCGCCGCCCGCGCCCTTCGTGTCGATACGGGCGCCGTCGCCGGTGTAGGCCATGTCGAGGGTCACGCCGATCACGGGGTGGGTCGCGTGCCCCTTGTTGATCAGCTCCTCGGCGACGCGCCTGGCCTGGTTGACCGGGATGGCGAAGCCGAGGCCTATGGAGCCGGCCTGGCCCTCGCCCGAGTCCGAGCCGCTGTCGGCCGAACGGATGGCGGAGTTGATGCCGATGACCTGGGCGCGGGCGTCGAGGAGCGGGCCGCCTGAGTTGCCCGGGTTGATCGGCGCGTCGGTCTGCAGCGCGTCGACGTAGCTGACGTCGCTTCCGTCGCCCTTCTCGCCACCGGCCGTGATGGGCCGTTCCTTGGCGCTGATGATCCCGGAGGTGACGGTGTTGGCCAGGTCGAAGGGGGCACCGATGGCGACGACGGGGTCGCCGACCTGGACGTCGTCGGAGTTGCCGAGGGTCAGGGGGGTGAGCCCGCGGACGCCGGTGACCCGGACGACGGCGAGGTCGTAGCCGGTGTCACGGCCGACGACCTTCGCCTTGGCGGTCTCGCCGCTGCTGAACGTCACGGATATCTCGCCGCCGGACGCGGCGGGCTCGACGACGTGGTTGTTGGTGAGGATGTGCCCGCGCCCGTCGAGTACGAAGCCGGTGCCGGTGCCCGCCTCGTCGTTCCCCCTGACGTGCAGGGTGACGACGCTGGGCAGGGCGCGCGCCGCGATTCCGGCAACGCTGCCCGGGGCCCGCCCGGCAGGAGCCCCGACCGCCTGCGGCAGGTGGACCTCCCCGATTCCCTCCCGCTCGACATAGGCGCCGACGAACCCTCCGGTCGCGCCCGCAACGACGGTGACCATCAAGGTCCACCCGAGGAGAAGCCGCCACGCACGGCGCTTGCGCTGCTTGACCGTGAGCACGGCGGCACCGGTCTGCTGAAGCGGCGCCTGCCCACTGCGCTGCTGCGACGGAGTCCCGGCGGCCCAGGGGTCGTACGGCCGCTCGGCCCCGACACCGGGCGCGGCGGACGCGGGGGACGCCGCCGGCATGACGGGCGGGAGGGCGGCACCGGAGACCTGCGCGGACGCGGGGGCCTCAGCCGGGGCGGCGGGCTGCGCCTGGGCAGGGCCCTGCGTCGGGGCGAGGGCCGGCTCCAGGGGCGCGACGGGCCCGCTCGGGGGGATGGGCCCGCTCGGGGGGATGGGCGCGGGCGGGACGGGGTCCACCGGCGCGGGTGCCTGCGGCGCGGCGGGCGCGGGTGCCTGCGGCGCGGCGGGCGCGGGTACGGGCGTCGTGGCCTGAGGCGGTACGACCGTCCCCTGGGCCGGTGTCGCCGCCGGGTGCTGGACCGGGGGTGCGGGGGCCCAGGGGCCCGGCTCGCCGTACGGCGGGGTGCTGTAGGGATCGGGGTCGTGCAGGGGCCTGAGCCGCTCGGCGGCGGACGCGCCACCCCCGGCCCCAGCCGCCACCGGCTCTGCCGCCACAGTTCCGAACAGGGGCTGCCCACCACCGGCAGACTGCTCGGCATCGACCGCCTCCGCCTGCGCCTCGGCGCCGACAGACCCCACCGCACGGTGCCCGGCTTCAGCCGACTCCGTATGCGGCTCGCCACCAGCGGACTCCACAGGCCGCCCGACACCGGCCGACTCCGCGGGCCGCTCGGCACCGGCCGACTCCACAGGCTGCCCGCCACCAACCTGCTCCACAGGCGGCCTGGCGCCGGCCGAAACTGCCTGCGCCCCGGCACCGACAGCCCCCACCGCAGGGTGCCCGGCTTCAGCCGACTCCGCGGGCCGCTCGGCGCCAGCCGACTCCACAGGCCGCCCGACACCGGCCGACTCCGTGGGCCGCTCGGCACCGGCCGACTCGACCGGTTGTCCGGCACCGGTCGACTCACCGTCGCCCGCGACCGGGCCAGCCGCCTCACTGCCGGCCTCACTGCTGGCCTCACTGCCGGCCTCGCTCGCCGCCCCCGCCTCAGGCGCCGCGAGTACCGGCTTGGCCAGTTCGAAGTCGCCGTCGGACGGGTGGTCGGCGGCGGCCGGGGGGCTCGGTGGTGTGGCCCCCTCCGACGCCGGTTCCCCGTGTTCCCCCTGCTGCTGCGACGGGACGTGCGTCGGGTTGCCCTCGTTCATGCTCTCCCCACGGCTGGCCGCGGCCGCGCGTCTCGGCGGTGGCCGCGGAACGTCGATCCCGTGCCCGGGTCAGCGCCACGGGCACGGCCTCACAGGATTCAACCAGGTTCGGGGAGTGTGGCGCGGAGCCGGTCAGGGTGCCTGGTCGGCGGAGGAGGGGGAGGAAGCGGGAACGGAGGTGGTGTCGGGGAGGACGACAGGCAGGGGGACGGGGGCGGACAGCACGCCGGAGGCGGCGGCCTTGGGGGCGCTGGGCCAGGAGGTCGGCAGGAACGGGGTGGCCTGGTCCAGCGGACGTATGAGCGGGGAGATCGCGGCCGTACCGCTCATCACGGGCATGGCCAGATCACGCACGGCGTCCCGGACCTGCCCGATGCCGGACCCCTGCACTCCGGGCACCAGCGGCGCGGACATCGAGGTCGGCGCCATCGAAGCCTGGCCGAACATGCTGCTGCCCTGGCCGAACATGCTGCCGCCCTGGGCGAGCAGCGGGCTCACCGCGCGGCGCCGCTGGTTCTCGGACGCCGAGCCCGTGGACGCGCCCGTGCCGGAGGAACGGGCCGGGGCCACGTTGCTGCCCGTGCCGGAACCGCCGCGGGCGTCCGCGGTGACGTCGGTGGGGATGGCGCTGGTGACGCCACCGAGGGCGACGGCCGCCAGCGACACCGCGCCGGCGGCGGCGAACGCGAACCGCAGGCCGCGCGAGGCGAAGCGGTCGGTGTCCGGACGGCCGACGGGATGGATGCGGAAGCCCCGCGCCTCGGGCAGGGCGGAACGCACGGGCACGGCTGCGTGGGCGGCGGCCGGGACGTACCCGAACTCGAAGCGCTCGCCGCGCCTCACGCCGAAGACGCCGTCCTCGGCGCCGCGTCCGAAGAGTCCGCCCCCGGGCGTCGGCGTGCCGTCGCCGTCGCCGTCGCCGTCACCTCCCGCGGGAAGGCCCTGGAGGCGGGCGAGGAAGCTCTCGGAGGGCGGCGGCGGGGCCGCCTCCGCGAACACGTTCTTCAGTCGCCGCTGCGCATCCGCCTCCGCCTTGCACCGGGCACAGGTGGCCAGGTGGGCGAGGACACGCTCGCGGGACTCGTGGCCCAGCTCTCCGTCCACGAGGGCGGAGAGCCGGTCTCCCAGGTGCTGCTCGGCGAAGTGCGCCGGAGCGGGTTTCGGTCGGGATCCACTCACGCGGTCGCGCCCCCTCCCCCCAGAGCGGGGACACGGGCCACGAAGGAGCGCCGCTCGGCCTTCCGCGCCTGCGGAGAGCGGTGGGCGAGGGCCTTGCGGAGCTGGGAGCGGCCACGGTGGATACGGGAACGGACCGTGCCGAGCTTCACGCCGAGGGTCGCGGCGATCTCCTCGTACGACAGTCCTTCGATGTCGCACAGGACGACGGCGGCGCGGAACTCGGGCGCGAGAGTGTCGAGGGCCTGCTGGACGTCCGCGTCGAAGTGCGCGTCGTTGAAGGCCTGCTGCGGGGTGGGCTCGCGGCTGGGCAGGCGCTCGGCCGCGTCCTCGCCGAGGGCGTCGAAGCGGATGCGCTGCTTGCGCCGGACCATGTCCAGGAAGAGGTTGGTCGTGATGCGGTGCAGCCAGCCCTCGAAGGTCCCCGGAGAGTACGTGGACAGGGAGCGGAAGACGCGGACGAAGACCTCCTGGGTGAGGTCCTCGGCGTCGTGCTGGTTGCCCGTGAGGCGGTAGGCGAGCCGGTAGACCCGGCCGCTGTGGGTACTGACGATCTCCTCCCATGTGGGCGGAGTCCACGCCTGGCCGTCCGCGTCGGTGGCGAAGGTCGCGGTCTGGGCGTCGCCTGCGGCGAAACCGGTGGCGTGGCTGTCAGCAGCTGTGTCGGTCACGGATTTCGGCCTGCTCCCGGACCCGAGGAAGCGCCGTAGCACTCCTCCCCGATCCTCGGGCGCGGCCGCACCTCCCCTGTCGGCTCTGGTGGTGTCCAGTGGAGCCCCTACCATAGCCACCTCGCCCGTTAGCTCCGGATAAGCGGTTTTACGAGAATTTGATGCGTGCTGATACGGCTCGTGCGGCTGCGTCAGCATGTGGTCGGCGTCCTGATCCACCTCTTACCCCCCGTCGCGTCCCGGGCCACCGTCTCCACTCCATAAACGCACAGTCCCATCTGCGGGTTCCCGGCCCCAACGGATACAGTCACGCCGAGGCAACCACGGGGACAGGAGAGGGTCATTACCGGCAACCGGCAGACGAGCTGGGCGTTCGCCGACGCCTTTGTCGCCGAGGACGAAGCACTGCACTGGGCCAGGGACCGGGCCCGCGAGGCAGGGCTGCGCTCGGTGTCGCCCAGCACGGGCGCCGCGCTGCGACTGCTCGCCGCCTCGGTGGACGCGAAGGCGGTCGCGGAGATCGGCACCGGCTGCGGAGTGTCCGGAATCCACTTGCTGCACGGGATGCGCCCGGACGGGGTGCTCACCACGGTCGACCCGGAGCCGGAGCACCAGCAGTTCGCCCGGCAGGCCTTCCGGGCCTGTGGCTTCGCCAGCAACCGGGCCCGGTTCATCCCGGGCCGCGCCCTGGACGTGCTGCCCCGGCTCGCGGACGCCGGCTACGACCTCGTCTTCTGCGACGGGGACCGGCAGGAGTATTCGGACTATCTCGCTGAATCGTTGCGCCTGCTGCGTCCGGGCGGCCTCGTGATCTTCGAGGGCGTCTTCGCGAGCGGCCGCACGGTCGACTCCGGGCCGCAGCCGACCGAGGTGCTGCGGCTGCGCGAGCTGCTGCGCACGGTGCGGGAGAGCCAGGAGCTGGTGACGTCGCTGCTGCCGGTGGGCGACGGTCTGCTGTGCGCCGTCAAACGGTGAGAGGCGCAGGTCAGGGCCCGGGATCGGGCCCAGGAACGACAGCGCCCCGGCACCGCGTACGATGCCGGGGCAGCCGTTAGGGCTGAGTCTCTGACACGTCAGACGACGACGCTCTGCAAGGCGTCGGCGAGCGCCGCGGCCTCGTCAGGGGTCAGCTCGACGACGAGTCGACCGCCGCCTTCGAGCGGAACGCGCATGACGATGCCCCGCCCCTCCTTGGTCACCTCGAGCGGGCCATCACCCGTCCGCGGCTTCATGGCCGCCATGCTCGTTCCCCTTCCTGAAACCAGCTCATCGTCTGCCGGAAGCCCTCGGAGGGCGTCCGCGATTCCGAAACGGACACGCGACACCGGCATCGAACACATTGCTTCCCAGCCATTATCCCGCATCGCAGGACCCGATGACCAACATCGGTCGGCATCGCTTGGGCAACGCGCGCGAGCAAAACCACTCAATTCGGCGATGTGGCTGCGATACTGCACCGCCGCATCGGCATGCATCGAGATCCGCCGACCGACTCCACTCCGGTTTTCTTTGACGCAGGTCACACGTCGGGTCCGGCTCCTGGCCGGTGATCTCCGCCATGCTGTCCTTCAGACAGCGACGTACCGAGCGGTACGTCACCAGCCGTGACACCGGAGGGGATGCGCCATGGCCGACACCGTGCTCTACGAGGTGAGCGACGGACTCGCGACGATCACGCTGAACCGCCCCGAGGCGATGAACGCCCTGAACATCGCGACCAAGGTCGCCCTCCGCGAGGCGGCCGAGGCCGCGGCCGGGGACACGGCCGTACGGGCGATCCTGCTGACCGCCGCCGGCGACCGGGCGTTCTGCGTGGGCCAGGACCTCAAGGAGCACATCGGGCTGCTCGCCGCCGACCGGGAGTCCGGGTCCGCGCAGACGATGAGCACGGTCAGGGAGCACTACAACCCGATCGTGAGAGCGCTGGCCGGGGCGCCGAAGCCGGTGGTCGCCGGGGTGAACGGGGTCGCGGCCGGGGCGGGCTTCGGCTTCGCGCTCACCGCGGACTACCGGGTGGTCGCCGACACGGCGTCCTTCAACACCTCCTTCGCGGGGGTCGCGCTGACCGCCGACTCCGGCGTGTCCTGGACGCTGCCCCGGGTGGTCGGGCCGAGCCGCGCCGCCGACCTGCTGCTCTTCCCGCGCACCATCAGCGCCCAGGACGCGCTGGAGCTGGGGATCGCGGGCCGGGTGGTGCCGGCGGCCGAACTGCGCGCCGAGGCCGAGAAGGTGGCGCGGAAGCTGGCCGAGGGTCCGACCGTGGCGTACTCGGCGATCAAGGAGGCGATGGCCTACGGGCTGACGCACTCGCTCGACGAGACCCTGGACAAGGAGGAGGAACTCCAGGCCCGCGCGGGGCAGTCCGAGGATCACGCGATCGCGGTGCAGGCGTTCGTGAACAAGGAGAAGCCCAAGTACTTGGGCCGTTGAGCAGCCGTAGCCGTTCCCCCGCGCCCCCTCAGGGGGCGCTGCGGGCCACGCACGTCTCCAGGTGGTCGTTGACCAGGCCGCACGCCTGCATCAGGGCGTACGCCGTCGTCGGGCCGACGAACTTGAGGCCGCGCTTCTTCAGGGCCTTCGACAGGGCCGTGGACTCCGGGGTGACGGCGGGGACGTCGGCGAGGACCTTCGGGGCGGGGCGGCTGTCGGGGTCCGGGGCGTGGGACCAGATCAGGGCGTCCAGGTCGCCCGGCGTCCAGTCGGCGAGCACGCGCGCGTTGGCGAGGGTGGCGTCGATCTTGGCGCGGTTGCGGATGATGCCCGGGTCGGCGAGGAGGCGTTCGCGGTCCTCGTCCGTGAAGGCGGCGACCTTCTCGATCCGGAAGTCGGCGAAGGCGGTGCGGAAGCCCGGACGGCGGCGCAGGATGGTGATCCAGGACAGCCCGGACTGGAAGGCCTCCAGGCTGAGGCGCTCGAAGAGGGCGTCGTCACCGTGGACGGGGCGGCCCCACTCCTCGTCGTGGTACGCCACGTAGTCCTCGGTGGACAGGGCCCACGGGCAGCGCGGCAGGCCGTCGGATCCGGTGAGGGTCACGGTCCCTCCTGCTGCTGGTGCTTGCCCAGGTGGACGTGCGCGGCGGCGGCACGGGCGCCGGCCAGCGCGGACTCCAGATCGGCGATACGGGCGTCCCGCTCGGACAGTTCGGCGGCGAGGCGGCCGAGCGCGTCGTCGACGTCGGACATGCGGTAGCCGCGCGGGGTGACCGGGAAGCGCAGGCTCTCCACGTCGGCGCCGCTCAGCGGGCGGTCCGGGGGCAGCGGGTCCTGGAGCCGCTCGGGCGCGGCCTCCGGGAGCGGGGCGCTCTCGCCGCCGCCCACCACGGCGAGTGTCACCGCGGCGACCACGACGGCCAGCGCGACGACCAGGAGCAAGAACATCACCATGGCAAGAGGTCCCCACGTTCGAAGTGCCGGCCGCTGTGTCGGACGACCGATGTGTCTGGGTCCGATCGTGCCATGCGAGGCTGACAGTCAGGGTCGCAGGCGGCCTTACAGCGGGACGTACGAGGAGAGGTCACAGGGGATGCTCAGGCTGGGCAAACGGGAATTCGGGCCGCACGAGCCGGTGATCATGGCGATCGTGAACCGGACCCCGGACTCCTTCTACGACCAGGGGGCCACGTTCCGGGACGAGCCGGCCCTCGCGCGCGTGGAGCGCGCGGTGGCCGAGGGCGCCGCGATCGTCGACATCGGCGGGGTCAAGGCCGGGCCGGGCGAGGAGGTCACGGCCGAGGAGGAGGCGCGGCGGACCGTCGGGTTCGTGGCGGAGGTACGGCGGCGGTTCCCCGACGTGATCATCAGTGTGGACACCTGGCGGGCCGAGGTCGGCGAGGCGGTGTGCGAGGCCGGGGCGGATCTGCTGAACGACGCGTGGGGCGGGGTGGACCCGGGGCTCGCGGAGGTCGCCGCGCGGTACGAGGCCGGGCTGGTGTGCACGCACGCGGGGGGTGCCGAGCCGCGGACGCGTCCGCACCGGGCGACGTACGACGACGTCATGGCCGACATCCTCGAGGTGACCGTGGGGCTGGCCGAGCGGGCGGTGTCCCTCGGGGTGCCGCGCGAGTCGGTGCTGATCGATCCGGGGCACGACTTCGGGAAGAACACGCGGCACAGCCTGGAGGCGACGCGCCGGCTGGACGAGATGGTCGCCACCGGGTGGCCCGTACTGGTGTCGCTGTCCAACAAGGACTTCGTGGGCGAGACGCTGGACCGGCCGGTCAAGGAGCGGCTGATCGGCACGCTGGCGACGACGGCGGTGTCCGCGTGGCTCGGGGCGCAGGTGTACCGGGTCCACGAGGTGGCCGAGACCCGGCAGGTGCTGGAGATGGTGGCGTCCATCGCCGGTCACCGCCCCCCTGCGGTGGCACGCCGGGGCCTGGCCTGACCGTCGGTGGCACGCCGGGGGCGCCGGCCCCCGGCGTGTCACCTGAGGGTCAGCGGGCGGCCTCCTTGGAGACCAGGGCGACGGCTTCCTCGACCTCGTCCGTGAGGTGGAACAGGAGCAGGTCCTTCTCCGAGGCCTTGCCCTGGGCGATCAGGGTCTCCTGGATCCAGGTCACCAGGCCGCCCCAGTACTCGCTGCCGAACAGGACGATCGGGAAGCGGGTGACCTTCTGGGTCTGGACGAGGGTGAGGGCCTCGAAGAGCTCGTCGAGGGTGCCGAGACCGCCGGGCAGGACGACGAACCCCTGCGCGTACTTGACGAACATCATCTTGCGGACGAAGAAGTACCGGAAGTTGAGGCCGATGTCGACGTAGGGGTTCAGCCCCTGCTCGAAGGGCAGCTCGATGCCGAGGCCGACCGAGACGCCGCCCGCCTCCAGGGCGCCCTTGTTGGCCGCCTCCATGGCCCCGGGCCCGCCTCCGGTGATCACCGCCCAGCCGGCCTCGACCAGGCCCCGGCCCAGCTTGACCCCGGCCTCGTACTCGGGCGTCCCCGCCGGTGTGCGTGCCGAACCGAACACGCTGATGGCAGGCGGGAGTTCGGCGAGCGTGCCGAAGCCCTCGATGAACTCCGACTGGATGCGCAGCACACGCCAGGGATCGGTGTGCACCCAGTCCGAGGGGGCACGCTCGTCCAGCAGTCGCTGGTCGGTCGTGCTGGGGGTGACCTGTCCCCGCCGTCGGAGGACCGGTCCGAGTCGCTGCTCGTCCGGCGGCTGCTTCTTCCCCACAGGGTTGCCGGTAGGCATCTGCGCTCCCTCCGCTTGCCGGTAGTTCCGTCTCAGACTAGATCTACGCGGGTTACGGAGGAGGTACATACGCATGTCGGACACGGGTGCGCCGCTCGGGACGCCTGCCGTAACCCCGTAGGGACGCTTGCCGGAACGCCTACGCGGTGAGCCAGCTGCGCAGCCGCTCCTCGCCCGCGAGGATCTTCGCCACCTCGACCCGCTCGTCCCGCTTGTGGGCCAGGTGCGGGTTGCCGGGGCCGTAGTTGACCGCCGGGATGCCGAGGGCGGAGAAGCGGGAGACATCGGTCCAGCCGTACTTGGGCTGCGGGGTGCCGCCCACCGCCTCGATGAAGGCCGCGGCCGCCGGGTGGGACAGGCCGGGGAGCGCGCCGCCGCTGTGGTCGTCGATCACGAACTCGGTGACTCCGCAGTCGGCGAAGACCTCGCGGACGTGCTCGATCGCCTCCTCCTCGGAGCGGTCGGGGGCGTAGCGGAAGTTGACCGTGACCACGCACTCGTCGGGGATGACGTTGCCGGCCACTCCCCCGCCGATACGCACCGCGTTCAGGCCCTCGCGGTATTCCAGGCCGTCGATGACCGGCCACCGGGGCTCGTAGGAGGCCAGGCGGGCAAGGATGGGCGCGGCGGCGTGGATGGCGTTGGAGCCCATCCAGCCGCGTGCCGAGTGGGCCCGCTCGCCACTGGTCTTCAGCAGTACCCGCAGCGTGCCCTGGCAGCCGCCCTCGACCTGACCGTCGGAGGGCTCCAGCAGGACGGCGAAGTCGCCCTCCAGCCACTCCGGGTGGGCCTCGGCGACGTGCTTGAGGCCGTTGAGGTCGGCGGCGACCTCCTCGTTGTCGTAGAAGACGAAGGTCAGGTCGCGGTTGGGGGCCGGGACGGTGGCCGCGATGCGCAGCTGGACCGCGACGCCCGACTTCATGTCGCAGGTGCCGCAGCCCCACAGCACGCCGTCCTCGTCCAGCCGGGAGGGCACGTTGCCGGCGATGGGCACGGTGTCGATGTGGCCCGCCAGGACGACCCGCTCGGCACGGCCCAGGTTCGTCCGGGCGATCACGTTGTTGCCGTACCGCTCCACCGTGAGGTGCGGCAGGGCGGCGAGGGCGGTCTCGATCGCGTCCGCGAGGGGCTTCTCGGTGCCGCTCTCGGAGGGGAAGTCGACGAGTCGCGCGGTGAGGGCCGCGGCGTCCAGCGTGAGGTCGAGCGAGGTGTCGGGCATGGATCCGACCCTAGCGCGCCCCTCGCCGCGAGCCGGTTCCCGGCGGTCCGCGGACCCGCCGTCAGGGCCGGTTCGGACTCCAGTACCTTGTACGCGTGTCAGAGCCGTCCCCCACGCGTCCCAAGCGCCGCGGCCGCATCTTCCGTTTCGGTGCCGCGCTGTTGGTCCTGTCCGCCGTCGCGGCCTACCTCGTGGTGCAGTACGTCACCGGAGGCGGGGCCGCGCGAGGCTGCAAGGTGGTCTCCGACGCCCGGGAGGGGACGTCGTACGAGTTCACGCCCGAACAGGCGGCGAACGCGGCGACGATCGCCGCCGTCGGCACCGGCCGGGGCATGCCGGAGCGGGCGGTGGCCATCGCGATCGCCACCTCGCTGCAGGAGTCGGGGCTGCGCAACATCCGGCACGGCGACCGGGATTCGCTGGGGCTGTTCCAGCAGCGGCCCTCGCAGGGCTGGGGCACCGAGCGGCAGATCATGGACCCGGCGTACGCGGCGGGCATGTTCTACGCGCATCTGGCGCGGGTGCCGGGCTACACCGACCTGCCGCTGACGGTGGCGGCCCAGCGGGTGCAGCGCAGCGGCTACCCGGAGGCGTACGCCAAGCACGAGCCGGACGCGACGCTGCTGGCGGCGGCGCTCACCGGCTACTCGGCGGCGACGCTGAGCTGTGACGGGCGCCCGCGGAGCACGGACGCGACGTCGGACACGACGGGCACACGGCCGGACGCGCCCGCGCAGACGGGACCGGACGCGGTACGGGCCGCGCTGGTACGGGACTTCGGGCGGGACGCGCTGCAGGAGACGGGTGCGCAGGTGGGCGGTACGGCCGTTCCGTCGCCGTCTCCGTCCCCGAGCGTGACGGCGACCGCGCACGGGCGGACGGTGACCGTTCCGGTGCCGCACGGGGCGCGGAAGGACGCGAGCGGGCGGACCGAGCAGGAGCGGGGCTGGCAGCTGGCGCACTGGGCGGTGGCCAACTCCTCGGCGCTGCACATCCAGCGCGTCGTGTACGCGGGCCGGGAGTGGACCGCCTCGAACGGCGGGGGCAGCTGGCACAGCGCCGGCTCCGCGGGGGCCGCGGGGGCCGAGCGGTCCGTGGGCGCGGTACAGATCGTGACCGGACAGTAGTACGGGTCTTCACTCCGGCGGGTTGTACGGGCGCCGGCGGCCCGGCCCTGCGGGTATTTCCCGACTATTTGTCGGCGACCCTTGGGAATCCAGGGGTGTAAGGATTCTTCGGGCTTTCGGGCGAACGGCGTTTGCCCGTTTTTATCCACACCCGATAATGCGATGCGTTATCCATTCTTTACCTTTGACGTCCGCAACCTTCGTCGGCTTCGAGCGGTAGTCACGGCGTCCGACCTCGGACACCAACACCGTTCTCCCGTCGAATGGAGCATCATGTCCCTCCCTCTGACCCGCCGGATCGCCCGTGCCGCGCTGCTCGTCGCAGCGGGAGCGGCTGCGGGGGTCGGTGCGGCCGGCTCTGCCGGCGCTGCCACGAACCTGCCGGCGGCCACCCCGAACCTGGGCGGTCTGACCGCCCTGGACGGGGCGCACGCCGGCACCGCCGTCGACAGTGCGGCGCGGAACGTCACCGGGCTCGCCGCTCACGCGGGCGGCCAGACGGTCGAGACGGCGGTGCCGGCCGTGGGTACGACGGCCGGCGGCGCCGTGAAGAAGACGGCGCCCGTGGCGCAGAAGGCCGCGGGCGACTCCGTCGGGGCCGCGGCCGGGGCGCTCGGGAACGCCGCCGCCGGTGCGACGAACCGCGGCGGCCTGCCGACGGACAACCTGACCCGGGGCGGCCTGCCGCTGCAGGGGCTGCCGCTGGGCGGCTGAGAACCGGCTGCCGCCGGCCTGACGGCCAACGGGGTCCAGGGTGTTCCCTGGGCCCCGTTTGCCGTACCGGCAGGGGCCGGCGCCTCTGTCGGCGCTGTGGAGCTCAGGCCTTCAGGCGGTCCACTGCCGCTCGGACCCGCTCGTCCGTGGCGGTGAAGGCCACGCGGATGAAGGTTCGGCCGGCTTCGCCGTAGAAGTCGCCCGGAGCGACCAGGATGCCGAGGGAGGCGAGGTGGGCGACGGTGTCCCAGCAGGACTCGTCCCGGGTGGCCCAGAGATAGAGGCTGGCCTCGCTGTGCTCGATGCGGAAGCCGTGGCCCAGCAGGGCGGCCCGCAGGGCCTCACGGCGCGCGGCGTAGCGTGCGCGCTGCTCCTGGACGTGGGCGTCGTCGCCGAGGGCTGCCACCACCGCGGCCTGCGTCGGCGCGGAGGTCATCATGCCGCCGTGCTTGCGGATCTCCAGGAGCGGGCCGAGGACGGCCGGGTCGCCGGCGATGAAGGCGGCGCGGTAGCCGGCCAGGTTGGACCGCTTGGAGAGGGAGTGGACGGCGACGATGCCGTCGTAGGAGCCGCCGTTGACGTCGGGGTGCAGGACCGAGACGGGGTCGGCCTCCCAGCCCAGTTCGAGGTAGCACTCGTCGGAGACGAGCAGCACGCCGTGCTCGCGCGCCCAGGCGACGATGCCGGTCAGCTCGTCCTTGGAGAGGACCTTGCCGGTGGGGTTGGAGGGCGAGTTGAGCCACAGGAGCTTCAGGTCGGCCGGGTCCAGGTCGCGCGGGTCGTCGTACGCCACGTAGTCGGCGCGGGCGAGGCGGGCGCCGACCTCGTAGGTCGGGTAGGCCAGGCGCGGGTAGGCCACCTTGTCGCCGGGGCCGAGGCCCAGCTGGGTCGGCAGCCAGGCGACCAGTTCCTTGGAGCCGACGACCGGCAGGACGTGGCGGTGGGTGACGCCGCGGGCGCCGAGGCGGCGCTCCAGCCAGCCGGTGATCGCGTCCCGCAGGGCGGGGGTGCCCCAGACCGTCGGGTAGCCCGGCGAGTCGGCCGCGTCGATCAGGGCCTTCTGGATCAGCTCGGGGACCGGGTCGACCGGGGTGCCGACGGAGAGGTCGACGATGCCGTCGGGGTGCGCGGCGGCCGTCTTCTTGTACGGCTCCAGCTTGTCCCAGGGAAAGGTGGGAAGCCGGTCGGAGACTGCGGACACGGGACTTGCTCGCTTTCGTCGGTACGGCAAACGCCTCGGTCCCGTACGGCGTGATCAAGGATCCGGCCGTACGGGACCGAGGCGGCGCTACAGCGGGCCGCTGGGGCCGCTCAAACGGTTACTCGCCCTGCGGCGGCAGCGCGGCGATGAAGGGGTGGTCCCGCTCGATCAGCCCCAGCTTGCTCGCGCCGCCGGGAGAGCCCAGCTCGTCGAAGAACTCGACGTTCGCCTTGTAGTAGTCCTTCCACTCCTCCGGAGTGTCGTCCTCGTAGAAGATCGCCTCGACCGGGCAGACCGGCTCACAGGCACCACAGTCGACGCATTCGTCCGGGTGGATGTACAAGGACCGCTGGCCCTCGTAGATGCAGTCGACCGGGCACTCCTCGATGCACGCCTTGTCCTTCACGTCGACACAAGGCTGCGCGATGACGTAGGTCACGCTGTCGTTCCTCCTCGATAGGGCGCTGGCGGGCCTCTGTAGGCTCCCGCCGCCTGGCGCGCGGGAGCGCGGCGTCGTCGATGCCCGCCCCTAGTATCTCCGTTCCGGGGCGTGATCCGAACAGGAGGGGTGAACTGACCAGTGGAAATCTCGGCGACAGGACAATCCGAGGTCCGTATCACCCCTGCTGACGTGGGCAAACGGGTCTCCGTACGGCGGCTCGCCGAAGCGGGCACCGGGGTTGAGAAGTTCACCGACACGGTCGGTGTTCTCACATCATGGGACGACGGCGTGCTCATGATCACACGGCGGGACGGCAGCCGCGTCCGAATCGCGGAATCCGCGCTGGTCGCGGGGAAGGTGGTGCCGGCCGCGCCGGCCCGTCGGCGGGGTCCCGCGGCGACCTACGAGGAGCTCGCGCACGTCACCTCGCGCGCGTGGCGGCCAGCGGAGAGCGAGTGGCTCGGCGAGTGGGAGCTGCGGGCGGCCTCGGGGTTCACCCGGCGCGCCAACAGCGTGCTCCCGCTCGGCGATCCGGGCCTTCCCCTCGACGCGGCCCTGGCTGCCGTACGACGCTGGTACGGCGAGCGCGGCCTGCCCGCCTACGTGCAGACCGCCACCGGCGCCGAGGGCACGCAGGAGCTGCTGGCCGCGGAGCTGGAGCGGCGCGGCTGGACCCCGGTGGCCACGGCGGAGGTGTGGATCGGGGCCCTCGCTCCGGTGGCGGACCGGGCGGAGGGCGCCGGGGTGGTGGTCTCCCGGGAGACGGACGCGTCGTGGCTCGCGCGGTATCACCGGAAGGGGGTGAGCGACGTGGCGCTGAAGGTGCTGCACGGAGGCCCGTCGGTCTGGTTCGCCGCCGTGCCCGGCGCGCCGGGCGAGCCTCCGGTGGCGATAGGCCGGTGTGTCGTGGACGGGCGGTGGGCCGGTTTCGCCGCCGTCGAGGTCGATCCCGGCCGGCGCCGCGAGGGGCTGGCGACCGAGGTGATGGCCGCACTGGCCCGCCGCGCCCTGCGGGAGGGTGCCTCGGCGGCCTGGCTCCAGGTGGAGGACGACAACGAGGGCGCCCGGGAGCTGTACACCGGGCTCGGCTTCGTCCGCCACCACGCGTACCGGCACTACCAGGCGCCCGAGGAGCACTCCGGGCAGCCCTCGGAGCAGGCGTAGGTACCGCCGTGGACGCGCACGAGCCCGCGAGGCGCCCGTATCTGCCGCCCCCCTACCCGCCCCCGCCCGAGCGGTCCGCCGAGGTGCGGCGGCGGTTCGCCGAGGAGGTGCGCTCGGAGCGGCCGGACCTGTCGGCGCTGTGTCTGCTGATCGGCGCGGAGGCGGACGGCTCGCTGGACGAGGACGGGATCGACGCGGCCCAGGTGGAGCTGGACCGGCTGGCCGGGCAGCTGCCGTTCCGGCCGGGCGGGCCGCGCGCCTGGGCGGAGGCGCTGCGCCGGGTGCTGGGCGGGCGCCACGGGTTCGCGGGGTCGGCCGGGGACTACGACCGGCTGGAGTCCTCGCTGCTGCACGAGGTGCTGCGGCGCCGGCGCGGGCTGCCGATCCTGCTGTCGGTGGTGTGGATGGAGGTCGCCCGGCGGGCCGGGGCTCCGGTGTACGGGGTGGCGCTGCCGGGACACTTCGTGGTCGGGTTCGGTGCGGCCGAGGAGCGGGTCCTGGCGGATCCCTTCGACGGGGGCCGGGTGCTGAGCGGCACGGATGCCGAGCTGCTGGTGGTGGGGGCGACGGGGGCGCCGCTCCAGTCCTCGATGCTGGTGCCCGCGGCGCCGCTCCAGGTGGTGCAGCGGATCCTGAACAACGTGCGGGCGTGGGCCTCGGCGCGGCCCGAGCGCTCGGATGTGGCGCTGTGGGCTGTGGAGCTGTCCCTGCTGCTGCCGTCGCATCCGGCCCGGCTGCGGTACGAGCGGGCGCAAGTCCTGGTGCAGAGAGGGGAGTTCGTCGAGGGGGCGACGGAACTGGAGGCCTACGCCGATCTTGTGGGTGTGGTCGATCCGCACACCGAGGAGCGCGCGCGGGCTCAGGCGCGGGAGGCGCGGGCCCTGCTGAACTGAGGGCGCGCCCACGCGGCGGAGCCGCGGAACGTCCTCACAGCCACCGGAACCTCCTCACAGCCGGCCCTTCTCCCCCTCACAACCAGCCCCTCTCCCCCTCACAGCCAGCCCTTCTCCCGCGCGATCCGCACCGCCTCCGCGCGGTTGCGCACGGCCAGCTTCTGGATGGCCGTGGAGAGGTAGTTGCGGACCGTGCCCTGCGAGAGGTGGAGGGTCTTGGCCAGCTCGGCGTTGGTGGAGCCGTCGGCGGCCGCGCGGAGCACCTCGCGTTCGCGGTCGGTGAGCGGGTTGGCGCCCTCGGCCAGGGCGGCGGCGGCCAGGGTGGGGTCGATGACGCGTTCGCCGGCCAGCACCTTGCGTACCGCTTCGGCGAGTTGGGCGGCGGGGGCGTCCTTGACGAGGAAGGCGTCGGCGCCGGCTTCCATGGCGCTGCGCAGGTAGCCGGGGCGGCCGAAGGTGGTGAGGACGACGAGCTTCACGGCGGGGTGCGCCCGGTGCACCTGGGCGGCCGCCTCGATGCCGGTGCAGCCGGGCATCTCGATGTCGAGCAGCGCCACGTCCACGCCGTGCTCGCCGACGGCCGCCAGTACCTGGTCACCGCGGGCGACCTGGGCGACGACCTCGATGTCGTCCTCGAGGCCGAGCAGGGCGGCCAGGGCCTCGCGGACCATCGACTGGTCCTCGGCGAGGAGGACCTTGATCGTGCTCGTCATGCCCCGGATCCTACGTCCGGCCCGGAGCCCGTGGGCACCCGGGCGACCAGCCGGAATCCGTGCTTCACCCGGCCCGCCTCCAGGGTTCCGCCGGCCTTCTCCAGGCGCTCGGTCAGACCGGTCAGACCGTTGCCGGGGCCGGATCCGGAACCTCCTGATCCGTTGTCCTCGACGGCGAGTTCGAGGACCGGGCCGTCCAGGGTCTGGCGGTGCAGCACCTCCACCGTGCACCGGTCGGCGCCGCTGTGCCGGACCACGTTGGTGACCGCCTCGCGCAGCGCCCAGGCGAGCGCGGACTCGGCCTCCTCGGGGACGCCGGTGAGGTCCGGTTCGGCGGGTACCTCGGCGGTGACGCCGGCGGCGGTCAGCGCGACCTGGGTGCCGGCGAGTTCGGCGGTGAGGCGGGGGCGCCGGTAGCCGGTGACGGCCTCGCGGACGTCGACCAGGGCCTGCCGGCTGACCTGTTCGATGTCGGCGACCTGCTGGGCCGCCTTGTCGGGGTGGCCGGGCAGCATCCGGCCGGCCAGCTCGCTCTTGAGGGTGATCAGGGAGAGGGAGTGGCCGAGCAGGTCGTGCAGGTCGCGGGCGAGGCGCAGCCGCTCCTCGTTGGCGGCGAGCTGGGCGACGGTGGCCCGCGCCTTGCGCAACTCGATGGTCGTACGTACGAGTTGGCCGACGCCGGTTATCGCGAAGCCGATGAGCACGACCAGCAGGAACAGGTTCCGTGCCTCCTCCTCGTCGGAGTGCAGGCCGATCAGGTACATCACCACGGCGGAGGCCGGGATGGCCCAGTAGGCCGCCCGCAGCGGCAGGGTGGCCCCCCAGGCGACCGACAGGTAGACGAACAGGCCCAGCCAGGCGCTGCCGAGCGTGTAGGCCAGTACGGGGGCGAGGACGCCGAGGACCCCGCCCAGGACGAGCACGGCGCGCGGGGCGAACGGCCGGCCGATGTTGCGGAAGACCAGCACCAGATAGGCCGCGACGAAGGCCGTGAGGCCGAGCGAGCCGGCCACGGTCGCGCCGGTGCTGTGATCGCCGTTGATGAGGTCGTTGACCGGCGAGCTGAGGAAGACCAGCCAGACGCCGATCCACAGCACCCTGACGAACATCTCGCGCCGGTTGCGGGGCGGCCGGCCCGCGGGCGGCATGGGCCTGGTCGCCTCTGCTTGCCGGTCTTCCGTCATCGCGCTCACGCCTTCAGCGTGTCCTTCCGGTACAGCCAGGCCGCGCCGCCCGCGAAGAGGACGAAATAGACGGCGAGGACGGCGACGTCGGTGGCATGCGGTGCCTGGCTCTGCTCGATCGCGCGTCCCAGTGCAGCGTACGCGTGCGTGGGCAGCCACTTCGCGATGTCCTGGAGGACCTGCGGGAAGCTCGTGGACGGCATCCACAGGCCGCCGAGGATCGACAGACCGAAGTAGACGATCATCGTGATGGGGCGGACCGCGTCCCCGGTGGCGACGTAGCCGATGGCGACGCCGAGCGCGGCGAAGACCAGGCTGCCGGCCCAGATGACCCCGGTGAGGGCGAGCCACTGCCAGGCGTCCAGCCGTACGTCCTTGATCGCGGCGGCGACCAGGAACACCACGACGATCGACGGCAGACTCACCACGGCGGCGCTCGCCGTCTTGGCGAGGACGTAGCCGCGGCCGGGCAGCGAGGTGAGCCGCAGCTGCCGTACCCAGCCGTTCTCGCGCTCCTTGGCGATGCGTTCGCTGTTGCCCATGAGGACGGCGGTCAGGGCGCCGAAGGAGGCCATGGAGACCATCAGGTAGGTGGCGACGGTCAGGCCGGTCCCGTCGACCTTCGCGTTCGTGCCGGAACTGCTGGAGAAGATCAGGTAGATGACCGAGGGGTAGAGCACCGAGAAGAACAGGAACTTCTTGTTGCGCAGGGCGCGGGCGAGTTCCAGCTTGATGAGGCCGTTCACGACTGCTTCGCCTCCTCGGCGGCGGTGATGGCGACGAAGGCCTGCTCCAGGCCGAGCCCGGCCACTTCGAGGTTGCGCGGGTAGACGCCGAGGCCGTACAGGGCGTGGACGGTCGCGTCGGCGTCGGAGGACTGGATGCGGACGGTCTGCCCGGAGCCCGCGGCGGAGCCGCTGTTGGACACCGTGATCGAGGTCAGGAAGGGCAGGCCGGTCAGGGCGGCCTCGTCGATCTCGCCCTCCAGGTCGAAGGAGACGCGGCGGGCGCCCGCCTTGGCCTTGATCTCGGCGGCGGTGCCGTCGGCGAGGAGCCGGCCGCGGTGCAGCACGAGTACCCGGTCGGCGATGGCGTCGGCCTCTTCGAGGTAGTGGGTGGCGAACAGGACGGTACGGCCCTGGTCCGCCTGCTCGCGCATGGTGGCCCAGAAGGCCTGGCGGGCGGAGACGTCCATGCCGGTGGTCGGCTCGTCCAGGACGATCAGGTCGCTGTCGCCGGCGGTGGCGAGGGCGAAGCGGACGCGCTGGGCCTGGCCGCCGGAGAGCTTGTTGACCTTGCGGTCGGCGATCTGCGTGATGCCCGCGCGGGCGAGCACGTCGTCGGCCTTGTACGACTTCGGGTGCAGCGAGCAGGCCAGCTTGACCAGTTCGGCCACGGTGACGTCCTCCATCAGCCCGCCGCTCTGCAGCATGGCCCCGACCCGCCCGGCGACGATCGCCTCGCGCGGGGCGGTGCCGAACACGTTCACCGTGCCGGCGTCGGCGTGCTTGAGCCCGAGGAGCAGATCGAGGGTGGTGGACTTGCCGGCCCCGTTCGGGCCGAGGAGGGCGACGGTCTCGCCCGGGTACAGCGCGAGCGAGAGGCCGTCCACGGCCCGCACGGTGCCGTACGTCTTGGTCACCTGGTCGAACCCGACCACCGGGGTGGTGGCGGGAGGTGCCGCTGTCGTTGTCATGACAGCCATGGTCCCGGTGAGGGCCGGGTGCCCGGGAGTGTCGGCGGTCCTCGGTGCCTGATGACAGATGTCATGTGTTCCGGGTGACACGGCAGCGGGGGCGCCCGACGGACGCCCCCGCTGTTCGGCCGTGCCCGCGGCTAGTTCGGGTTCGTGGGGATGACCGCGACCCGGTTGGTCTGGCTCACCAGTGCCTGGCGCAGGGCGACGTAGACGTCCTGCGGCGTGACGGGCGTCTTCTTGCCGTTCGCCCGGGTGATCAGCACTCTGTCGAAGGTCTGCCCGTACAGCTGCTTCAGGGCGGCCAGGTCGGGCTTGTCGGTCAGCTTGCCGTCGGGCGTGGGCGCCACCTTGAGGAACTTCCACAGGGAGTTCCTCGGGCTGAACTCGATGAAGTGGGCGGCGTCCGTCTTCACGATCACGTTGGCCGACATCGCCGGCTCCGCGAAGGCCTTCATCTCGCGGTCGACCTCGGCGTTCGACACCGTCGGCTGCCTGGTGGCCGTCGGCACGCTCACCGCGCTCGCCGTGCCGGTCTCCACCAGCGTGCGGTACGCCTGCTCGACCGCCTGGGTCGACTGGGCCGCGTCGATGCCCTTGCCCGCCTTGCCGTACACGGGCACGGCCTTGCCGGACTGGAACGTGATGCCGCCCTCGGTGACCGAGCCGGAGCCGCCGCCGGTCTGCTGGAGCGCGGCCTGGAGCTTCTCCTCGTCCACCGGCATGACCGGCTGGATCTCCCGCTTCTGGCCGAAGAGGGAGCCGATCACGGAGACGGGGTTGTAGTCGCTCGTCGCGGCCTTGCTCACCGTGGACTGGAAGTCGAACTGCAGGCCCGCGTTGTCCGGGGCGAGGGCGACCGTCTTGCCGCCCACGGACAGCTTCAGCGGCTTGTTGACCCTGCTGCCGAAGGCGTCGTCGAGCTTCTTGACGGCGTCGTCGCGGGTGCCGCCGCCGATGTCCGTGCCGAGCACGGTGGTGCCCTTGGGCACGTCGGTGTGGTTCATCAGCAGACCGGCGCCGTAGGCACCGCCCAGGACGACGATCACGCCGACGCCGAGCAGCACCAGCTTGCTGCGGCCCTTTTTCTTCGCCTTGCCCTTGGCCTTGGACTGCGCGGCCCCCTCGGGCTTGGGCGCCGTCTGCGGGGCCGCGCCGTCGGGGTGCGCGCCGGAGCCGAAGGGTCCGTTTCCGGCGGACGGGACGACCGGCATGCCGCTGGTGACGGTGTGGCCGGAGACGTTGTCCGGGGCCGGGTAGCCGGGGATGCCCGGTTCGGGGGCCGGCTTCTGCGGGGTGAGGATCGCGGTGTCGTCGCTGAGTCCGCCACCGGGGCCCAGACCCGCGCCGGGGACCGCACCCGGGCCCGCCGGGCCGGTGGGACGGTCGAGGTCGGAGAGGGCGCTGCGGGGCATGCCGCCCTGGCCATTCGTGCCGAAGGGCTCGCCGCCGCCCTGGCCGTTCATGCCGAAGGGCTCGCCGCCGCCCAGACCGATGTCGCCGAGGGCGCCGGGGCCGCCGGCCGTCGGGGCGAGCGGGCCATCGCCGGTGACCGGGCCGCCGGTCGGGCCCGCGGGACCCTGCGGGCCGCCGAGGCCGCCGGGGCCGTTCGGCCCGCTGAAGCCGCTGGGGCCGCCGGGCCCGCCGACGCCCGCACCCGGAGCGCCGGAGGCGCCGAGGTCGTTCTGGCCTGTGCCCGAGAAGTACGGCAGGTCGTCCCGGCTGGGCTCGCCGCCGTTCGCGCCGGGGCGGGGCGTGCCCAGCGGGCCCGCGGCCAGCGCCTCGGTCACGTCGAAGGAGCCGGTGCCGCCGCCGTGCCCGGGGGCCACGGGGCCACCGGTGGCGCTGGGCAGGCCGGAGCCCTTCGGAGCGCCCGGACGGCTCATGGAGCCGACGACGCCACCGGGGCGGCCGGCGGAGCGTGCTCCGCCGGATCCGGGCGCACCGGACGCATCCGGACCACCCGGGCCGGCCTGGCCGCCCTTGACGGCCGGACCGCTCGGGCCGGCCGGACCGCCGGTGGCGGCGGAACCGCCGCTCGTCCCGGCGCCGTTCGTGCCGCCGGCGGCCGGACCGCCCTTGGGCGCGCCGGACTTGCGGGGCGCGAACCAGTCGCTGGCGGGCTTGTCCTCGGCCTTCGGGGCGCCCGGCTCGGCGGGCGGCTCGACGCTTCCGGTGGGCGCCGCGGCGGTGGGCGCCGGACGCGGCTCGGCGGGGGCGGCGGCTCCGTCGTCCGCGGTGCCCTCGCCGTCACCGACGGGCGTGCGCACGACGACCGGCGGGATGGGCCGCGATCCGGGGATGTTGATCCGGATCCGGGTCGTCAGCGTGGTCTCGGTCTTGCGCTCCTCGGGCTGCGCGGCCGGACGGCCGGTGCCCGAACCGTCGCCGGAAGCCATGGGGGTCCCGTACGGCGGTGTGCCCGAGGGGTATGCGGCTCCCCCGTGGCCGTTGGGCCCGGAGGACGGAGTGTCAGTTTCACGACTCAAGGCAGGTTCTCCCGGTTGGCTCCGCCGCCCGTTACGACCTCAGCGGGCACCTCGGCGGCGCGCACCACCATACTGGCCACGTCTGGCGCGTATCCCACGACCGTTGAGGAAAGTCACACGGGACTCGCACGCTCGTCGTACGGCGAAGTGGTACGTCACTTGCCAAGTCGGGCAGAGCCGCCCCCGGCGTACCTCCCCGCACCCACAGTGGCGCAGATCACAGCGACGACCATCCCGCCGAGCAGGAAGAGGTACGAGCCACCGCCCACGCCGAAGAGGAAGTCCCCTTCCGGCCGGGGAGCGGTGAGCAGCAGTACGGCGACGACCCAGCCGAGCACCGGCGCGACCGCGCCCGCGCGGCTCGCCGTCGCGGCCGCCCCGCCGAGGAACAGACCCGCCGCGCCCGCGAGACCGAGCAGCAGCCCGCCCGGGAACCAGGCGGACTGGAGCAGCGCCCCGGCGAGCGCCACGATCGCGCCGAGCAGGAACAGTCCCACGTAGGCGAAGAACCGACCGATCGAGGGCGGCCGCAGCGGCTGGGCGAGCATCGAACCCCGTCCGGCGTCGCTCATGACGCCACCTCCGCCGCGTCGGCGGGGACACCGGCGAACAGATCGGTCTCGACCCCGGCGCCGTCCCCGCCCGGCCGTGCCGCGCCGCGCACCAACTCGTAGTACTCGGTGGTGAACAGCGGCTGGGCCAGGTCGTTGGAGAGCGCGAAGTACGGCTCCGCCACGGCGATCTGGGTGACGTGGGCGCGCATCGCGGCGGCCTTGGCGGCGGCGTGGGCGGTGCCGTCGATCGCGGTGGTGACGCGGGCGTCGTCCACCACGCCCGAAAGGTCGTCCGCCACGGCGCTCTTGTCGAACGGAAGTCCGGACAGATCGTCCTGGAGGCGGGCGAACGCCTCCTCGGCGACGGAACGCGGGGTGCGGTTCCAGTAGATCTTGTGGATCACATGACCCCGCTCGGCGGCCAGCTCGACGGCGCGCATGGCGACGCGGTGGGCCTGGATGTGGTCCGGGTGGCCGTATCCGCCGTTGTCGTCGTAGGCGACCAGGACCTGCGGCCGGACCTCCAGGATCACCTCCGCGAGGGACCCGGCGGCCTCGTCGACGTCGGCCTGCCAGAAGCAGCCGGGGTCGTCGTTGTCGGCCAGGCCCATCATCCCGGAGTCGCCGTAGCGGCCGGCGCCGCCGAGCAGCCGGACGTCCGTCACGCCCAGCTCGCCCAGCGCCGCGACCAGCTCACCGCGCCGGTACGCGCCCAGCGCGGCACCGCCCAGATGCCGCAGCTCGGGCGGGATGACCTCCCCGCGCTCACCGAGCGTGCAGGTCACCAGGGTCACGTGGGCACCCTCGGCCGCGTACTTGGCCATGGTCGCGCCGTTGTTGATCGACTCGTCGTCCGGGTGCGCGTGCACGAGCAGCAGACGCCGGGCAGGCAGTTCCGTCATGGGTCCACCCTACGAGGCGGCGCCGACAGCCTGGCGTCCTCCCTGCGCGGCTGACCGGTCACCGCAGGCCGTCAGAAGCCCAGATAGGTGATCTGGACGACGTAGACACGCTCGCTGCGCACGACAACCTGGTAGGTGAACATGCCGCCGGGGACGATGACATCGCCGCCCTTCGGATCGATCCCTTCATGGGCCCGGCCGTGGTTGTGGACGGCTTCCACCGCTCTGACCAGTTCGTCGGCCTTGCGTTCCACGGCGGTCAGGAAATCCGCAGGAGCGGTTCGCGCGGCCTCTTCGGCGCCGAAGGCGTACTCCCATTTCCAGCTCACTCGCGAATGGCCTTCATCGCCTCGTCGAGAACCGCGCTCAGCTCGCGGAGGGCCTCTCGCGCGACAACGGGATCCTCGTCTTCCAGATCCTTCTCCGCCCGGGTATAGCGACTGGACAGGTCGGGGCGGCGGGCGATCTCGATGTCCCTGGCCCAGATCAGAACCCAGCCCTGTACGGGGCTGAGCGACTGCCACTCGACGGCCTTGGCGAAGGCCTCGTCCTTCTTGGCCTGCATCTCGCCCAGGCGGCCTGGAGCGACGACGGCAAGGGCGGCACGCAGGGCGTCAGGGGTCAGCTCCGGACGAGGGACCAGCTCGTGCCCGTGGTCGGCCTGAGTACTCATCGTGTCCTCCAGAGAGCGCCCTGGCCAGACTATCCGGCTCGTGGGCAGCGAACGGGGCACAACGGGCTCAGGCAACGGCAATGGGAGTGCGGCAGTCATAGCAGCGTCCTGGGGTCGGGGCGCGGAAGGCGCGGTCGCAGCCGTCGCAGTTCTGGAGCGGGTGACGGGTGACCGACGATGGTGACGCCTGCGCCCGGAACGGCGGTGACGGGGGGAGCTGGGCGGCGAGCCGGTGCGCCAGGAGGGCGGCCGGACGACACAACGGTTCGTCCGGCAGGTGTGCGGTCAGCGCATGGCGTACGGCCGTGGGGCTCACGTCGCGCTCCAGCCAGGCCGCGACGCCGGGGGCGAGGTGGGCGGTGTCACAGGCAGAGAGGAGCAGGCGGGGATCGTGGCGGCGGAGGCCGGCGAGGAGGTCCGTGGCCTGCTGGAGGATGGCGGGGGCGGGACAGGCGGGTTGCGGCACCGAGGGGAGGGACTTCTTGCGGGCCGTCTGCCGCTCTGCCGGGGCGGCGCCTGATCCCGACCCCGGTCGGGGTCCTGGACGCGCCGGTGGTGCGGGTGCGTGGTCGGCCGGGCGGCGGCTTCCCGGCTGGTTGCAGGAGACGGTGCGGGTGACGATACGGCCGCCGGGGACACGTTCGCGTTCACGGCGCAGGTACCCGTGGGCCTCCAGCTCGCGCAGACCGGCGGCGATCCGGGTCGCACCCTCCTGGAAACGGGCGGTGAGGGACTTGATGTCGATGCGGGCGCCCCTGGGCAACGACTGGATGTGACAGCCCAGACCGATCGCGAGCAGGGACAGGTCCGGGTGCTGGGTGAGGTGGTTGCCGATCACCGTGAAGCGGGCGGTGTGGCGGGTGTTCTCGTGGATGAGCCCGCCGCCGGTGTGGGGCCGCCGGTTCGGGTGGTTGTCGGCGGCAAGCCGGGACTGGGCGCGCGGGGGCGCGCTAGGGTGCTGAGTACCCATCGGGAAGTGCCTCTTCCTCGGTGGTCAGGCCCTCGCACTGGGATTGCCGTCCCGGCGGGGGCCGTCGCATGTCTGCGGTTGTGTTGCGCCGAGCGTAGGACAGGCGAGGGGCCGCGAATCCAGCCGATTCGGCGATGTTCACCCGCCCGGGTGACCGTGCGCGGCGGGCGGGAGGGGTGGGGCTTGGCGAGGTCCTTTCACCGTCGTGGTCCTTGGGAAAGACCGCCCCTGTCACCGGAGCACGAGTGGCCGGGTTCCGGCTACGAGAGACGCAGCTCGGCCCACACGGTCTTGCGCGGGAACCGCCCCTCTGCCACACCCCACCGCTCGGCGAACGCGTCCACGAGGAGCAGCCCCCGGCCACACTCCGCGTCCACGGCCGCCGCCATCTTCATCTGGGGCAGCCGGTCACCGCGTGTGTCGGTCACCTCGATCCGCAGGATGTCGCCGACGACGTACAGCGTGAGGCGGAAGCTCCGTCCCGGCAGGCGTCCGTGGGTGGCCGCGTTCGCCGCCAGCTCGGCCACGACATGGGTCGCCGCCTCGCTCGGCAGCCCCCAGCCCGCGAGTTGGTCGGCGGCGAGCAGCCGGGCCAGCCGGGCCCCGCGCGCAGTGGAGGAGAGCAGCACGCTGAAGTTGTGGACACCGTTGTCGAGTTGGGCCGTCTTACCGGCGATTTCCTCGTTCACGTGACTCAGCGTGGCCGAGCGGCTCTACCGTGAGGAGTAATCACGTCGTTGCGTACGGTCACTGTCCAGGACTTGTCCGGTGCTGTCCGGGCTGTCGGCGGCGGTCGTACGGGTACGGCCTGACGGTACGAGGCGATACGGCCGCTACGACGGAGGGGCGCGGAATGTCGGTGGACGACGAGGCGGTACGACTCACGAGCGAGGTCGACGAACCGGGCTGGGAGGTGGACCCGGACGACGACTGGGGCGTGGCCGTGATCGCCACGGTGGGACGGCAGTTGAAGCTGCGCCGCGAGGCGGCCGGCATGCGGGCCGCCGAATTCGCGGCGGCCGTGGGATACGGCGAGGATCTCGTCTACAAGATCGAGAGCGGCAAGCGGATTCCCCGGCCCGAGTATCTGGACAGGGCGGACGCGGTGTTGGGGGCCGGGGGGTTACTTTCGGCGATGAAGGAGGACGTGGCGAGGGTTCGCTATCCGAAGAAGGTGCGGGATCTGGCGAAGCTGGAGGGACAGGCGGTCGAGATCGCCGTGTACGTCGGGCTGAGCATCCACGGTCTACTCCAGACACCGGAACACACACGAGCCCTGTTCGAGGCACGACAGCCGCCCTACTCCGAAGAAGAAGTCGAACGCCTGGTGTCCGCTCGGATGGCACGCAAGGAGGTCTTCGAGAAGTCACCGGCGACTGCGCTCAGCTTCGTGCAGGAAGAGGCGGCCCTGCGTCGCCGCGTCGGAGGCACAATGGTGCGACGCCGACAGCTCGAACACCTGCTGGAGGTAGCGCGGTTGCGCAATGTGTCGCTCCAGGTGATGCCAACCGACACCGACGCCCATCCCGGTGTGGATGGGAAGATCGAGTTGCTGAAGTTCGCGGATGGTTCGGCGGTGGGGCGTTCGGACGGCGCCTTCAACGGTCGACCGACTTCCAACCCGAAGGACCTCCGCATCCTCGAACTTAGGTATGGCACCATCCGGGCCCAGGCTCTCTCCCCACGGGAGTCGTTGACCTTCATCGAGCAACTGCTGGGAGAAACATGATCCGCGAGACCGCCGCCGGTGACGTCTCCGAACTGGCGTGGTTCAAGAGCAGCTACAGCGACGGCACCGAGGGCGACTCCTGCGTCGAGATCGCCATTGCGCCCCGCACCGTCCACATCCGCGACTCCAAGCACACCGAAGGCCCCCGGCTCGCGGTCGCGCCGGAGTCCTGGGCGGACTTCGTCGACGGAGTTCGCCTGTGAGCGCCGGAACCAGTTCCCAGCTGGCGTGGTTCAAGAGCAGCTACAGCAGCGGCAACGACGGCAACTCCTGCGTCGAGATCGCCACCACCTCCGGCACCATCCACATCCGCGACTCCAAGCACACCGAAGGCCCACAGCTCGCGGTCGCGCCGGAGCCGTGGGCGGCGTTCGTGGCCGGTGTCGTCAGAACTTGATGCTGCCGATCATGCTCGCCACGTTCGTCGTCAACTCACTGATCGTGGGCGCGACAGTGGAAGACGCGAGATAGAAGCCGAGCAGCATGCAGACGACCGCATGACCACCCTTCAACCCTGACTTCTTGATCAACAAGAAGACGATGATCGCCAGCAGCACCACCGCCGAAATCGAGAGTGCCACGGCGGCTCACCTCCAAAGGTCCCAGGGATGCGGGGGGTTCGGGCTATGGGGGATGTAACTTCACTACTCAGTACAGCGGATGGACTCGCGTGCCGGCAGGTTCATACCCACTCAGCGGTAGTGATCATAACTATCCGTGCTCGCGCATAGCTCGGCGCACGGCCGCACAAGGGGGCGCATGGCCAATATGGTCAGGGTATGACGACCGAGGCTGACTCCTTCCCCCGCCGGCACGCCCGGACACAGCGGTTCACGCTCGGCGCGCCGCGTGCTTTCACCGTGGCACCGGACGGTTCGCGCGTCGCGTTCCTTCGTTCGAGTTCCGGCACGGACCGGGCCAACTCCCTCTGGATCCTGGACCCGGAGGACGGTTCGGAACGCCTGGCGGCCGACCCCGGCGCCCTGCTCCAGGGCGCCTCCGAGCAACTGTCGCCCGAGGAGCGGGCACGCAGGGAGCGCAGCCGCGAGGGGGGCGCCGGCATCGTCGGCTACGCCACCGACGCGGCCGTGGAACTGGCGTCTTTCGCCTTGTCAGGGCGGCTTTTCGTGGCCGAGCTGCGGGCCGGGACGGCACGTGAACTCCGGGTTCCCGGACCGGTGATCGACCCGCGCCCGGCGCCGGACGGGCGGCACATCGCGTACGTCGCCCAGGGCGCGCTGCGGGTCGTGGGCGCGGAGGGCGAGGACGACCGGGCACTGCTGGAGCCGGAGCAGGAGCAGGTCGGCTACGGTCTCGCGGAGTTCGTCGCGGCCGAGGAGATGGGGCGTACGCGGGGGTTCTGGTGGTCCCCGGACTCGGACCGGCTGCTGGTGGCGCGCGTGGACGACACGCCGGTGAAGCGGTGGTGGATCTCCGACCCGGCCCACCCCGAGCGTGAGCCACACCACGTGGCGTACCCGGCGGTGGGGACGCCCAACGCGGACGTCCGCCTGTTCGTGGCGGGCCTCGACGGGACGCGCACGGAAGTCCTGTGGGACCGGACGCGCTATCCGTATCTGGCACGTGTGCACTGGTCAGCGGCGGGGGCGCCGCTGCTGCTCGTGCAGGCCCGGGACCAGCGCAGCCAGCTGTTCCTGGCCGTGGACCCGGACACCGGGACGACCCGGATGGTGCACGCCGACGAAGATCCAACATGGCTGGAACTTTTCGCCGGGGTGCCGTGCTGGAGCCCGTCGGGCCAGCTCGTCCGGGTCGCCGACGAGGGCGGCGCGCGGGTGCTGGCGGTGGGTGAACGCCCGCTGACCGGGCCCCAGTTGCACATCCGCTCGGTGCTGGACGTGTCGGCGGACGACGTGCTGGTGACGGCCTCGGCCGGGGAGGCCGCCGAGACGCCGGAGACGGGCGAGATCCATGTCTACCGGGTCAACGAACTCGGCGTGGAGCGTGTGTCGCAGGAGCCCGGCGTGCACTCGGCGGTGCGGGCCGGGAACGTGACCGTGCTGGTGTCCGCGACGCTGGACAGCCCTGGGGCGCATGTCCAGGTGCTGCGTGACGGGAAACGGGCGGCGACTGTCACGTCGTACGCCGAACATCCCGGTTTGTCCCCGAGGGTGACCCTCACCGAGGGGGGCGCACGCCGAATTCCGTGCGCCGTGCTTATGCCACGGGACTACCACGGTGACACTCCCCTGCCGGTCCTGCTGGACCCCTACGGCGGTCCGCACGGCCAGCGGGTCGTCGCCGCGCACAACGCCCACCTCACGTCGCAGTGGTTCGCCGACCAGGGCTTCGCGGTGATCGTCGCCGACGGCCGGGGCACGCCGGGCCGCTCCCCGGCGTGGGAGAAGGAGATCCGGGACGACAAGGCGGCGATGGTCGTCCAGGACCAGGTGGACGCGCTGCACGCCCTCGCCGAGAGGTTCCCGCTGGACTTGGACCGGGTGGCCGTGCGGGGCTGGTCCTTCGGCGGCTACCTGGCGGCACTGGCGGTGCTGCGCCGCCCCGACGTCTTCCACGCGGCCGTGGTCGGCGCTCCGGTCACCGACCTGCGCCTCTATGACACGCACTATGAGGAGCGCTACTCCGGTCTCCTGGACGAACAGCCGGAGGTCTACCGGCGCAACTCGGTGATCGACGACGCGGGCCTGGTCGACCCGGCCGAGCCGCACCGGCCGATGATGATCATCCACGGGCTGGCGGACGACAACGTGGTCGTCGCCCACTCCCTGCGGCTGTCCTCGGCCCTGCTGGCCGCCGGCCGCCCGCACGAGGTGCTGCCGCTGTCCGGGGTGACCCACATGACCCCGCAGGAGGCGGTCGCGGAGAACCTGCTGCGCCTCCAGCTGGACTTCCTCAGGCGTTCGCTGGGACAACGCGGCTGACGCCGACCGCTGTGAACTGCCTTAACGCGAAGGCAACTTCACGGAAGCGGTGCCGAGACACGAGCGCGCGAGCCTGAACGGCGTACGGCCGTGCGGGTGCCGTTGGACGGGCCGGGGTGCCACGCCACCCCGGCCCGTCGCCGTCATCCCGGCCCGTCGCCGTCGTCCGGCGCCGCTTCCGGGGGCGCCGCTTCCGGGGGCGCCGCTTCCGGGGGCACGACCTGTTTCTCCTCCGCGAACAAGCAGGCCGAGTCGTGGGCCGCCGGGCCGGCGCTCACGAGTTCCGCCGGGACCGCCAGCGGCGGGATCTCCACGGCGCACACGTCCTGCGCCTTCCAGCAGCGGGTGCGGAAGCGGCAGCCGGAGGGGATGTGGGTCGGGGACGGCACGTCCCCGGTGAGGATGATCCGCTCGCGGTGCTCCCGTGCGTCGGGGTCGGGGACCGGGACGGCCGACAGCAGCGCCTGGGTGTAGGGGTGCGTGGGGTGCTCGTAGATCTGCTCGTCCGTGCCGATCTCCACGATCCGGCCGAGGTACATGACGCCGACCCGGTCCGAGATGTGCCGGACGATGGACAGGTCGTGCGCGATGAAGACGTACGACAGGTCGAACTCCGCCTGGAGACGGTCCAGCAGGTTGATCACCTGGGCCTGCACCGAGACGTCCAGGGCGGAGACCGGCTCGTCCGCGACGATGATCTCGGGGCGCAGCGCCAGCCCCCGGGCGATGCCGATGCGCTGGCGCTGGCCGCCGGAGAACTGGTGGGGATAGCGGTTGATGTACTCCGGGTTGAGGCCGACCACGTCCAGCAGCTCCTGGACCCGGCGGCGCCGGTCGCCCTTCGGAGCCACCTCGGGGTGGATGTCGTACGGCTCCCCGATGATGTCGCCCACCGTCATACGGGGGTTGAGGGAGGTGTACGGGTCCTGGAAGACCATCTGGATGTTGCGGCGCACGGCCTTCAGCGCACGGTCGGACAGCCGGGTGAGTTCCTCGCCCTTGAACCTGATCGAGCCGGCCGTCGGCCGCTCCAGGCTGCACAACAGCCTCGCCACCGTCGACTTGCCGCACCCCGACTCGCCGACGATGCCCAGGGTCTCCCCCTTGCCGAGGGTGAAGTCGACGCCGTCGACCGCCTTCACCGCGCCCACCTGCTTCTTGAACAGGATTCCCCGGGTGAGCGGGTAGTGCTTGACGAGGCCGCGGACCTCCAGGATCGGCTCAGCCACGCAGGCACTCCGTCCAGAAGTGGCAGGCGCTGCCCCGCTCCTCGGAG
The DNA here is from genome assembly GCF_053595235.1 of Streptomyces sp. NPDC002520. NCBI lineage: Bacteria > Bacillati > Actinomycetota > Actinomycetes > Kitasatosporales > Streptomycetaceae > Streptomyces > Streptomyces sp. NPDC002520. Next base: position 92,263 of record NZ_JBSFXG010000022.1, on the reverse strand, counting down.
ACCTCGTACAGCGGGGGCACGTCCGTGCGGCACACGTCCTGGGCCATCGGACAGCGCGGATGGAAGGCGCAGCCGGGCGGGATGTCCATGAGGTTCGGCGGCAGGCCCTTGATGGCGTACAACTCGTGTCCCTTCTGGTCCAGACGCGGGATGGAGTCGAGCAGGCCCCTGGTGTAGGGGTGGGCGGGCGCCTTGTAGATGTCGTGCACGGGCGCCGACTCGACGATCCGCCCCGCGTACATCACCGCGATCCGGTCGGCGACGTCCGCGACGACACCGAGGTCGTGGGTGATGAGGATGAGCCCCATGCGGAACTCGCGCTGCAGATCCGCGAGCAGGTCCATCACCTGGGCCTGGACCGTGACGTCCAGCGCGGTGGTGGGTTCGTCGGCGATGACGAGGGCCGGCTCCAGGGCCAGCGCCATGGCGATCATGATGCGCTGGCGCATGCCGCCGGAGAACTGGTGGGGGTAGTCCCGCACCCGCTGGGCCGCGCCCGGGATGCGCACCCGGTCCATCAGCTCGACCGCCCGGACCCGCGCGTCCTTCTTCGACATGCCCCGGTGCACGACGAACATCTCGCCGAGCTGGTCGCCCACGGACATCACGGGGTTGAGCGCGGACAGCGCGTCCTGGAAGATCATCGCCATTCCGGCGCCCCGGATGCCGCGCCGCTCCTCCTCCTTGAGCTTCAGCAGGTCCCGGCCCCGGAAGAGGATCTCGCCGCCGGTGATCCTGCCCGGCGGCATGTCGAGGATGCCCATCACCGCCTGCGCGGTGACCGACTTCCCGGAACCGGACTCGCCGAGCACCGCCAGGGTCTCCCCCGCGTCGACGGCGTACGACACCCCGTTGACGGCCTTCGCGATCCCGTCCCGGGTGCGGAACTCCACATGCAGGTCGCGCACTTCGAGCAGCACGGCCACGTCACCTCAGCTTCGGATCGAGGGCGCCGCGCACCGCGTCGCCGAGCATGATGAAGGCCAGGACGGTGAGTGCCGGCTCCCTGGAGGACCACAGCGACGCGTGCACCCGCGCCTGCGCCTGCGCCTGCACGGACCGTCCACCGACCCCGAAACCCACGTCCGGATCACCCACTTCACGGGGCATCACCCCTCACCTCAGCTTCGGGTCGAGAGCGTCGCGCACCGCGTCGCCGAGCATGATGAAGGCCAGGACGGTGATCGCCAGCGCCCCGGAGGGCCACAGCAGCGCGTGCGGTGCGTTGCGGACGTAGAGGGAGGCGGCGGAGATGTCGATGCCCCAGGAGACGCTGGGCGGTTTCAGACCGACGCCGAGGTACGACAGGGTCGCCTCCAGCGCGATGTAGGTGCCGAGCGCGATGGTCGCCACGACGATCACGGGGGCCACGGCGTTGGGCGCGATGTGCCGCAGCAGGATGCGGGAGTTGGAGGCGCCGAGGGCGCGGGCGGCCTGGACGTAGTCGTTCTGCTTGGCGGTGATGACGGCGCCGCGGGCGATGCGCGAGATCTGCGGCCAGCCGAGCAGCACCATGAACCCGATGACCGGCCAGACCGTGTTGCTGGTCACCACGGACAGCAGGACGAGACCGCCGAGGACGACGGGGATGGCGAAGAAGATGTCGGTGATCCGGGACAGGATCGAGTCCCAGAAGCCCCCGAAGAAGCCCGCCAGACCGCCGAGCACCGACCCGAGGACCGCGACCCCGAGGGTGGCGCACACACCCACCGTGACGGACGCACGGGCGCCGTACACGGTCCGTGTGTAGACGTCGCAGCCCTGTCCGTCGAACCCGAACGGATGGCCGGGCTGGGAGCCCTCCTGGGACTTGGCCAGGTCGCACTTGAGGGGGCTGCCGGAGGCGATCGACGAGGGCCATACGGCGATGAAGACCAGAAAGAGGATGACCAGCGCGGAGACGAGGAAGACCGGGTTGCGCCGCAGGTCCCGCCAGGCGTCGGACCACAGCGAGCGCGGCTTGGCCTGGGGTCCGGTGCCCTGCGGACCGCCGGGGGTCTTCTCGAGGGTGGTCGCCTCGCTCGCGGCGAGGTCCATCGCGCCGCCCATGCCGGTGCCGGCGATGGCGCCGTCGGGCTCGTACGGCTGTTCAGGCATACCGGATCCTCGGGTCGAGTACGGCGTACAGCAGGTCCACGAGCAGGTTGGCGACCAGGAAGACCAGCACGAGCACGGTCACGAAGCCGACGACGGTCTGGGTGTTCTGCCGCAGGATGCCCTGGTAGAGCTGGAAGCCGACGCCGTGGATGTTGAAGATCCGCTCGGTGACGATCGCGCCGCCCATCAGCGCGCCGATGTCCGTGCCGATGAAGGTGACCACGGGGATCAGCGAGTTGCGCAGCAGATGCCGGACGACGACCCGGCGCCGGGGCAGGCCCTTGGCGACGGCGGTGCGGACGTAGTCGGACCGTTTGTTCTCCGCGATGGAGGTCCGGGTGAGCCGGGTGACGTAGGCGAGCGACACGGAGGCGAGGACCAGTCCGGGCACGATCAGCTCGTCGAGGGTGCCGTTGCGCACGGAGGGGCTGATCCAGTTCCACTTGATGCCGAGCAGCAGCTGGAGCAGCAGACCGGTGACGAAGGTCGGCACGGAGATCACGACGAGGGTGAGCAGCAGGACGGTCGTGTCGACGGGCGTGCCGCGCCGCAGGCCGGTGACCACGCCGAGGGTGATCCCGATGACGATCTCGAAGAGGATCGCCACGATCGTCAGCCGGATGGTGACGGGGAACGCCGTGGACATCAGCTCGGTGACCGGCTGTCCGTTGAACGCCGTGCCGAAGTCTCCGGTGAAGACGTTCCCCATGTAGGTGGCGTACTGCTGCCAGAGCGGCTTGTCCAAACCGAACTCGCGCTTCAGCTGGGCGGCCGTCGCCGGGTCGCACGCCCGCTCCCCGCACAGGCCCGCGATGGGGTCGCCCATCACGTTCACCATGAGGAAGATCAGCAGGGTGGACCCGAAGAACACCGGGATCATCTGGAGCAGTCGCCGGACGACGTAGCGCCCCATGGCGGGTCAGCTGACCTTGATCTCGTTGTAGACGGGGACGCTGAACGGATTGAGCCGCACGTTCGACAGTCGGTCGGAGTAGCCCGCGCTGCCGTTCTGGTACCAGAGCGGGATGGCGGCCATGTTGTCCCGCACGACCCCCTCGGCCTTCTGGAAGGTGGCGACGGCCTTGGCGCGGTCCGTCTCGGCGTTGGCCTGGTCGACGAGCTTGTCGAAGTCCTTGTTGGACCACTTGCCGTCGTTGGAGGAGGCGTTCGTGTAGTAGAGCGGCTGGAGGAAGTTCTGGATCAGCGGGTAGTCCATCTGCCAGCCGGCGCGGAACGGGCCGCTCATCTTGTGCCGGCCGATCTGGTTGCGGAAGTCCGCGAAGGTGCCGACCGGGTTGCCGACGCAGGCCTTGTCGTTGCCGAGTGCGTTGTTGATGGAGTTGCACAGGGCGTCGATCCACTCTCTGTGGGAGCCCGTGTCCGCGTTGTACGTGATCTTGACCTGGCCGCCGGGGAGCCCGCCGCCCTCCTTGACGAGCCGCTTGGCCTCGGTGGGGTTGTAGTCGCAGGCGGTCCCGCACAGGCCGTCCTGGAAGCCGCCGCCCGGACCGAGCACCGGGGAGGTCCAGTCGGTGGCCGGGGTGCGCGTCTGCCGGAAGATCGTGTCGGTGATCTGCCTGCGGTTGATCGCCATGGACAGACCGGTGCGCACCTTCTCCGAGCCCGGCTTGTTCCACTGCCGGTCGTAGTACGGGAAGGCGAGGGTCTGGATGATGCCGGCCGGGGTGTTGATGTAGCGGCTGCCGAGGTCGCCCTTGACGTTCTTCAGCTGGGCGGCGGGGATGTCGTCGACGAGGTCGAGGTTTCCGGCCAGCAGGTCGGTGTAGGCGGTGTTGCTGTCCGTGTAGACGCGGAGCGTGACGCCGCCGTTCCGGGCCTTGTCGGGGCCGGGGTAGCCGTCCCACTTCTTCAGGGCCATCTGTGAGCCCTTGGCGTAGGACTCGATCGTGTAGGGCCCGTTGCCGACCGGCTTTTTCAGCCAGGCCGCGTGGTCGGTGAAGAAGGCGTGGGGCAGCGGGGCGAAGGCGGCGTAGCCGAGGGTGTCCGGGAAGCTGGAGAACTTCTGGTCGAGCTTGACGGTGAAGGTGTGATCGTCGACGACCTTCAGACCGGACAGGGTGTCGGCGCTCTGGGTGCCGCTGTCGGGGTGGACCTTGTCGTAGCCCTGGATGTACCCGAAGAAGTACGCGTTCTTCTGGTTGTGCTTCAGGCTCGCCCCGTAGTTCCAGGCGTCCACGAAGGAGCGGGCGGTCACCTTCTCGCCGTTGGAGAAGGTCCAGCCGCTCTTGACCTTGACGGTGAAGTTCTTCGAGTCCGGCGTGTCGATGCTCTGCGCGAGCATGTTCGTGGCCTTGCCGGTCTTCGGGTCGTACTTCTTCAGGCCCCGGAAGACCATGTCGAGGACCTTGCCGCCCTGGACCTCGTTGGTGTTGGCCGGTTCCAGCGGGTTCTGCGGGTCGCCCCAGGAGGCGCTGAGCACCGCGGTCCCGCCCCCGCCGCCGCTTGAGCCGTTGCCCCCGCAACCGGTGGCGGCCAGCGTCACCACCAGCGTGCCGGCGGCCCATCGGGCGGGCGTGACTCCACGCATGCGTGCCTCCTCGTGATCACACCATCAGTACCGGTCAATATCGGTTTATATGGCGCATTCCACATGCGGGCCCCCGACCGTCGCGCGATTACCGCCCGATCGCCGCCCGATTGGTGCCCCTTTGGGGTGACACGTCACCCGAATGCGGGCGACCACTCGCACCCCTTGATGATCTTGCAGATGGCGCGCAATAGATCTCTGCCCAACGTTGCCGAAACGTTGGAATCCGACGCGTCGATGTACGCATTTCGACACACTCGCGTCCGCATAACGAACTCGTTGCCCGAATAGTCCGATTGGCCCGATGAGAAGCACGAAATGATAACGGCGTGCTACCCGCGTAGCTACAGAAGAATCAAGGACAGGTCAAGAAGGTAAAGAGCAGACCAAGGCGCGCCAGAATTTATTGACCGTGAATGAATTGCGTTGAAAAAGTCCGGCTAGCCCGTAGGGGAGCGCCCTGCGGAGTCATCAGACCCTCCCTTGGGCCAGGAGCACCATGACCCCCCCAACTCCATCTGCGGCTGCCTCGCTTGAGGTGACCGACGAGACCGTTGAGAAGGCACCTTCTTCTCCTGGTTCGAAGGGCAGCGAGAGCAGGTCCCCCGGGCAGCTGGCTTGGCGTCGCTTCAAGCGGGACCGTACGGGCGTGATCTCGGCGATCATCGTGATCGCCTTCTTCGTGGTCGCGCTGGCCGCGCCGTTGATAGCCAACCTTTATGGCAAGGACCCGTACACGACGTACGGCCTCGGCAACCCCGACCTGATCGCCGACAACAGCTACCCGGTGAAGCCGAACGGCGGCATCGACAGCGAGTTCTGGTTCGGCATCGAGCCGGGCCTGGGACGTGACGTCTTCACGTTCCTGATCTACGCGATCCGCAACTCGCTGCTGATCTCCACCGGCATCACGCTCCTCGTCATGCTCGTCGGCGTGATCATCGGCGTGACGGCCGGCTACATCGGCGGCAAGACGGACTGGTTCTTCGGCCGGGTCATCGACATCCTGCTCGCCTTCCCGCAGCAGCTCTTCTTCGTGGCCTTCACGCCCGTCGTCCTGAGCCTGTTCGTGGCCCCCAACGAGGACACGCCGACCTGGATCGTCGTCGTCTCGCTGATCTCGCTGCTCACGGTCTTCGGCTGGGCCTCCATCGCCCGACTGCTGCGCGGTCAGGTGCTGGCCCTGCGCGAGCGGGAGTTCATCGAGGCCGCCAAGGTCACGGGCGCCTCCCCGGCTCGCATCATCTTCAAGGAACTGCTCCCCAACCTGTGGACGCCGATCCTGATCCAGGGGACGCTCCTGCTCCCCGCGATGGTCACCACGGAGGCCGGTCTCGCCTTCCTCAACGTGGGCATCTCGGACCCGACGCCGGACTGGGGCGTCATGCTCGGCCGCGCGGCTCAGGTCTACCAGGACGACATCACCTACCTGCTCTTCCCCGGCCTCTCCATGGTGATCTTCGTTCTGGCGTTCAACCTCCTCGGTGACTCGGTGCGCGACGCACTCGACCCGAAGACCAAGCGCTGACTCCGGCTCTGTTCAGGACCGCGGCGAGGACGCCGCGGTGCCGGATCTCTCTCATCAACTCACTTCAAGGCAGGATGCGATGTCCTTCTCGCGCAGAAACTTCCTGATAGCCACCAGCGTGGCCGCCGCCTCCACCACGGTGCTGAGCGCGTGCAGCAGCGGTAACACCAGCAGCTCGGGCGGCACCGGCAAGCAGGAAGCGGCCAAGGCCCACACCACCTCCGTCAAGATCGGCACGGCGGCGGACTCCAAGGGCCCGGCTCCGGAGGTCACCGGTGCCAAGAAGGGCGGCAAGGTCTCCCTGCTGAACGACGACGACTTCTCGCACCTCGACCCGCAGCGCGTCTACTACGCCTGGAACTCGCTGGCCGTGGTCGTCCTCTCCCGCACCCTGACCGGCTACAAGGTCGGCGACGACGGCTCCCAGACCCTGGTCGGTGACCTCGCCACCGACACGGGCACCATGAAGGACGGCGGCAAGACCTGGTCCTTCACCCTGAAGGACGGCGTCAAGTGGGAGGACGGCTCCGACGTCACCGTCGACGACGTCCGCCACGGCATCGAGCGCGCGTTCGCCGGCTTCATCACCGAGGGCGCCGTCTACGTCCAGTCCTGGCTGACGGGCACCCAGGACTACCGCAAGTCCTACCCGGGTCCCTTCAAGGGCAACAAGCACCTCAAGTCGATCGTGACGAGCGGGAAGACGATCACCTTCCACCTCTCCGAGGCGCGTCCTGACTTCAACTACGTCGTCGCGATGCACTCCTACGCGCCGACCCAGGCGAAGCACGACACCAAGCAGGACTACGACAAGAAGCCGTTCTCCAACGGTCCTTACAAGGTCAAGTCCCACACCACCGACAAGTCGATGGTGCTCGTCCGCAACGAGCACTGGGACCCGAACACGGACCCGATCCGCAACGCGTACCCGGACGAGTTCGACTTCACCTTCGGCATCGAGGCGGCCACCGCCGCCGACCGCCTGATCGCCGACACCGGCAAGGACCAGTACGCCGTCTCCTGGCGCACCGTCCCGCAGGACCGCGTCCAGCAGGCCACCCTCAAGGCCAAGGACCGCCTCTTCGAGGACCTGAGCAGCGGCACCAGCGTCTACTGGATCAACCAGACCCGCGTCACCGACATCAAGGTCCGCGAGGCCATCATCCGCGCCTGGCCGACCGCCGGCATCCGCCAGCTCCAGGGTGGCGCGCACCGCGGTGACTACGCGACCGGCGTCATGAGCCCGCTCGTCGCCGGCTACGAGTCGCAGGACGTCTGGGGCAAGCTGGCGAAGCCCGCCGGTGACCCGGCCGCCGCCAAGGCGGTCCTGAAGAAGGCCGGCAAGCTCGGCACCAAGATCGTCTACGCCTACCAGCAGGACGACGTCAACGCCAAGGTCAAGGTCGTCGTCGAGAACGCCCTGAAGGCCGCCGGCTTCGACGTCGTCACCAAGGGCATCGACTCCACGACCTGGTACGACCAGATCGGCAAGATCGACAACGAGTACGACATCTACTGGGGCGGCTGGTCCGCCGACTGGCCGACCGGTTACTCGGTCTTCCAGCCGCTGTTCGACAGCCACAACGTGGTGGACCAGGGCACCAACTACTGCCACCTCAAGAACGCCGACGTCGACGCCGCCATCAAGGCCGCCACGGCGGAGACGGACCAGAACAAGGCCAACGCCATGTGGGCCGCACTGGACAAGCAGGTCACCGAGCTGGGTGCCTTCATCCCGGACGTGTACATGAAGCGCCTGTACCTGCACGGTTCGAAGCTCGGCAACGTGAAGATGGACCCGAACTTCGACGGCTGCATGCTCTACAAGATGTACGTCAAGGCCTGATCCATCCCTGAGAGGTGGGGCGGCTCCGGCCGCCCCACCCTCGGCTCGTCCACCGGGTCTCCGGTCACCCCCGGCCCGGCCCGCTCCGCACGACGGCCCTCCCAGGAAAGCCAACCCCCATGCTTCGCTTCCTCGTCCGCCGGCTCCTCGGCGCCGTGATCACGTTGCTGATCATCAGCGCGGTCACGTTCATGCTCTTCTACGCGGTGCCGCGCGACCCCGCCCGGATCGCCTGCGGCAAGGTCTGCACGCCTGAGACGCTCGAGCTCATCCGGCACAACATGGGAATCACGGACCCGCTGCCGGTCCAGTACTGGCACTGGCTGTCGGGCATCTTCGTGGGACGGGACTACGCGAGCTTCGGCCACTGCGACGCACCGTGCCTCGGCTACTCGTTCGTCAACCGTGAGCCCGTCCTCGCGACGGTCTGGGACCGTTTCCCGACGACGGCCTCGCTCGCCCTCGGCTCCTCGGTCGTCTTCCTCCTCTTCGGCATCGGCACCGGCATGCTCGCCGCCGTGCGGCAGGGCAAGGCCACGGACAAGATCGCCAGCTCCGCCTCGCTGGTCGCCTCGTCGATGCAGATCTACTTCGTCGGCCCGGTCGCCCTGTACCTCCTCGTCTACCAGACGCACTGGCTCGACCAGCCCTCGTACACCTCCTTCGTCAAGGACCCGGCGAGCTGGTTCACCGGACTGCTCGTCCCCTGGCTGGTCCTGGCGCTGATCTGGACCGCCAACTACACCCGTATGACCCGCTCCCAGCTGGTCGAGACGCTCAGTGAGGACTACGTCCGCACCGCCCGCGCCAAGGGCATGTCGCGTCGCAACGTCTTCTTCCGCTTCGCCTGGCGCGGCGCGATGGGCCCGATCGTCACCATCTTCGGTATCGACATGGGCGTGCTGCTCGGTGGCGCGATGATCACCGAGAAGACCTTCAGCCTCCAGGGCCTCGGCATGCTCGCGGTGAAGTCCGTGACCACGAACGACCTGCCGATGCTGCTCGGCGTGATGGTGCTCACCGCCTCCTTCGTGGTGATCGCCAACGTCGTCGTCGACGCCTGCTACGCCATGATCGACCCGCGGATCCGGCTCGCCTGACCCCGCCCGCCCCCACCAGCTACCCCGCATCACCCCCCTCTGGAGCGTCCCCGTGACGAGCACCGATTCGCAGCCCTTCCTGTCCGTCAAGGACCTGAAGGTGCACTTCTCGACCGAGGACGGCACCGTCAAGGCCGTCGACGGTCTCTCCTTCGACCTCGCACGCGGCAAGACGCTGGGCATCGTGGGCGAGTCGGGTTCCGGCAAGTCGGTCACCAACCTGACCATCCTGGGCCTGCACAACCCCGACAGCACCAAGGTCGAGGGCTCCATCGAGCTGGACGGCGAGGAGCTGAACGGCGCCTCGGAGCGGACCCTCGAGAAGCTCCGCGGCAACAAGATGGCGATGATCTTCCAGGACGCCCTGGCCTCGCTGTCGCCGTACCACACCATCGGCACGCAGATCGGCGAGGTGTACCGCAAGCACACCGGTGCCTCCAAGAGCCAGTCCCGGGCGCGCGCGATCGAGATGCTGCGGCGGGTGGGCATCCCGCAGCCGGAGAGCCGGGTGGACAACTACCCGCACGAGTTCTCCGGCGGTATGCGCCAGCGCGCGATGATCGCCATGGCGCTGGTGTGCGACCCGGAGCTGCTGATCGCCGACGAGCCGACGACGGCGCTCGACGTGACGGTCCAGGCCCAGATCATGGACCTGCTGAAGGACCTCCAGAAGGAGTTCGGCACGGCCATCATCTTCATCACCCACGACCTGGGCGTGATCGCGGACATCGCCGACGACGTGCTGGTGATGTACGGCGGCCGGTGCGTGGAGCGCGGCCCGAAGGAGGAGGTGCTGCGCACCCCGCAGCACCCGTACACCTACGGTCTGCTGGGCTCCATGCCGAGCCTGGACGGCCCGGTCGACGTGCCGCTGAACCCGATCCCGGGTTCGCCGCCCTCGCTGCTGAACCCGCCGTCCGGCTGCCGTTTCCACCCGCGCTGCGCCTTCGCCGACAAGGTCGAGTCAGGCCGGTGCTCCAAGGAGAGCCCGGTGCTGGAGATCCTGGACGGCCGCGGCAGCGCCTGTCACCTGACCGACGAGCAGCGCCGCGAGTACCTCACCGGCACGGTCGCCGGCAAGGCCCTCTGAGACGTACAAGAGACGGGAACCCACGACCATGAGCACCACCACTCCCCTCCTGGACGTCTCCGGGCTGACCAAGCACTTCCCGATCAAGGGCGGGTTCCCGATCCGCCGTACGGTCGGGCACGTCCAGGCCGTCGACGGAGTCGACTTCCAGGTGGCCGAGGGCGAGAGCCTCGGCCTGGTCGGCGAGTCCGGCTGCGGCAAGTCGACCACCGGCCGGCTCATCACCCGCCTGCTGGAGCCGACCGCGGGCAAGGTCTCGTACCGCGGCCAGGACATCACCCACGCCGACCGCAAGCAGCTGGCGCCGATCCGGTCCGAGATCCAGATGATCTTCCAGGACCCGTACGCCTCGCTGAACCCGCGGCACACGGTCGGCAAGATCATCTCCGGCCCGATGGAGATCAACGGCATCAACCCGCCGGGCGGCCACGAGAACCGGGTCCGCGAACTCCTGGAGATCGTCGGCCTGAACCCCGAGCACTACAACCGCTTCCCGCACGAGTTCTCCGGCGGCCAGCGCCAGCGCATCGGTGTCGCCCGCGCCCTCGCCCTGAACCCGAAGCTGATCGTCGCTGACGAGCCGGTCTCCGCGCTGGACGTCTCCATCCAGGCGCAGGTCGTCAACCTCCTCCAGAAGGTCCAGCGGGAACTCGGCATCGCGTTCGTGTTCATCGCCCATGACCTGGCGATCGTGCGGCACTTCTCGCAGCGCGTCGCGGTCATGTACCTGGGTAAGATCGTCGAGATCGCCGACCGCGACGACCTGTACGGCAACCCGCGCCACCCCTACACGCGGGCCCTGCTGTCCGCCGTGCCCGAGGCCACGGTGGACGAGGCGCCGCGCGAGCGCATCCGCCTGACCGGCGACGTGCCCTCCCCCATCAACCCGCCCTCCGGCTGCCACTTCCGCACCCGCTGCTGGAAGGCGACCGAGAAGTGCGCGACGGAGGCCCCGCCGCTGGTCCAGGTCGAGGGCAACAGGGCGGGCCACCTCACCGCCTGCCACTATCCTGAGACGGCGGAGACCGTACCGGCCCCCCGCCTCTCCAAGAACCCCGAGACGGCTGCCTGACACACCCCTTTCCCGTCAGCAGCCGCCTTGCGGAACGGACTTTCACAGGCCCATTGACCCGAGCCCTTGAGTGTCCGGTCCAGGGGAAAGGCCCGCACCTCCCCAGGTGCGGGCCTTCTCTTCGTCCATGACGTTCTCAGGAGCGGACGCTACTTCTTGTCCTCCGGCTCGTCCGCCCCGGATTCGGCCTCGGCCTCCAGGGCCTGCAGCGCCGGATCGAGGATCACGTCCTCGTCCCGCGCCTCGATCGTCGGCTCCTCCGGGAAGTGGCAGGCCGTCAGGTGGCCACTCCGGTTCCCGGAGATCTGGACCAGCGGCGGCTCCTCGGTCGCGCACTTGTCCTGCGCCTTCCAGCAGCGGGTGCGGAAGCGGCAGCCGGAGGGCGGGTTGATCGGGGAGGGGACGTCGCCGGCCAGGCGGATGCGTTCGCGGGCCGGTGTGTCGTCCTCCGTGAGGCTCACCTCGGGGACGGCGGACAGCAGGGCGTGGGTGTACGGGTGGCGGGGTCGGGTGTAGATGGACTCGCGGTCGCCGACCTCGATGATCTTGCCCAGGTACATCACCGCCACGCGCTGCGAGAAGTGCCGCACGATCGCCAGGTCGTGGGCGATGAACAGGAACGCGATGCCCAGGTCCTTCTGCACCTGCTGCAACAGGTTCACGACCTGCGCCTGGATGGAGACGTCCAGCGCGGAGACCGGCTCGTCGGCGACGATCAGCTTCGGCTCCAGGGCCAACGCCCGTGCCACGCCGATGCGCTGGCGCTGACCGCCGGAGAACTCGTGCGGGAAGCGGTTGTAGTGCTCGGGGTTCAGGCCCACGATCTCCAGGAGTTCGCGGACCCGCTTCTCCCGGCCGCCCTCCGGGTTGATGCCGTTGATCTCCATCGGCCCGGAGATGATCGTGCCCACCGTCTGGCGGGGATTCAGGGACGAGTACGGGTCCTGGAAGATCATCTGGATCTCGGAGCGGACCGGCGCCAGCTGCTTGCGCGAGGCGTGGGTGATGTCCTGACCGCGGTACGAGATCTTGCCCGCGGTCGGCTCCAGCAGACGGGTGATGAGGCGGCCGGTGGTCGACTTGCCGCAGCCCGACTCGCCGACCAGCCCGAAGCTCTCGCCCACGTGCACGGTCAAGTCGATGCCGTCGACGGCCTGCACGTTCCCGACCGTACGGCGGATCGGGAACCCGCCCTTGACCGGGAAGTGCTTGGTCAGCCCCGCGACCTCCAGCAGCGGTTCCCCGTCCGCGCCGGCGGCCTTCTGGCTCGGGGCCGGGAGGACCAGGTCCTCTGTCATGACGGTGTTCTCCTATCCCCTAGCCGAGCCGGGGCTTGATCTCTTCGATGAAGATGGTCTGCTTCTGCTCCGCGGTGAGATGGCACGCGGAGGCCCGGTCGGGGGCCAGCAGCGGCCGCTCGTTGACACAGCGGCCCGCGCCCGCGACGCGGTCCTGGAAGGTGCAGCGAGGGTGGAACCGGCAGCCCGACGGCGGGTGGAGCAGCGAGGGAGGGGCGCCCGGGATCGGGGTCAGCGCCGCGGTCGGATCGGCGTCCAGGCGCGGCATCGAGTTCAGCAGACCCCAGGTGTACGGGTGCTGGGGCCTGCGCAGCACCTCGTCGACCGTGCCCCGCTCCACCGCGCGGCCCGCGTACATCACCATGATGTCGTCGGCCATGTCGGCGATCACGCCGAGGTCGTGGGTGATGAAGACGATGCCGGAACCGAACTCCCGCTGGAGGTCCTTGAGCAGATCGAGGATCTGGGCCTGGACCGTGACGTCCAGGGCCGTGGTCGGCTCGTCGGCGATCAGCAGGTCGGGGTCGCACACCAGGGCCATCGCGATCATCGCGCGCTGGCGCATACCGCCGGAGAACTGGTGCGGATAGTCCTTGGCCCGCTGGGCGGGATGCGGGATGCCGACCTTGGCCAGCATCTCCACCGCGCGTTCCCAGGCCGCCTTCTTGGAGACGCCCGTGTGCTTCATGTACGGCTCGGCGATCTGCCGGCCGATGGTGTAGTAGGGCGACAGGGCGGTGAGCGAGTCCTGGAAGATCATCGCCACGCGGTTGCCGCGCAGCTTCTCCATCTCTTTCTCGGTCGCGGTGATGAGTTCCTTGCCGTCGAGCACGATCTCACCGTCGATCGTGGTGCTCCTCGGGTCGTGCAGTCCCAGGATGGTCAGGTTGGTGACCGACTTTCCCGAGCCCGATTCGCCCACGATGCCGAGGGTCTTCCCGCGGTGCAGGTCGAAGGAGAGTCCGTCGACGGCCTTGACCAGGCCGTCCTCCGTCGAGAACGTCACCTGCAGGTCGCGTACCGACAGGAAGCTGTCCGGCCCGGTCGGGGCCGGCGCGTCCTCGGCCTTGGTCACTGTGGTCACGGTGGTGGGTTCTTCCTAGGAGAGCCGGATGCGCGGGTCGATCCACGCGTACGTGATGTCGGTGAGGATGTTCAGGATCAGGATGAAGAAGGCTCCGAAGAGCATGACGCCCATGGTCAGAGGCAGGTCCTTGTGGACCGCGCCGTCCACGGCGAGCCGTCCGATTCCCTGGAGGGAGAAGGTCAGTTCGGTGACGACGGCGCCGCCGAGCAGGGCGCTGAGGTCGATGCCGAAGACGGTGACGATGGGGATGAGCGAGCCGCGCCAGGCGTACCGGAAGAAGACGTACTTGCGGGACATGCCCTTGGCGCGGGCGGTGCGCACATGGTCCTCAGCCAGCTGCTCGATCATCGACGAGCGCGCCATACGGGTGTACTGGGCGGTGAAGATGCTGGCCATCACACACACGGGGATCGACATGCCGACGAACCAGCCGACCGGGTCCTGCGTGATCGGGACGTACTGCGGGTCCTCCATCCAGCCCGTGCTGTAGACGAAGACGGTCAGCACGATCGGGCCGAGGAAGTAGATCTGGAACGAACTCAGCACCATCGACGCGCCTGTGGCGACCTTGTCCGTCACCGTTCCTCTGCGATACGCGGCGATCATGCCTGAGCCGACGCCGAGGATGAGGAAGACGATGGCGCCGCCGACGGTCAGCGTGAGGGTCAGCGGGAACCGGTCCATGATGGTGCTCCACACCATGTCACCGGAGTAGAACGACACGCCCAGGCACGGAGCCGAGCAGTGGCCGGTCGGGTAGTCGCGGCCCATGACGATGCCGGACATGAAGTCCCAGAACTGCTGGGCGATCGGGAGGTTGAGGCCGAGGGCGTCCCGGATGTCCGCCAGCCGCTGGGTCGAACAGTCCTTGCCGCAGGCCAGGGATGCGTAGTCGGAAGGTGCGGCCACGAACAGGAAGAACGTCGCCGCGCCGATGAGGAAGAGCGTGACGGCGGCGCCGACCGTGCGCCGGACGATGAACTGAAGCATGGCGGGCAGGCTGCTCTCTGGTCGGACGGTGGAAGAGGGTTCGCTCGGATCGCGGGGGCACGCACGACCGTCCGTGCCCCCGCGATCAGCCGTGGCTTACGACTTCAGGAACAGCCGGTTGATGTCGATGAGGCTGGACACCGAGCCGTAGCGGGCACCGCCGACGTTGGAGCCGGAGAGCTGGAACTGCTTCGTGTACCACAGCGGAGCCGCCGGGACGATCTTCTCCAGCAGGTAGTGCTGGGCTTCCTTCCAGGTCTTGGCGGCCTCGGTCGGCTGCTGGGACAGCGCCTTCTTGATGAGGCCGTCGACCGTCGGGTCCTTGACGTGCGAGTAGTTCGAGGAACCGTCGAAGACCTGCGAACCGTCGTAGATCGGCGTGACGACCGTGGCCGGGGAGGGCCAGTCCTGGCCCCAGCCGCTGATGTACATGTCGTACGGGTTCTTGACCTTGCCGATCTGCTCGTAGTAGCTCGCGGCGTCGACCTCCTTGGAGACGACGTTGAAGCCGACCTTGGTGAGCGCGTCCTCGATGGCGACCTTGCGCTTCTGGCCGGGCTCGCTGTTGCTGTAGGCGAAGACGAGCGTCTTCTCGGCGGCCGGGACGTCCTTGAGGATCTCCTTGGCCTTGGCGATGTTGCCCTGCGGGGTCTTCAGCCGGCCGTAGGGGTCGTACTTCGCCTCGTAGCCGGGCAGGGTCGGCGCGAAGTAGTTCGGGGCGACGTCGCCACCGAAGGCACCGCCCTCACCGGCGATGAGGGACTTGGAGTTGACCGCGTAGGAGACGGCCTGGCGGACCTTGAGGTCCTTGACCCGGTCGAGGTTGAAGGTCAGCTGCATGACGTAGGGCTGGTAGCCCTTGACCGTGCGCTTGTTGGCCTCGGGGTTGTTGATGACGTCCTGGATCTGGGTGGCCTCGACGCCCGCGGTGAGCTGGATGGCGTTCTTGTTGTTGCCCTCGTCGGCGATCAGACGCTTGGTCTGGGTCGACTCGGTGACGCCGAACTGGAAGTCGAAGCCGTCCACGTACTGGTGGCGCACGGAGTCGGTCTTCGCGTCCCAGTTGGTGTTCTTCACCAGCGTCAGGGTCTTGCCGGCCTTGTTCTCGGCAATCTTGTACGGGCCGGTGGAGACCGGCTTCTTCTCGTACTTCTCCTTGGTGTCCGTCTTCGCCGGGACGATGGCGTAGCCGGCCATGGCGAGCGTCTGGGGCAGGTCCTGGCGCGGGGTGTCGAAGTGGAAGACGACCGTCTTCGCGTCCGGCGTGTCCAGTACCGTCTTCGGCAGGTGCTTGCCGTCGAAGCCGCCGCCGGGCAGCGCCTTGCGGTACTCCGCGCCGCTCAGCCAGGTCTGCAGGTACGTCGGGCCGTCGAAGATGAACTTCGCGTACGTGCGCTCGACGCTGTGGCGGACGTCGGCCGAGGTGATGGCGTTGCCGTTCTCGTCCTTGATCCCGTCCTTCAGGGTGAAGGTCCAGGTCTTGCCGCCGTCGGAGGACTTGCCGGAGTCGGTGGCGAGGTCGCCGACCACCGAGACGTCGCCCTTGTCGTCCTCCTGGAACTGGGTCAGGCGGCGGAAGAGGAGGTTGGCGACCTGGCCGGCGTCGGAGACGTAGATCTGGCCCGGGTCCAGGTGGGAGAGACCGGCCTCCTGGTAGACCGTGATGGTGCCGCCGGGCTTGGCGCCGGGCACCTCCTGGGCGGGGCCGGTGGAACCGGCCGCGTCGGCGTAGGTGACCGCCTTCGACTGGACCGCCGCGTTCTTCTGGTCCTTCTTGGAGTCCGTACCGGACTTTTCCCCCGTGTTCTTCGAGCACGCCGTCAGAACCAGAGAGCCGGCCGCGAGGGCGATCACGACGGCACGAGCTCTACGCGAGCTGTGAGACAACATGTGTCGATCCACCTACCTGTCGGTGTTGTTAACCGTGAGTTCTGCCGTGCGCCGGCCGACGGGCCGGCGGGGGCGGCAGCCACCCCCACCCAACGGACGACCTATCGGCCGGACTTGGGGTCGAACGCATCCCGTACGGAGTCCCCGAGGAGGTTGAAGCACAGGACGAAGATCACCAGCGCTACTCCGGGGAAGAACATGAACGCCGGGTCCTGCTCGGCGTACCGGGCGCCTGCGGCGAAGAGCCGGCCCCAGTCGGGCGTGGGCTCGACGAACCCGACGCCGGCGAAGGAGAGGAAGGCGATGCTGAGGATGGTGCTGGGCAGTGTGTACGTGAACTGCACCAGGATCGGTGTGACGACGTTGGGCAGGATCTCCTTGCGGACGATCCGCCAGGGCGAGGCACCCGAGACCCGGGCCGCGTCCACGAACTCCCTTTCGCGCAGGGACAGTACGGTGGAGCGGACCAGACGCGCCATGCCCATCCAGCCCAGCAGCCACAGCACGATCAGCATGGCCAGGGCCCGGAAGTAGGTCGGGGTCTCTTCGCGGGGGTCGACGAAGAACGAGGTCACGACCGGCATGAAGGCGATGAAGAACAGCTGTTGCGGGAAGGAGAGGAAGAAGTCGGTGGCCCGGCCGATCCAGTAGTCGGTACGACCGCCGAAGTAGCCGCCGATCAGGCCGATGACGACACCGGTGACCATCACCAGGGCGGTGATGCCGAGCGCCATGAACAGTGAGGTGCGCATGCCGTACACCAGCATGGCGTACAGGTCACGGCCGTACTGCGGCTCGACACCGAACCAGTGGTCGCCCGAGATCCCGCCCAAGTAGCCGAGCGGAAGCCCGAATTCGTCGAGAATCGGCTTGTCCGCGTAGGTGGGATCCTGGCCGTACAGGGTGTACGGGTTGGTGCCCGACAGCTTCACCAACAGCGGCGCGGCCAGCGCGACGACGAAGTAGCCGATGACCACGATGGCGCACAGCACGCCGGTGCGGTCGCGCTTGAAGCGCATCCACATCAGTTGGCCGGGAGACCGGCCTTCGAGCTGGACGGACTCGGTCTTCGCCTTCGGCTCTGGTTCGCCGTCGACGACCACCGATGTCCCGCCGCCCTCGATGTCGATAGGACTTGTCACGGTTCGTCCGTTTCACAGGTATGGGTGTGGGAGGTGTCCGGGTGGCTTGAGATCGCGCGAAACCGCAGTCGGACGCGCGTAGTTCTACAGCCGGATCACACCACTGGAAGCGACGACCCGACCCACCTGGTGCGTATGACACCGCGCATGGGTGTTCCTCCTCATGACTTCACGTGTTCACCAACAGGAGGGGGTTTCCGTCTTACCTCCGACACCCCTGACGGAGGGTCAGACACCCCCTGGTGCTCGTGAGTCGGCGCCGTCCCCACGGCGCGAGACCCATTGACCCGAGCGCTACGCGGCTAACTATCTGCCATGAGCCAGGTGGCGACCACAGTCTTTAAATCTCAATTCAGTCACAGCTCACCTGTAGAACTTCCAAAAACTGGACAAACCGTTCCCCGGGTGAAGGCCGCGAAACGGACGTGTTACATGGCTATCGGAAGAAGATCTCCGCATTTCGGACAGTGTGGGTCCGGAAAACCGGTTGCAAAAAGCCCGGGTGCCCCCAAGATGGGGGCACCCGGGCTCGGTTGCCCGGCGATCACGCCGGACTGGGCCTCAAATCAGCCGTGCTTGGCGCGGCTGGCGGAGCGGGCGCGCTCACGCTGGTCGAGCACGACCTTGCGGATGCGAACGGCCTCCGGGGTCACCTCGACGCACTCGTCGTCACGGCAGAACTCCAGCGACTGCTCCAGCGAGAGCTTGCGCGGCGGCACGATCGCCTCGAACGAGTCGGCCGAGGACGACCGCATGTTCGTGAGCTTCTTCTCCTTGGTGATGTTCACGTCCATGTCGTCGGAACGCGAGTTCTCGCCGACGATCATGCCCTCGTACACCTCGGTGCCGGGCTCGGTGAAGAGCACGCCGCGCTCCTGGAGGTTCGTCATCGCGAACGCGGTGACGGCGCCGGAGCGGTCGGCGACCAGGGAGCCGTTGTTACGGGTCTGGAGGTTGCCGAACCAGGGCTCGTGGCCCTCGTGGATGGAGTGGCCGATACCCGTGCCCCGGGTCTGGGTCAGGAACTCGGTACGGAAGCCGATCAGGCCACGGGAGGGCACCACGAACTCCATGCGCACCCAGCCGGAGCCGTGGTTGGACATGTTGTCCATACGGCCCTTGCGGACACCCATGAGCTGCGTGACCGCGCCCATGTGCTCCTCGGGCACGTCGATCGTCATCCGCTCGACGGGCTCGTGGACCTTGCCGTCGACCTCCTTGGTGACGACCTGCGGCTTGCCGATGGTCAGCTCGAAGCCCTCGCGGCGCATCTGCTCGACCAGGATGGCGAGCGCGAGCTCACCACGGCCCTGGACCTCCCAGGCGTCCGGACGCTCGGTGTCGAGGACGCGCAGCGAGACGTTACCGATCAGCTCGCGGTCGAGGCGGTCCTTGACCTGGCGGGCGGTGACCTTGCGGTCCTTCACGGCCGCCTTCGCGTCGGCGCCCTTGCCGGTACCGCCGCGGCCGACCAGCGGCGAGGTGTTCGTACCGATCACCATGGAGATCGCCGGCTCGTCCACCGTGATCAGCGGCAGCGCGACCGGGTTCTCCGGGTCGGCCAGCGTCTCACCGATCATGATGTCCGGGATACCGGCCACCGCGCAGATGTCACCGGGGCCGGCGACCTCGGCGGGCTTGCGGGTGAGCGCCTCGGTCATCATCAGCTCGGAGATGCGCACGTTGCCGACCGAACCGTCGCGCTTGATCCACGCGACCGTCTGGCCCTTGCGCAGCTCGCCCTGCTCGACCCGGAGCAGCGCGATACGGCCGAGGAAGTTGTCGGCGTCGAGGTTGGTGACGTGGGCCTGGAGCGGGGCGTCCTCTTCGTACGTGGGGGCCGGGATGTGCTCCAGGATCGTGGAGAAGAACGGCTCCAGGCTGGTCGAGTCGGCCGGCACGGTGCCGTTCTCCGGCTTGGTCAGCGAGGCGATGCCGTCACGGCCGCAGGCGTAGACGATCGGGAACTCGATCTGCTCCTCGTCCGCGTCCAGGTCGAGGAAGAGGTCGTACGTCTCGTTGACGACCTCGTCGATGCGGGAGTCGGGGCGGTCCGTCTTGTTGATGCACAGGATGACGGGCAGCCGCTGCTGGAGCGCCTTGCGCAGCACGAAGCGGGTCTGCGGCAGCGGGCCCTCGGAGGCGTCCACCAGCAGCACGACACCGTCGACCATCGACAGACCGCGCTCGACCTCGCCACCGAAGTCGGCGTGGCCGGGGGTGTCGATGATGTTGATCGTGATCGGGTCCCCGCCGTCCTTCGGGTGGTACTTGACCGCCGTGTTCTTGGCGAGGATCGTGATGCCCTTCTCACGCTCCAGGTCGTTCGAGTCCATCATGCGGTCGTCGACGCCTTCGAGCTGGTGGGCGGCGAAGGCGCCGGCCTGCTTCAGCATGCCGTCGACGATGGTCGTCTTGCCGTGGTCGACGTGGGCGACGATGGCGACGTTGCGGATGTCGTGGCGCGTGGCCATATTGCGACGTACTCCCGGAGTGTGAGGAATGCCCTGCGCGGACGTCTGTGTTGCGCGGGCCCTGCCGGGCTGGACACGCCACGGCCTCACCCCATGGTACGTGGCCCTGCGGGGGACGGCCTCCGCAGGGCTCTCAGGGTGCCTTTCCGATCAGTGGCCGGACGGGCTCGGCGCGGTCTTCGCGCCCTTCCTCAGGTAGCCCATGTCCTCGTAGACCGGCGTCTGGAATCCGAACGCACCCGCGTTGACCAGGTCCTTTCGGGCGCCGACCAGCTGGGGGCGCTGGTAGAGCGGGATCGAGCCGGCCGCCGCCCAGATACGGGAGTCCGCCTTCCGGATCAGGTCACGCGCCTCGTCCTCGTCCAGCGTGGACGAGGCCTCGTCGAAGAGCTGGTCGACCTGGTCGGTGCCGACCCGCGTGTAGTTCTGCTCGACGTTCACCGAGCCGTCGGCGGCCGGGACCGGCTTGGCGTAGATCGGCCGGGCGTCGGTGGCCGGGAA
Source organism: Streptomyces sp. NPDC002520 (assembly GCF_053595235.1). NCBI lineage: Bacteria > Bacillati > Actinomycetota > Actinomycetes > Kitasatosporales > Streptomycetaceae > Streptomyces > Streptomyces sp. NPDC002520. The sequence goes on along the minus strand of NZ_JBSFXG010000022.1, from coordinate 71,600 downwards.
GGCGGTGGACGGCCAGGAGTACAGGGCGAGGTCGTAGTCGCCGGAGGCGATGTGGTCCTTGAAGTAGCTCTCGTCCGAGACCTTGGTGATCGTCGTGCGGATGCCGACCCTCTCCAGCATCGCGGAGATCCGCAGGGCCACCGTGTTCAGGGTGTCCGAGCCGGCGCCCGAGGGGAGGACGAAGCGCAGGTCGAGCGCCTGGCCGTCCTTGGCGAGCGGCCCGGCCACCGCGCCGGCGGGGGCGGCGGTGCCCTTCGGGGCGTAGGCGCCGGGGGCGCCGCCCGAGTACTGCTTGCCGTCCTGGGCGAGGTGCTTGCCGCCCTGGTCGCCCTGGCCGCGGTGCTCGCTCTTGTCGTCCTTGCCGTCGGGGTTCTTGTTGTCCTCTCCGACGATGTACGCGCCGTCCGTCCCGCCGTCGGACTGGTCCTCCTCGTCGTCCTTCTTCGCCTCGGGGCCCGCGGCCTTCTCGGGCTTCTTCGGCTCCTTGACCGGCCCGCCGGCCACCCAGCCGGCGTCCGAGAGCAGGGCCTGCGCCTCCTTGGTGTCCTGGCCGCCCAGGGCGTTGCTGTTGTCGGCGTAGTCCTGCTGCCCGGACAGGGCGAGGTGGCTGCCGACCGGGACGGCGGGCAGGCCGAGCGGAGTCAGGACGACCTTGGCCAGTTCCTTGCGGTCGAGGGCGCGGGCGACCGCGCGGCGGACCCGCTCGTCGGCGAGGGGGCCCGTGGCGCCGTTGAGGGCGAGCTGGGTGTAGGCGGGCTCCAGCGACTTGCGCAGGTCGAAGGAGCGCAGCGCGCCCTGCTGGCCCAGCTGGCCCAGGTCGGACTCGTCGATGTCGGCGAGGTCCACGGTCCCGTCGGTCAGCGAGGCGGCCCGCTGGTCGCGGGGTACGGCGTGCAGCACGATCGAGTCGAGCTTGGCGGGCTTGCCCCACCAGCGCGGGTTGCGGATGAGGACGACGTCCTTCGTGGCGGTGTCGACCCTGTCCAGCATGAAGGGGCCCGCGGTCACGGGCAGCTTGCGGCGGGCGCCGTCGTTGAAGGCGTCCGGGGTGCCCGTGACGTCCTTCGGGTACAGCGGGGAGAACAGCGACTTCCAGTCGGCGTAGGGGCGGGAGAAGGTGACCCGGACCTGGAGGTCGTTGGCGCCGCGCTCGATCTTCTCGATGCGGTCGTAGCCGGCGTTGCGGGCGGTCCAGTAGGCGCTGTCCTTGCCGGACAGGGCGCGCCACTGGGCGACGAAGTCGGCGGCGCCGATCTCGCGGCCGTCGCTCCAGACGGCCTGCTGGTTCAGTTTGTACTGCACGACCTGACGCGGCTCGGTCTCGATGACCTTGGCGGACTCCAGAAAGCCCGGATTGGCCACCGTCCGGCCACTCGCGTCGAGCCGGAACATCGACGGCAGCACGGCCTGGGCGACCCGGGTGGTGCCGGCGTCGGCGTCGGCCTGGTAGGCGTTGAGAGTCTCCGGCAGGGCGTCCACGGCCCACTTCAGCGTGCCGCCCGAGGCGACCTGGTCCCGGGCGACGAGGGCGATGTCCTGTCCGGTGAGCGGCTTGGTGGCCTCCTCGTCGGAACTGCACCCGGCGAGGACACAGACCGCGAGCGCGCCCGCGGTGAGGAAGGCGACCGAACGCATGACGCTCCGCGGAAGGCGCCCCGACGGGTTGCCGGTCGTCCGCGGCTCCGCCGTGGCTGGTCGCGCCCCGCGGCACAGCCGCATACCGGCGGAGCCCCGCGCCCCTTCGGGGCGCTGCCACGTGTCTACGCCGTCGTGGGACATCTCTGCTACCTCCGGGAAGCCTCGGGCGTTATGATCACTTTTGGCGGTATATGGATCTGATCAGATCTATGGCCCCACTGAAGAGGAAAGGATCCGGCGACTGCGGGAGACACGGCGACGAGGTCGGCAAGCCCACCCGTGCGGCGCAACACCCGAGCAGATGTGCACCAACGCGCCTGCGCCAATCGATGCACATCTCTTCACAGCACCAGGTGTGACGCGCAACACTCCAAGGCGCATGAACGTTGCCGCCCAGGGCCCGCAGCACCCGCGGAAGTGAGGGCAAGTCATGTCCGTGCACGACGAACTGACATCCGTCCAGCGTTGCCTCGACGACCTCAACCGGTCGCTGGGAAACCTGGAGAAGCAGATCGGCAGCAGCGGTCTGGAGATGCGCCGCGTCCGGATGGACGCGGGTCATCTGCGCGAGAGCGTGACGCTGCTGCGGGAGTCGGTGAACACCCCCGCCTCGAAGCAACCCGAACTCGTCAGCATCTCCGACGCGCCGTACGACATCAGCCTGTGGACGGACTCGGACGACGAGGGTCTGGGCGCCCGCGACCGGCACGCACCCTGAGCGCGTCCGGCGCGCGCCCGGTGGGCGTACGGCCCGCTCCCCCCCACCCCTGAACCGACCGGAGTCCTGTCTTGGCCACAGGTACGGAACCCCAACAGAACAGCGGCGGCGGCGTCCGCACCGGTACGCGCGCCGCGATCGCCGCAGCGCATCTGCGGACCGACCGCTGGTGGCTGGCGCCCGCCGTCACCGCGGCCGGTCTGTTCGCCTTTGTCGTGTACTCGACCTGGCGGGCCTTCGCGAACGCGCACTACTACGCGGCGCCGTACGTCTCGCCGTTCTACTCGCCGTGCCTCGCGGAGAACTGCAGGACCATGCGCGCGGGCCCGAACGCCGACCTGTTCGGCAGCTGGTGGGCCATCTCCCCCGCGATCATCATCCTGATCTTCCCGCTCGGCTTCCGGCTGACCTGCTACTACTACCGCAAGGCGTACTACCGCAGCTTCTGGCTGTCCCCGCCCGCCTGCGCGGTCGCCGAGCCGCACGCGAAGTACACCGGCGAGAGTCGCTTCCCGCTGATCCTGCAGAACGTCCACCGGTACTTCTTCTACGCGGCGCTGCTGGTCGCCGGCGTGCTGACCTACGACACCGTGCTGGCCTTCCGCGACGAGCACTACCGCTGGGGCCACATGGGCCTCGGCACCCTCGTCTTCCTGGTCAACATCGTGCTGATCTGGGCGTACACCCTGTCCTGCCACTCCTGCCGGCACATCGTCGGCGGCAAGCTCAGGCACTTCTCCAGACATCCCGTGCGCTACAAGGCGTGGCAGTTCGTCGGAAGGCTCAACGCCCGCCACATGCAGCTGGCGTGGGCGTCGCTGCTGAGCGTGGCGCTCGCCGACTTCTACGTCTATCTCGTCGCGTCCGGGGTCTTCGACGATCCGCGCTTCTTCTAGGGCTAGTGAGGGACTGAGCTGATGTCCGTGGTGGACCGGCAGGAGTGGGACGTCGTCGTGGTCGGTGCCGGCGGCGCCGGGCTGCGGGCCGCGATCGAGGCGCGGGAGCGGGGCGCGCGTACGGCGGTGATCTGCAAGTCGCTGTTCGGCAAGGCGCACACGGTGATGGCCGAGGGCGGCATCGCGGCGGCGATGGCCAACGTCAACGAGCACGACAACTGGCAGGTCCACTTCCGCGACACGATGCGCGGCGGCAAGTTCCTCAACCAGTGGCGGATGGCCGAGCTGCACGCGCGGGAGGCCCCGGAGCGGGTGTGGGAGCTGGAGACCTGGGGCGCGCTGTTCGACCGCACGAAGGACGGGAAGATCTCCCAGCGCAACTTCGGCGGCCACGAGTACCCGCGCCTCGCGCACGTCGGCGACCGCACGGGCCTGGAGCTGATCCGCACGCTCCAGCAGAAGATCGTGGCGCTGCAGCAGGAGGACTTCGAGGAGACCGGGGACTACGAGTCGCGGCTGAAGGTCTTCCAGGAGTGCACGGTCACGCAGATCCTCAAGGACACGGCGCCCGGGAGCGGCTCCGCCGCGGGCCAAGTGAGCGGCGTCTTCGCGTACGACCGCGAGTCCGGCCGCTTCTTCGTCCTGGAGGCACCCGCGGTCGTGATCGCGACCGGCGGCATCGGCAAGTCCTTCAAAGTCACCTCGAACTCGTGGGAGTACACCGGCGACGGGCACGCCCTCGCGCTGCTCGCGGGCGCGCCGCTGCTGAACATGGAGTTCGTGCAGTTCCACCCGACGGGCATGATCTGGCCGCCGTCCGTCAAGGGCCTCCTGGTGACCGAGTCGGTGCGCGGTGACGGCGGGGTGCTCAGGAACTCCGAGGGCAAGCGGTTCATGTTCGACTACGTCCCGGACGTCTTCAAGGAGAAGTACGCGGAGTCCGAGGAGGAGGGCGACCGCTGGTACGAGGACCCGGACCACAACCGGCGCCCGCCGGAGCTGCTCCCCCGCGACGAGGTGGCCCGCGCGATCAACTCCGAGGTGAAGGCGGGCCGCGGCTCCCCGCACGGCGGGGTCTTCCTGGACGTGTCGACCCGTATGCCCGCCGAGGTGATCCGGCGCCGGCTGCCGTCCATGTACCACCAGTTCAAGGAGCTGGCGGACGTCGACATCACGGCGGAGGCGATGGAGGTCGGCCCGACCTGCCACTACGTGATGGGCGGCATCGCCGTCGACTCCGACACGGCGGCGGCGCGCGGGGTGCCGGGGCTGTTCGCGGCCGGTGAGGTGGCGGGCGGCATGCACGGCTCCAACCGGCTCGGCGGCAACTCGCTCTCCGACCTGCTGGTGTTCGGGCGCCGGGCGGGCTGGCACGCGGCGGAGTACGCGGCGGCCACGGCCGGGCGCCCGGCGGTCTCCGACACGCAGATCGACACGGCCTCCGCGGAGGCCCTGCGGCCCTTCTCGGCGCAGACGACGGGCGAGGCCGGACCGCCCGAGAACCCGTACACCCTGCACCAGGAACTCCAGCAGACCATGAACGACCTGGTCGGCATCATCCGCCGCGAGGGCGAGATGGAGGAGGCCCTGCAGAAGCTGGCCGAGCTGCGGGTCCGGGCCCGCCGGGCCGGCGTCGAGGGACACCGCCAGTTCAACCCGGGCTGGCACCTGGCACTGGACCTGCGGAACATGCTGCTGGTCAGCGAATGCGTGGCACGGGCCGCCCTGGAGCGCACAGAATCCCGCGGCGGCCACACCCGCGAAGACCACGCGGCGATGGACCGCGGCTGGCGCAACGTGAACCTCCTGTGCGCCCTCGCCGACCTCACCGGGGCTCTCGCGGCCTCCGACCCGGCCCGGGGCCAGATCCGCCTCAGCCGGGAGACCACCGAACCCATCCGCCCGGACCTGCTCGCCCTCTTCGAGAAGGAGGAGCTGGTCAAGTACCTCGCCGAAGAGGAGCTGTACGAGTGAGCAGCTACGAGGCCCGCTTCAAGGTGTGGCGGGGTGACGCCGAGGGCGGGGGCCTTACGGACTTCACCGTCGAGGTGAACGACGGCGAGGTGGTCCTGGACATCGTCCACCGCCTGCAGGCCACCCAGGCACCCGACCTGGCCGTGCGCTGGAACTGCAAGGCGGGCAAGTGCGGTTCGTGCTCGGCGGAGATCAACGGCCGCCCGCGGCTGCTGTGCATGACGCGCATGTCGGTGTTCGACCGGTCGGAGACCGTCACGATCACGCCCCTGCGCGCGTTCCCGGTGATCCGGGACCTGGTGACGGACGTCGGCTTCAACTACCAGAAGGCGCGGGAGGTTCCGGCGTTCGTCCCGCCCGCCGGCGTCGGTCCCGGCGAGTACCGCATGTTCCAGGAGGACGTGGAGCGCTCGCAGGAGTTCCGCAAGTGCATCGAGTGCTTCCTGTGCCAGGACACCTGCCATGTGGTGCGCGACCACGAGGAGAACAAGAAGGCGTTCGCGGGTCCGCGCTTCCTGATGCGGGTCGCCGAGCTGGACATGCACCCGCTCGACGCGGCCGCCGAGAGGGGCCTGGACCGCGGGAGCACGGCCCAGGACGAACACGGCCTCGGCTACTGCAACATCACCAAGTGCTGCACGGAGGTCTGCCCCGAGGGCATCAAGATCACGGACAACGCCCTGATCCCCTTGAAGGAACGGGCGGTCGACCGCAAGTACGACCCGCTGGTGTGGCTGGGGTCGAAGATCAGGAGGCGGACTTCGTAGGGCCCTCGCCAGGTCGCTGGGAGAGGGCCTGCATGATCCCGCCGGCCAGGACGAGCCCGCAGTACCCGAAGAAACTGACCGCGCCGAACCCGGCGCCCTCGAACGGCCCCAGCAGCAGGAGCAGGCTCACCCCGAGCGTCATGACCAGGGTGCCGTACCCCCACAGCCGCGGCCGCACCACCCGCCGGCGCAGCCATGGCGGCACCCATTCCCGCACGATCCCCGCTATGCCACCCGCCGCGAACACCGCGGTCAGCAGCCATGCCCCCACCACCAGATACATGTGCATGACGAGGATGGTCCCACCAGGGGCACATTCGCGCCAGAGAGAACGTTCGTGGGCGCAAGGCCCCGTCCGTCGACCGGAGTTGAGTCACCCGCACCAGCCTTCCCGGTACGCCCGCCAGTCCGCCTCCGTCGCCGTGAAGTCGACGTACAGGGCGACACCGAAACGGGCCCGGTCGGCGTCGGTGCGGGACAGGCCCAGGCGAACCCCGCGCACGGCGGCGAGGACGGTCTCGGCGCGGGCCCAGTGGCCGAGGTTGTCGTCGTGGTAGAAGGGCAGGCCCATGAGGAGGTCGGTGGTCTTGGGGGTGACCTCCAGGGCGAGGCTCGTCTGCTGGGCCACATAACCGCCGTACAGGCCCTGCATCGGCTGCGCGGTGTCGTACGACATCACGGCGATCTGGTCGACGCGGCGGGCCACCTGGCCGAAATAGGCCTGCGACCACCACTTGGGGTGGCCGGTGAGCGCGCCCGCGAAGGAGTGCAGCGCCGGGAGCGGGTCGATCTGGTGCGCGGCGACGGACAGCTGTGCGTGGCGGGCGCGGGTGAGGGTGCGCAGGCCGTCGAGGAGGGCGAGGTAGTCCCGGTCGCCGGAGTGGAGGGGCTCCAGGTCGAAGTGGGTGCCCTCGAAGCCGGCGTCCAGGATCCGGCGGGCCGAGAGGAGGATCGCGGCGCGGGTCCCGGTCCGGTCCAGGCGCAGACCGTCGCGGTCCTCGCTCGCCAGCTTGTCGCCGAGCCAGGCCTGGACACGGACACCGGGCGCCGCGCGGTGCAGGGCCGCGATCAGCCGGTGGGCCTTGGGGTAGGCCGACGCCGGGAGCGTCCCGTCGTGCTCCAGGGGACCCGCGTGGACGTACAGGTCCCGGATGCCGGTGCCTTTCAGGCGCTTCGCGAGGGCGGTGACGTCCTCGTCGCTCTTGCGGCCGTCGACCCAGGCGTGTCCCAGCCAGAGGGCGTCGCGGTGCCGGGTGCGGGTGTTCTGGTCGGGCGTGCCGGTGTAGTTGAGGCGGAGGGCCGTCTCCGCGGTGAGGAGGGGGAGAAGGAGGGCCAGGAGGGCGGCGAGGAGGATGCGGCGCAGAACGCGGAGGCGGGGACGGCGGGGGGCGGGACGGTGCCCGGGGTCCTGGGGTGGCGCCGGGGTGGGGCGGTGATCAGGAGCCTGCGGTGACACCGACGCGGGACGGTGGCCGGGATCTTGAGCCGGCGCCGGGGTCGGCTGCGGGTGCCCGGGGTCTGCCGTTCCGTCGTGCCGTGGCGTGTCCATCCCGACCCCCTGTTGCGCTCGTCCCCCAGCCGTATCCGCCCCACTCGCGGAGGCGTCCACCTGCCCATACGCTCCAAAATGTGACGTCCTCCCTGAATCGGGGCCGACCCCGGCGTGTCGCGGCGCAGATACGGGTGCGGGTGGCCCATGCCGTGGTGGGTGTCGTCGTCGGGGGCGGATGGCTGGCGTTGCCGGTGATGACGGCCGGTGCGGGAGATCCGGTTCCCGCGACCCCGGACCGGCCGGTCACGAGTGCCGCCGGGCCGGAGCACGAGGCGACGTCGGCGACGGACCTGCTGCTGCCGGTCGCGGTGGTCGGCGCGGCCGGGGTGCTGGCCGGGTACGGCTACCTGCGGCGCACTCGGCGGGCGCGGACCCGGACGACCCCGGGCCTGGTGTCGGCGGCGCCCGCGGTGCCCTCTCCGGCCGAGTCCGAGCGGCAGGCGAGTGCCGCGCTGGTGCTGGCCGACGACTGCGTGCGCGGCAGCAGGGAGGAACTCTCCTTCGTGGCCGAGCTGTTCGGGCAGGAGGAGGCCGAGCCGTTCCGGCACGCCGTACGCGCGGCGGAGACGGAGCTGGCGGCGGCGTTCGCGATATGGGGGCGGTACGAGGAGGGGGTTCCGGCGAACGCGAGGGCCCGGCGGCAGGCGCTCGTCGGCGTGGTCGGGCGGTGCGCGGAGGCCGGGCGGCGGCTGGACTGCGAGGCCGAGTCCCTGGACCGGCTGCGGGGGCTGGAGGAGGGGGTGCGCGAGGCGCTGGGGGTCGCGGAGGGACGGTTCCGGGAGCTGACCGCGCGAACGGCGGCGGCCCAGCTCACCGCCGCCGCGCTGCACGACCGGTACGGGCCCCCGGCGGCCGAACCCGTCATCGGATCCGTCGAACAGGCCAAGGACCGCCTGGTGTTCGCCACCTCCCGGCTCAACGAGGCCCGGCAGGCGGACGACGCGCACGACGGCCGGCGCGCGGCCCGGCATCTGCGGGCCGCCGAGGGCGCGATCACCCAGGCCGGCGTCCTCGTCGGCGGGGTGGAACGGCTCGCGGCGCAGCTACGGGAGGCCGCCGGGATGGTGCCGGCCGCGCTGACCGGCGCAGAGTCGGAAGCCGCGGCCGCACGAAAGGGCGACGTGCCGCTCTTCCTCACCGCCGGTGAATTGCACGCCCGCCTCGCCCACGCCGACGGCGTCCTGTCCGCCGTACGCGAGGAGCTGACCGCGGGACCGTACGACCCCCTGGACGCGCTGCGCCGGATCGCGCGGGCGGCGGAACGGCTGGAGGTGGGCCGGTCCGGGGTGATCGAGGCCGCCGCGCTGCTCGTCGCGCGCAGCACCGTCGGCGAGGCGGAGGACTACGTGGCCGTGCACCGGGGGGCGGTGGGCGCGGAGGCCCGGACCCGCCTGGCGGAGGCGGTGCGGGCACTGGACGGGGGCGTGGTGGCGGGCACACCGACCCCGAGCGGCACTGCCGGGATATCCCTGCACGAGCCGCCCGGCCACAGCGGCGAGGCGGACGCCCTCGCCCGGCAGGCCCGGGAGCTGGCCGAACGCGACGTCCGCATCCACGGCAACCCCTACGCCGCCTCCGAACCCCTGCCCGCCGGCCTCCCGGGCGCCGTCCTCGGCGGCATCCTCCTCGCCGAGGAACCCGACGCCGGCCCCCCGGCCTCCTTCGGCGGCCCCCGGACGCGCAACCGCCGCCGTCTCCTCACCTGACGAGCTGCCCGCTCCGGCGCAGCCGGATCGGTGAGTCCGAGACCCGAGTTCCCTGGCCTGCGTGGGCGGGTCCGGCGGTCAGAACAGGCTCAGCAGGGCCTCCGCCGGATCCGTGAGGACGTTCTCGTCGCCGGGGAGGGGGAGTTCGAACCAGACGGTCTTGCCGCGGGGGGTGCGGCGGGAGCCCCAGGCGGCGCTGAGGAGTCCGACCAGTTGCAGTCCGCGGCCGCCCTCGTCCGTGTCGCGGGCGCGGCGGCGGCGGGGCTGGACCAGGCCGGAGTCCCAGACCTCGCAGACGAGGGTGCGGTCCAGGAGCAGGCGGAGTCTGATGTCGCCCTCGCCGTACCGCAGGGCGTTCGTCACCAGTTCGCTGACCAGCAGCTCCGTGGTGTCGATCAGCCCCTCAAGACCCCAGCTGAGCAGTTGCCCGCGCGCGTACTCCCGCGCCCGCCCCACGCTCTTCGGTTCGCGCGGCAGCGTCCAGTCGCCGACGGACTCGACGGGCAGCCCCTGCACACGGGCCATGAGCAGGGCGATGTCGTCCTCGCCGTGGTGGGTGTCGAGGGTGTTGAGGACGTGGTCGCAGACGTCCTCCAGGGGGCTGGTGGGGTCGGTGAGGGCTCCGACGAAGGCTTGCAGGCCCTCGTCCAGGGGGTGGTCGCGGGACTCGACCAGGCCGTCGGTGTAGAGGGCCAGCAGGGCGCCCTCGGGGAGTTCGACCTCGACCTCCTCGAAGGGCTCGCCGCCCACGCCCAGCGGCATTCCCGGCGGCACGTCGAGCATCAGGGCCGCCTCGCCGGGCTCGACCAGCACCGGCGGCAGATGCCCGGCGTTGGCGAACGTACAGCGCCGGGTGACGGAGTCGTAGACGGCGTACACGCAGGTCGCGAGGTAGACCTCGGAGAGGTCCGCGTCGCGGGGCTGGCGGGCGGCCCGGGTGGCCTGCTGGACGCCGCCGGGGGTGCCGAGGCCGCGGGCGATCTCGTCCAGCGCGGAGAGGACCTCGGCCGGTTCGAGGTCGAGCAGGGCCAAGGTGCGTACGGCCGTGCGGAGTTCGCCCATCGCGACCGCCGCGCGCAGACCGCGGCCCATGACGTCGCCGACCACCAACGCCGTGCGATGTCCGGGCAGTTCGATGACGTCGAACCAGTCGCCGCCGACCTCGGTGGCCGCGTTGCCCGGCAGATAGCGGCAGGCGATGTCGAGACCCGAGGCCTCGGGGTCGCCCGGCGGGAGCAGGGAGCGCTGCAGGATCAGCGCGCGCTCGTGCTCGCGGCGGTACAGACGGGCGTTGTCGATACTGACGGCGGCGCGCGCGGCCAGCTCGACCGCGAGGTCCCGGTCGCGGTCCCCGAACGGCTCGCTGCCCTTCGTGCGGGCGAACCGCGCCAGGCCCAGGACCGTGTCGTGGGCGACCATCGGCACGGCCAGCGTGGACTGCACGAGCCCGCCCTCCTCGGCGGGGACCCGCTGCGGCCGGGCGGTGCGCAGGGCGTCCGCGCTGGGCGAGTTGAAGGGGAAGTGGTGGACCGCGCCGACCGCGACGGACTCGCCGGAGCCGGGGAAGGGTCCGTCGGAGACGGCGCTGGCGAAGGCGACGCGGCGCAGCTCCGCGCTGCCGTCGGAGAGGCCGGGCGGGGTCTCGTCGCCGGTGAGCAGACCCTGGTAGAGGTCGACGGTGGCGAGGTCGCAGAAGCCGGGCACGACGACATCGAGGAGCTCGCGGGCGGTGGTCTCCAGGTCGAGGGAGTTACCGATGCGGGCACCGGCCTCGTTGAGCAGGGCGAGGTTGCGCCGCGCGGCGGCGGCCTCGCGGGCGGCGGCCCGCCGGGCGGTGATGTCGGTGCCGAGCCAGGCGACGCCGATGGGCCGGCCGCTGCCGCTGTGCACGCGGTAGAGGTTGACGGACCAGTGCCGGCGCCCCTTGGAGTCCGGGACGAAGCCCGTGACGTGCATGTCGGTGATCGACTCGCCGGTCTCCAGCACCCGCCGCAGGGTGGCCGCGACCCGCTCGGCCTCGCCCCGCGGCAGATAGTCGTGCACGCCCTTGCCCCGGTGGTCGTCGGGAGTCCCGCCGAAAGTCGACGCGAACCGCATGTTGGCCCGACGCACCCTCAGGTCCGGGTCGATCAGCAGGAAGCCGAAGGGAGATTGGCCGAAAATCGCCTGCGAGGCGGCGAGGTCGGTCTCGATGCTGCGCAGGGTGCGGACGTCCACGACGATGCAGACGGCGGCCTTGTCCCCCTCTACGGTCCGGGTGGGCATGACGTAGACCTCGGCGAGCCCGTCCTCGCCGCGCGTCCCGTCCGCCGTCTCCGGCATGCGGAAGGGGACCACTCCGGTCCACTCCCGCCCGTCGAGGATCTCGGCCATCTTCCGCTGGCCACGGTCACGCAGGTCGGGGTCGATGAAGGCCTCTATGGGGTCAAGGCCCACGGCGCGCTCGGCGGGGATGCCGAAGAGCTGCTCCGCGCGAAGGCTCCACTGGTCGACGAGTCCCCCGGGGCCGATGGAGAAGGACGCGACCTTGATGTAGTCGTAGATGGAGCCGGGCGGACTGCTCTGCCACATGGCGTCCGTGGGCACGTCCGTGGGCATGACTGCACCAGCCGCGGCCTGCTTCCTCGCGCCGTCCGACGGGTCCTCGGACTCCGTGGCCTTCGCTGGTATCTCGCTCACGCGAACCGTCCCCTCCAGCTCACCGCGTCCGGCACCGGTCACCGGAGGCGGCTGCCCGCAGTATCCAGCACTACGGCGCCGCACGACACGGTGTTCACGATCACAGCTCGGTCCAGCCGTGTTTCGGACTGGGCGGTGACAACACTTCCAGTCTTCTAACCAGCGAACACGCCCTCGAATCACGCACCGGGGAATGGTCTGCGCGGCGGGAATCGGCCATGGACGGCACACCGGCGCATGTACACCCCGCGGTGCGCCCCGCCGCCCCGGCATGCCCCCGCCCCCATCCGTGTGTGCCGCCGGTTCACCCGGGCACCGCGAGTTCGAACCAGACGGTCTTCCCGATCTCACCTGGCCGGGTCCCCCAGCGGCGCGAGGAACCGGCGATCAGTTGCAGTCCCCGGCCGCTCTCGTCCTCGGGGTGGGCGACCCGTTCGCGCGGTGGGTCCGGCAGCGGGTCGGAGACCTCCACCAGCAGGGCGTCCTCGATACCGACGGGACGCACCAGGCGTACGCCGATGGGGCCGGTGGCGTACCGCAGGGAGTTGGTCACCAGCTCGCTGACCAGCAGAGCCGTGAGATCGGCCAGGCAGTCGAGCTGCCAGCCGTGCAACTGGCCGCGGACCGCGGCCCGGGCGGTGCGTACCGCACCCGGTTCCGCGGGAAAGGTCCACTCGGCACAGTCGCCTTCGGTGTCGATCACGCCGATCACTTCCCAGGCCTGCGAGCCCACACTTGTCCGTTTTCGCTGGGTTAATTGGGACATACCCGGTATGCGCGAGCCAGTACCGCGCGGGTGGGCGCACAGTGGCACGAACGGCGTACAAGGTGCGTGACCCGGCCCTCCCATGGGGAGAGGGAGGCGCCGAGTGCATCCTGCGTGCTTCAGGAGGGGCCGTGGGGCGGCGGGCCTTGAGGGGCGGCCTTCGCGGACAGCGGGCGCGCGGTCCCCTCACGCGTGCCGGCGGCGAGGCGGGTGGCGATCTCGCGGACCGCGGGGACGTCCTGGTCGAGCCAGGGCACCTCCCAGAGCCGGTCGGGGGTGAGCCAGCGCAGTTCGTCGTGGTCCTCGAGGGGCTGCGGGGCGGCGGAGCCGGGCAGCAGCCGGGCGGTCCACACGTGCAGGGCGTAGGGGGACTTCAGCGGCCACTCCCCCGGCACGCGCTCGACGGTCTCGGCCTCGACGCCGAGTTCCTCGCGCAGTTCGCGTACCAGCGCGTCCTCGGGGAGTTCGCCGGGCTCGACCTTGCCGCCGGGCAGTTCCCAGCGCCCGGCCAGTTCGGGGGGCGCGCTGCGACGGGCGGCGAGCAGTCGGCCGGCGTCGAGCAGCGCGGCCCCGACCACCACGATCCGTTCGGTCATGGTGCGGAGCCTACGGGAGCGCACCGTCGCTCAGTTGCGGGTGCCGTCTCCGTTCTGACCGATGCGCTCGACCCAGTAGAGCTGCTTGTGACCGCGGTCGTCGAGGCTGTCGGCGATCCGCTGGGCCTCGGCGCGGGTCGCGTACCGGCCCACGCGGTAGCGATTGCCGTTGTCGTCCTGCCGTATGACGATCCAGGGCAGGGAGACCGTGCCCTCGCTCATCGCCCCCACCGTTCCTTCTCGCACCGCCCCGCCCTCCCCCGCGTCCGGCTGCGCTCGGAGACCCCCGTGCCGTCCTGGGCCCCCCGCCTTACCCCACCTAAGGAAACCGCAATCCGCATATGCCTGAGCGTACGCCCAACCTTCACGCAGCGAATACGCCTTTTCACAAAGAGGTACGCAACCAGCCAGAACGCAGGGGGCGCACGAGAACGGACGCGCCCCCCTGGGACGCCGATGCCGTGGGGCGGTACATGCCGGACGGACCCCGCGCCACCTGGCAGAACGGCCGAATCGCAGCGGCCCGCACAGGGCGGGACCGCGAGTCGGGCGACGGGGCACACCCCGGCGGCGTACTCGGTGTGCGCTACTTCACAGGCCGTGCGCGGCCCTTCGCAAGCCGTGCGCGGTTCTTCGCGAGCCGTACGCGGTTCTTCGCGAGCCGTACGCGGTTCTTCGCGAGCCATACGCGGTTCTTTCGCGGGTCGCGCGCGCTATCTCACCGGCAGGTGATAGGCGACCCGGTAACGGTCCGCCGGGATGACGACGTCGGCGGTCTCCACCGGGCGGCCGGAGGCGTAGTACGTGCGCTGGATGACGAGGACCACGTGTCCGGGGACGCCGCCGAGGACGTGGAGTTCCTCGGCGAGGCCGGGGCGGGCGCCGACCTCCTCGGTGACGTTGTCGACGATGACGTCGATGGCCCGCATGCGCTCGACGACCCCCATGCCCCCGAGCGGACCCTCCTCCGGGAGCATCACGGGGGTGCGACCGGTGACGGCGAGGGGCTCCCAGGAGGTGGAGAGCATCAGCGGCTCCCCCGCCTCCCGGAACAGATACCTGGTGCGCATCACCCGCTCACCGGGCTTGATGGAGAGCCGCTCGGCGATGACGGCTCCGGCCTCGGCCTGCTCGCTGCGGGATTCCCAGGTGCCGCGCGCCGCCGCGTCGGCCTGCTCCTGCCGGAAGGGCGTGGCGCCACCGGAGGGCCGGTACCCGGAGCGGGCCACGCGCCTCGGCACCGGCCGCTCGCGCACGTACGTCCCCGAGCCGGAGCGGCCCTCGACCAGCCCCTCGGCCATCAGCACCTTGCGGGCCTCCAGCGCGACCGTGTCCGAGACGCCGTACTCCTCGCGGATGCGGGCCTGGGAGGGGAGGCGGGTGTGGGGCGGCAGTGAACCGTCGACGATCTTCTTGCGGAGATCACCCGCGACGCGCAGGTACGCCGGCTGCTCACCGAAAGTCACTGGCCGCTCCCATCAGGTTGTACAGACAGCAACAGACTGGCAACCCTGGGTTGTGCCGTGCAAGCAAAGGCCAGAGAATCACTCGATGTGATGACATACGCCAGGGGAGGGCTTTACCCAGGCACTTTCCCCCCGCTATAGCTCCCCGCTTTACCGGCGGTCACACCACGGCGCGCGCATTCACACCTCGGCAGCCGCGCTTCCGGCGCCGCCCGAGCCGCCCTCACCCGAGCCTCCACCGTCGCTCGAGCCGCCACCTTCACCTGAACCACCGTCACCCGAGCCGCTGTCGTCGTCGGCGGGCGGGGTGGTCTCGAGCCCGAGGGCCTTGCGGGCGGGCACGGACCGCTCCGGGTCGACGGCCCCGAGGCCGGCGCCGTAGTGCTGGTAGAAGGCGTCGGCGTCCTTGGCCATGGCCGCCTTCGCCCACTCCACGCGCGCCTGCTCCAGGTTCGCGGCCAGGGCGGTGACCGGTGTGCGGGCGCTCGCGGGCCAGGAGTGGCCGCGCAGCATCAGGATCTGCTCGGCCAGGGCCTTCGACACCCGCCCGGCCCACGCCTTGTGCCCCGGCAGGTCGTCCTCGACGTACTTCTCGTCCGGCGCCGTGTCCATGGCCGCGTTGAGCACATGGGCGGCCTTCAGGTAGGCGACCTGGTCGGGATCGAGGACGGTCTCGTCGTTGCGCAGCGAGCCGGTGAGGTTCTGCCCCTCGGTCGTGTTGCCGAAGACGCAGGTGACCTCGCGGTCTCCGGCCGCCCAGCTGTCCTCGGTGGGCGTGAGGTAGTAGACGTCGACGTCCGCGGGGACCGCCCAGCCGTCCATCGCGTAGGCGTCCTGGAGGCCGTAGCAGCGCCGGTCCGAGGTGTCGGCCACCGATTCGTCGCCGGGGTAGCCGCCGGCGCCCAGCCGGAAGGAGGCGAACACCTCGCCGTCGTGCTCCCCGGCGCAGGGCACCTCGTCGACGTCGTACGTCTCGCCGCTGAGCCGGCCGCCGGGCGCGTCGAAGCACTCGCCCTTGACGAGCGAGACACTCGCGCCGCCGCGTGCGCCGTCCTCGATCCCCTGCCAGAAGTAGGACGCGCCGCCGGTGGCGAGCAGCACCCACAGGACGATCCCGATCGCGGACAGCACCGAGCCGCCGATCGCCAGCCCCTTGCCGCGCTGCCCCTGCCGCCGGATCTGCCCCAGGGCGATCAGCCCGAGCAGCAGGCCCACGCCCGGCAGGCAGCACAGCACGCCCATCACGAGGGAGGCGATGGCGAGGCCGTTGACGGGCGCCGGCTGGTTGTAGGGGCTGTAGCCCTGCGTCCACGGCTGGTACCCGGGCGGCGCATAGGGGTTGTGCGGTTCCTGCGGGTACGACGGCTGCCCGTACGGGCCCGGCTGCGACGGCTGCGACGACCCGTACGGTCCCTGCTGGGCCAGCCCGTGGGGCCCCGGCTGGGGCGACTGGGGCGGCTGGGCCAGCCCGTGGGGCCCCGGCTGGGACGGCTGGGACGGCCCGTACGGCTGGTGGGGGTCGGGGGGCGGAGGTATGGACACCGGTACCGTGCTCCTGGGTCGGGCGGCGGCAGCCGCGGGAGCGGCGAGCGGCCGACGGCCGTGCAGACGTTCGACAGCGCATGGTAAGCGGGACACAAGTGGGGGCGGAATGAGGGTGGGCAGCCGGTTCGGCGGCGCGACGGTCCAGGCGGTGAACGGCCTCACCGCCCGCTGGGCACACGCCCTTCCCGAGGGCACGGTGTTCTCGGCGCCGGGTGTGTGGCCCCTGCTGGCCTTCCTGGCGGACGGCGCGACGGGGCCGGCCCGGGCGGAGCTGGCCTCGGCGCTCGGGGTTCCCGCGGAGCATGCGGCCGCAGCCGCACGGGAGTTGATGGCCGGGCTGGAGGACGTGTCAGGGCTGGACGCGGCGCTCGGGCTGTGGACGCATCAGGCACTGCGTCTGCGGGAGCAGTGGCGGGCGGGGCTGCCGGCGCGGACGCAGGGGGTGTTCGGGGACGATCTGGTCACCGCGCAGGAGCGGCTGGACGCCTGGGCGGCGGAGCGGACCGGCGGGCTCGTGGAGCGGATGCCGGTGAGGCTGACCCGGGACGCGCGGATGGTGCTGGCCAGTGCTCTGGCACTGCGCACCGACTGGCGGCACCCGTTCACGGAGACGATGCTGCGCCCCGAGGCCGGGCCCTGGCAGGGCCGTTCGCTGCTCGGGCTGCACCGCCGGAGCGTACGGCCGGAACGGGTCGGCGTGACGAACTCGCCGGACGGCTACGTGACCGCACTGACCGTGCCCGGCGACAACGGCATCGACGTCCACCTGGTGCTCGGCGAGGAGCGGATGACACCCGGTCAGGTGCTCGCGACCGGGATCGGGGCCGTACAGCGCACGTTCCCGGTCACCGAGGGCGGGCGGCTCCCGCTCGGACACGTCGGGCCGGGCCTGCACGTGGAGCGGGAGCCGGCCGTCGCGCCGGAGTCGGTCGCGCTGGACGTGACGACGGTGGCGTACGAGGTGCGCGCCGATCACGACCTGATGGCACTGGCCGCCCTCTTCGGGCTGACCACCGCCCAGGATCAGCGCCAGGGCCACTTCCCCGGCATCAGCGACACCCCGCTCGCCATCGGGCAGGCCCGCCAGTCCGCCCTCGCCCGGTTCGGCGCGCTCGGCTTCCGGGCGGGCGCGGTGACGGCGGTCATGGCGGCACCGGGCGGCGTCCCGCAGTACCGCTACGAGACGACGGTCGTCCGCGCGGCCTTCGACCGCCCCTTCGGCTTCCTCGCCGTCGACCGCGCGTCACGGCTGGTGCTGGTGGCGGGCTGGGTGACGGATCCGGTGCCGTACGGCGTGGCGGGGTACACGGGCGCGCGGGGCTTCGCGGACACGCCGGGGTTCGCGAGCCCGCCGGGGTTCACGAGCCCGCCGGGCGCACCCGCGTTCACAACTCCTCCGGGCGCACCCGGGTTCACAAGTCCCCCGGGTGCGCCCGGGTTCACTGCGGGGCCGGGCCTCCCGGGCGCTGTTCCGCCGGCACCCTGACGCAGCGGGCGAGCAGCGCGGTCAGGGTGTCCCGCTGTCCCGCGGCCGCAAATCCATCCAGCGCAGCAAGGTCATGCGCCAACCTCGTCAGCCCCAACTTCTTGGGACGACAACGGACATTGACAAGCGTCACCGGCTGAGCGAACGCTGACAAGAGCACAGGGAGCAGAGCACGCCACATCTGTCGGCGGGAGGAACCAGCATGCCGATCAAGATCGAGATCCGTCCGCCGGACAACAAGAAGACCACGGGCGACAGTGTTGGTGACGACGGCTCCTGATCAGGCGCGGACGATGGACCGTTATCCCACGGTCGCGGAAGTCACCGACTCGGCACGGCAGTTGGTCTCCCGGTTCCCCGGGTCCTGCCGCCTGCGCCGGATCGGCACGTCCCGCGCGGGCCGCCCGATCCTGATGCTGTCCGTGGGACACGGGCCGCGCCACATCCTGGTGGTCGCCCGACCCCACCCGGACGAGCCGGTCAGCGGCGCGACCGCGCTCGCGTTGGCGGAGCAAGTGGCACGCGGTGACCGTCCGTCCCCGGCGACGAATCCCTCCCTCGTCACCTGGAACATCGTCCTGTGTCTGGACCCGGACGGCGCCGCGCTGACGCAGGGAATCGAAGAGGCGACGGCCGGCCCCGACCACACCCTGGGCACGTACTTCCGCGCCGCCTACCGCCCGGTCGCGGCGGAACAGCCGGAGTGGGCGCCGATCGAGTCGCGGCAACTCCCGGAGAGCCAGGCGTTGTTCCAGGTGATCGACGAACTACGGCCGTTCCTCCAGTGCTCCCTGCACAGCGTCGAGGCGGGTGGCAGCTGGGTCCAGCTGACCCGTGACCTCCCCGGGCTCTCCGTACCCTTCCGCACTTCGGCCATGGAACTCGGCATCCCGCTTCAGCACGGCACGTTCGACGCCCTGTACTGGGAGAACCCCGCCCCAGGGATCTACGTCCTGCCTGCGCCGGACGGCACCGCCCGACTGGCCGCCGGGTCCGAGAACATCGCTCTGTCCACCTGGTGCGCACCTCAGCGGTACGACGGCGTCACGGCGATCGTCGAAGTGCCCATGTGGTCGACCGACCTGGCCGACGACCTGTCCCCGCACCCGGAACCGGTCCCCGTCCTGCACGGCCTGTCCCGGCTGGTACGGGAGGAAGGACGACAGGTGACCGCCGTCCTCGACAAGGCCCGCGCATTCCTGCCACCGGCCGAGGACGACCCGTGCAGACGCGTACTGGAGTGGATGGCCGCCGGCCTCTACGACCTGGTCGCCACTTCCTGGGACCCACTCGCCCGGCAGGCCGCCGAAGCCTCGCACCCGGACGACCCGCGCCGACCGACGAAAGCCCAGATCTCCGCCCTGGACGTCGTCGCCCGCCGCCAACCACTGCGCGCCGCAGGACTTCTCCTACGACTCCTGAAAGCGTCCGACGACCCCGCCGCCCCCGGACTGCACCACGACCTGGACGACCTCTTCACCACCTGGTGCACGGACTTCGCGAAATCCCTGCGCCCGCGCTGGGTCCCCGTACACCACCAGGTCCGACACCAGGCCCGCACGGTCGTCGCCACCGCCGAAACCGCCCTGACCGCCCTCGGGTGACCACCCTTGCGCAGACCGGCTCCGGAGCATGGCCGATCCGGCACTGGGTCGTACACGTCAGGCATCGCTCCACCGTCCAGGACACCTCAGCACTCCTGAGATCCAGCCGGATGATCCAGGGCCGACCCACCACAGGGCCGAAGCCCGATGGACTTCTCCGCAACGTCTGCGGCTCGATCGCGCTCACCAACTCCCGCGCCTCGCCCGCAATCCGCCACTCACAGCGCAGGCAGGGATCTGCCACCCGGTAGCCGCGATCCTTCGACGGACGCAGCGATACGGGTAACTCCGCCGCAACGATGCCCGTGAGTGCGGCGCCTCGCCGATGACCAGCACACTCGCCCGGGTCGGCGGGCAGCCCTGTGAGGTCAGCCATCCCGGCACGGGAAACCAGGGGCCCGACTCCGAAGAGTCGAACCCCTTCCGACCGGCATTTTCACCAGACCAGCGACCTGGCGTTGGTTCACCCGCTCACACGCTGAAGCGGGATGCCTACAACAACGCTCTCACCTGCGGAAACGTGCTTCTGAAAGATCCGAATCAGTACAGAATCAGCACCGGCGGCAGGTCCGGGGTTTTCAGGACAGCCCGGAAGGGCGCTCACCCCTTGACGATCTCGTGGCCCAGGCCTCGCCGAGTCGCTACGGTTTAGGCATGACCGCACTGCCCGACTGGATGCGCCCGCCGCGCGCGGAAGGCTGGTTCGCGGAGGACCTGGACCGCCTCCCCGAGGCACCACGCCACACCGAGCTGATCGACGGAGCCCTCGTCTTCATGATGTCGCCCCAGCGGTCCTGGCACGGCCGCCTCGTCACCTCCCTCACCACCACACTCATGACCACCGCGCCCGCCGGTTTCGAGGTCGAACGGGAGATGACGATCCGCCTCGACGAGCGAAACCGGCCGGAGCCGGATCTGCTCGTGACGACCGCGCCGTACGACCCGGACCGCACGTGGTACGCGCCGGAAGAGGTCCGGCTCGTCATCGAGGTCGTCTCACCGGAATCCGCCCACCGTGACCGCACGGTGAAGCTGCACAAATACGCAGAAGCCAGGATTCCTCACTATTGGTGCATCGAGGAAGAGGACGGCGCTCCTGTCGTACACGTCTACGAACTCGACGCACCGACTGGCGTCTACGCGCCCGCGGGTATCTTCCGGGGCACTCTCGAGCGCCCGGTGCCCTTCGAGATCAACCTGGACCTCGACAAGCTCACCCCACCGCGGGGCAACTGAAGTCAGCACAGGAACGCGGAAGGGGCCGGGCTCGCCAGAGCCCGACCCTTTTTGACCTGCACGCTTGACGAATCATCTAGCGCGCAGTCACGCAGCGATCACAATCGTCCGGACCTCCAGCCTGACCTGCGGCGAAGCCGCGCCCAAGCCTTTGACTAGGGATGTCACCGTTGACTGCTTGGCCTCCGATGGCCGGGCCATCCACGAATTCTGCGGACTGGGAGAAGGACTTACCGGGACCCGCCGCGATGGCAGGTGACAAGGGGCGTCGGCTCAGTCGACTCAGTCGGCTGTGCCAGGCTCCACGACCCACTCGGCTTTCAGCCCGCTCATGTACGACACCTGAGCACTCTGACGTCGGGGCAGAAAATCCGGCACCAATCCAGCACGGGATTGCCGAAGGGGCCGGACTCGTGAGAGTTCGACCCCTTCTGACCCGTGTGTTTGCCACGTCAGCGGCGCGGGCTCGCTTCATCCGCTCACACGTTGAAGCGGAACTCCACCACATCCCCGTCCCGCATCACGTACTCCTTGCCCTCCATGCGCGCCTTGCCCTTGGCGCGGGCGTCGGCGACGGAGCCGGTTTCGACCAGGTCGTCGAAGGAGATGACCTCGGCCTTGATGAAGCCCTTCTGGAAGTCGGTGTGGATGACACCGGCGGCCTCGGGGGCGGTGGCGCCCTTCTTGATGGTCCAGGCGCGGGACTCCTTGGGGCCGGCCGTGAGGTAGGTCTGCAGGCCGAGGGTGTCGAAGCCGACGCGGGCGAGGGTGGCCAGGCCGGGCTCGTGCTGGCCGACGGACTCCAGCAGTTCCAGGGCCTCCTCCTCGTCCAGCTCGGCGAGGTCCTGCTCCAGCTTGGCGTTCAGGAAGATCGCCTCGGCGGGGGCGACCAGGGCGCGCTGCTCGTTCTTGAAGTCGTCGTCCATCAGCTCGTCCTCGTCGACGTTGAAGACGTAGAGGAACGGCTTGGTGGTGAGCAGGTGCAGGTCGTGGAGGAGCTCCTCGTTGCCGGAGCCCTGGACGATGCCCGCGGAGAACAGTGTGTCGCCCTTCTCCAGGATCTCCTTGGCCTCCTCGACGGCCTTGACCTTCGGAGCGACGTCCTTCTTGATCCGCGACTCCTTCTGGAGGCGGGGCAGGACCTTCTCGATGGTCTGGAGGTCGGCGAGGATCAGCTCGGTGTTGATCGTCTCGATGTCGTCCTTCGGCGAGACCTTGCCGTCGACGTGGACGACGTTCTCGTCCTTGAAGGCGCGGATGACCTGGCAGATCGCGTCGGACTCACGGATGTTCGCGAGGAACTTGTTGCCCAGGCCCTCACCCTCGGAGGCGCCGCGCACGATGCCGGCGATGTCGACGAAGTCGACCGTGGCCGGAAGGATGCGCTCGGAGCCGAAGATCGAGGCCAGCTTGGCCAGCCGGGCGTCGGGGACGCCGACGACGCCGACGTTCGGCTCGATCGTGGCGAACGGGTAGTTGGCCGCCAGCACGTCGTTCTTGGTCAGGGCGTTGAACAGGGTCGACTTGCCGACATTGGGCAGGCCGACGATTCCGATCGTGAGCGACACGTTGCGACTTCCCGTAGATGAGTGGGCCAGGGGGTGCCAGGGGCCAGAGACCGACACTGACCGATCCCCCAGTTTACGGCGTCCCGGCGGCGGGCTTCCGCGAGCATCGAACGCCTGGCCAAGCCGTCCTCACCGGCGTGTCTGATGGGTGATTCGGCACATAAACAGACCTAAGTTGGTCCAATGGAGCAATACAGAACGCGACCTCCGAACGACGGACCGCGACGTGGCACGCCGCCACCTGCGCATCTGCCGCCCGGGCAGCTGCCGCCGCAGGCACGGCGCCGCCCGGCCGACGTGCGCAGGCCCGCTCCGGCGGCGCAGCGGGACCCGCGGCAGGTCCGGGTCGCCCGGCCGACGCCGCCCGTCCGGCGGGTGCCGAACCCCCGGCTGACCGGGCTCGGCGGGGGTCTGTTCTGCACGGCGGCCATGTTCCTGCTGGGCTGCCTGGACCACCTGCTGTTCGGGGGGTCCCTCACCGTGTACGGCGTGCTGTTCCTGCCGGTGTGCGTGCTGACCGCGCTGTGGATGCGCGGCGGTGACCTGCTGACCGCGCCGGTGGTCGTGCCCATCGCCTTCGCCGTGGGCCTGTTCCCGGTCGCCGACGGCGGCACGGGGTTCCTCAGCCGGATGATGGGCCTGGTCACCGGGCTCGCCACGCAGGCGGGCTGGCTGTACGGGGGGACGCTGGTCGCCGGGGTGATCGTGCTCGTACGCCGGGTGCGGTGGGTACGGAGGCGACGGCGCCGCGGCTGACTGGTCCTGTACGTCCTGTACGTCCTGCCCCTGCGCGCCCCTACCCCTGCCCGCCCGCCTGCTGGATCTGGGACACCCGCATCGCCGCACCGACGATCCCCGCGTTGTTCTCCAGCTGCGCCGGGACGATCTCGGCCTTGATGCCCTCGATGAGCGGCACGAACTTGTCGGCCTTGCGGCTCACCCCGCCGCCGATGATGAACAGCTCGGGCGAGAACAGCATCTCGACGTGCGCCAGGTACTTCTGCACGCGGCGCGCCCAGTGCTCCCAGGTGAGGTTCTGGTCCTCCTTGGCCTTGCTCGAGGCCCGCGTCTCCGCGTCGTGCCCGTTCAGCTCCAGGTGACCCAGCTCCGTGTTGGGGATCAGGACGCCGTCGGTGAAGACGGCGCTGCCGATGCCCGTGCCGAAGGTGAGCAGGATGACCGTGCCCCGTCGGCCCTGGCCGGCGCCGAAGTGCATCTCGGCGACGCCCGCCGCGTCCGCGTCGTTGACCACCGTCACCGGCAGGCCGCCGAGCCGGCCGCTGAACAGGGCACGCGCGTCCATGTCGACCCAGCTCTTGTCGACGTTGGCCGCTGTACGAATCGTGGCGCCACCGGTGACCACTCCGGGGAAGGTCAGGCCCACGGGGCCCGTCCAGCCGAAGTGGTCGACCACCTGTTTCACCCCGTCGGCCACGCCGTCCGGTGTCGCCGGGTGCGGGGTGAGCACCTTGCACCGTTCCTGGGCCAGGTCGCCCTTCCCCAGGTCCACTGGGGCACCCTTGATCCCGGATCCACCGATGTCCACGCCGAAGATCTGCATGGCTCCACGTTACGACGCACGACTGACCGTCACGCCCCGGACCTACGGGACGGGGTGCGGGACGTGGAGACGCTCACGCGTCCGCCGTGCCCGTGCCGCCGCGCTCGGCGACCAGGGCTGCGGCCTCTTCACGCAGGTCGCGGCGGAGTTCCTTGGGCAACGAGAAGGTGATGGACTCCTCGGCGGCCCGGACCAGCTCGACGTCGCCGTACCCGCGCTCGGCGAGCCACTGGAGGACCTGCTCGACCAGGACCTCGGGGACGGAGGCGCCGGAGGTGACGCCGACCGTGGTGACGCCCTCCAGCCAGGCCTCGTCGATCTCGCCGGCGAAGTCCACCAGGTAGGCCTCACGGGACCCGGCGAGCTTCGCGACCTCGACCAGCCGCTTGGAGTTCGAGGAGTTCCGCGAGCCGACGACGATGACCAGCTCGGCCTCCGCGCCCATCTGCTTCACGGCGAGCTGGCGGTTCTGGGTGGCGTAGCAGATGTCGTCGCTGGGCGGGGAGACCAGCCCGGGGAACTTCGTCTTCAGGGCGTCGACGGTCTCCATGGTCTCGTCCACGGAGAGGGTGGTCTGGGAGAGCCAGACCACCTTCGACTCGTCGCGGACCTGGACCTTGGCGACGTCCTCGGGGCCGTCGACGAGCTGGATGTGTTCGGGGGCCTCGCCGGAGGTGCCGATGACCTCCTCGTGGCCCTCGTGCCCGATCAGGAGGATGTCGTAGTCCTCGCCCGCGTAGCGGACGGCTTCCTTGTGGACCTTGGTGACCAGGGGGCAGGTCGCGTCGATGGTGGCCAGGCGGCCCTGGCGTGCCTCCTCGTGGACGACCGGGGCGACGCCGTGCGCGGAGAACATCACGATGTTGCCCGGCGGCACCTCCTCCGTGCGCTCGACGAAGATGGCGCCCTTCTTCTCCAGGGTCTGCACGACGTACTTGTTGTGGACGATCTCGTGGCGGACGTAGATCGGGGACCCGTACTGTTCCAGGGCCTTCTCGACGGCGATCACGGCGCGGTCCACACCGGCGCAGTAGCCTCGAGGGGCGGCGAGCAGGACACGGCGGCCAGGCGAAGCGGTCATGGGACCCATCGTAAGGCCGCGTTCGGGGGCCCCGGGATCGCGTGCCGGTGCCGTCCCCGGGACGACGGGGCGTAGTCCCCCCGCGGTCGCGTGTGCGCGGCCGTACGACCGACGGCCGCGCAGTCCCCCAGAGGCGCGCGTGAACCGCGCGACAAGCCACGACGGCGCCGCACCCGCCCCCGGAGTCGGCCGGCACACCCTCGGCGCGTAGCCCCTCTGCACATACCCACACTGTCAGTACGGCCCATTACGCTCGGCGCATGGCTGTGAACACGTCGTCCGAAGCGCCCCTCCCCGTCGGTGAGGTCTCCCGGCTGATCGGCGGGTGGATCGACCGTCTCGGGGCCGTGTGGGTCGAGGGGCAGATCACGCAGTTGTCGCGGCGGCCCGGCGCGGGGGTCGTGTTCCTGACCTTGCGGGACCCGTCGTACGACATCTCCGTCAGCGTGACGTGCTACCGGCAGGTGTTCGACGCGGTCGCGGACGTCGTCGGCGAGGGCGCCCGCGTCGTCGTCCTCGCGAAACCCGAGTGGTACGCGCCGCGCGGGCAGCTGTCGCTGCGGGCGGCCGAGATCAAGCCTGTCGGGGTCGGCGAGCTGCTGGCGCGGCTGGAGCAGCTGAAGAAGACGCTGGCGGCCGAGGGGCTGTTCGCGCCGGAGCGGAAGAAGCCGCTGCCGTTCCTGCCGCAGCTGATCGGGCTGGTCTGCGGGCGTGCCTCCGCCGCGGAGCGGGACGTGCTGGAGAACGCCCGGCACCGGTGGCCCGCCGTCCGCTTCGAGGTGCGCAATGTCCCCGTGCAGGGCGTGCACGCCGTCCCGCAGGTCGTTCAGGCCGTGAAGGAGCTGGACGCGATCGAGGACGTGGACGTGATCATCGTCGCGCGGGGCGGCGGCAGTGTGGAGGATCTGCTGCCGTTCTCCGACGAGCAGCTGGTGCGGGCGGTGGCGCAGTGCCGTACGCCGGTCGTCTCCGCGATCGGGCACGAGCCGGACAATCCGCTGCTGGACCACGTCGCCGACCTGCGTGCGTCCACGCCCACCGACGCGGCCAAGAAGGTCGTACCGGACGTGGGCGAGGAGTTCGAGCGGGTGCGGATGCTGCGGGACCGGGCGCGGCGGTCCGTGCGGGCGCTGGTGGAGCGGGAGGAGCGGGGGCTCGCGCACGCGCTGGCGCGGCCCTCGATAGAGGATCCGCACCGGATGGTCGACGAGCGCGCCGATCATGTCGCCGCGCTGCTGGACCGCGGCCGGCGCACCCTCGGCCACCTCCTGGACCGCGCCGACTCGGAGCTGACGCACACGCACGCGCGCGTGGTGGCCCTCTCCCCCGCCGCCACGCTCAAGCGGGGCTACGCGGTGCTGCAGAAGGCCGACGGCCACGTGGTGCGCGATCCGCAGGACGTGACGGAGGGCGAGACGCTGCGCGCGCGGGTCGCCGAGGGCGAATTCTCGGTACGTGTCGATGTCTAGGGTGGGTGGATGACCAGCAAGGTGGATGAGGCGCTCTCGTACGAGCAGGCGCGGGACGAGTTGATCGAGGTCGTACGGCGGCTGGAGGCCGGCGGTACGACGCTGGAGGAGTCCCTGGCGCTGTGGGAGCGCGGCGAGGAGCTGGCCAAGGTGTGCCGGCGCTGGCTGGAGGGGGCGCGGGCCCGGCTGGACGCGGCGCTCGCGGAGGAGGAGGCCGGGGAGACCGGGGAAGGGAGCGAGTAGGCGCCGCGCGGGGATGTGAAGCGGATCACCACACCCCAGTTTTTGTTGAAGGTTGAACTTCCCTCGCGTAGGGTCATTCCTGTCAGCCGGTCCGGGCAATCACGGACCGGACGCGCATCAGAGGAAGTCACGCATGTCTCTCGTTCTTGACCCCGCCGCCCAGGACCTGCTGTTCCGCGAGGCCCGTACCGCGAACAGCTTCACCGACGAGCCGGTGACCGAGGAGCAGATGCAGGCGATCTACGACCTGGTCAAGTACGGCCCGACCGCCTTCAACCAGAGCCCGCTGCGCATCACCCTGGTCCGCTCCGACGAGGCCCGCGAGCGCCTGGTGCAGCACATGGCCGAGGGCAACCAGCCCAAGACCGCCGCCGCCCCGCTGGTCGCGATCCTCTCCGCGGACAACGAGTTCCACGAGGAGCTGCCGGCCCTGTTCCCGCACTTCCCGCAGGCCAAGGACGTGTTCTTCAGCGAGCGTCCGGCCCGTGAGGGTGCCGCCGCGCTGAACGCCTCCCTGCAGGCCGCCTACTTCATCATCGGTGTCCGCGCCGCGGGCCTCGCCGCCGGCCCGATGACCGGCCTCGACTTCGAGGGCGTCCGCAAGGAGTTCCTGGACGACGACCACACCCCTCTGATGGTCGTCAACATCGGCAAGCCGGGCCCGGACGCCTGGTTCCCGCGCTCGCCGCGCCTGGCCTTCGACGACGTCGTCACGACCGTCTGAGCCGCCCACACACGCGAAGAGGCCCCCGGTCCTGCCGGGGGCCTCTTCGCGTGTTCTCCCGCTTTCTCCCGCTTCTCCCGCGCGCGTTCCCCGCTCGGGCCGCGACTCCTACTTCAGCCGCAGCGCCGTCGCCATCGCCGTCAGCTGGTCGAAGGGGGCAGTACCCGCGACCACGGTCGTGGAGCCGGGGGTGTCCTCCAGGACGAGGGCGTCGTAGCGGCCGCCCGTGTAGCGGGTCCAGGTGCGGCCGTCGATCCGCTCGGTCCGCTTGGTCGCCGAGGCGCCCTGGCTGGCCTGGTCGATGACGTCGGCACGCTTCCCGGCGGACTGCTCGACCTGCACGTACTGGCCGTCGGGGCCCTGGAAGCCGAGGTGCCAGCGGTCGCTCTCCTCGCCCTGGAAGCGGACGGAGGTCGCCTTCCAGGTGTCCGGCAGCCCCTCGGGGGCCGCCACCGGGTAGCTCGCCGCCCGCCGTGCCGTGAGCAGCTCGACCCGGTAGTCGACCCGCTTGACGTCGGGAGCGTGATCGTCGTGCGGGACGAAGACGTAGATGACCGCCGCCGCGATACCGATCAGGGCCAGGGAGAGAATCATGTCCCGGACCGTCTTCTGCTTGCCGTTCGAACCTGCCACGCCCCCTATCGTCGCAGGCGTCCCCGGCGCTCATCCGTGGGGTCCCCTGCTCATTTTGTCGGCCTAACGATAGAGTCGGGGGCATACCCTCATCCGGCCGTCGTCGTATCAGAAAGGTGCGCTCCGATGACCGAGCATCATCACTTGCCGTCCGAGCTCGACGTACCCTCCGAGGCTCCCGACCGCAACCTCGCCCTGGAACTCGTCCGGGTGACCGAAGCCGCGGCGATGGCCGCGGGCCGCTGGGTCGGCCGCGGCGACAAGAACGGCGCCGACGGCGCAGCGGTGCGCGCCATGCGGACCCTCGTCTCCACCGTGTCGATGAACGGCGTCGTCGTCATCGGCGAAGGGGAGAAGGACGAGGCCCCGATGCTCTTCAACGGGGAGCGCGTGGGCGACGGCACCGGGCCCGAGGTCGACATCGCCGTCGACCCGATCGACGGGACCACGCTGACGGCCAAGGGCATGCCGAACGCGATCGCCGTCCTCGCGGCCACCGAGCGCGGCGCCATGTTCGACCCGTCCGCCGTGTTCTACATGGACAAGCTGGTCACCGGCCCCGAGGCCGCCGACTTCGTCGACATCGACGCGCCCGTCTCCGTGAACATCCGCCGCATCGCCAAGGCGAAGCGGTCCGCGCCCGAGGACGTCACGGTCGTCATCCTCGACCGGCCGCGGCACGAGGGCATCATCAAGGAGGTCCGCGAGGCCGGCGCGCGCATCAAGCTGATCTCCGACGGCGACGTCGCCGGCTCGATCCTGGCGCTGCGCGAGGGCACGGGCATCGACCTGCTGCTCGGCGTCGGCGGTACGCCGGAGGGCATCATCTCGGCGTGTGCCGTGAAGTGCCTGGGCGGCACCATCCAGGGCAAGCTGTGGCCCAAG
This sequence comes from Streptomyces sp. NPDC002520, assembly GCF_053595235.1. NCBI lineage: Bacteria > Bacillati > Actinomycetota > Actinomycetes > Kitasatosporales > Streptomycetaceae > Streptomyces > Streptomyces sp. NPDC002520. Next base: position 42,807 of record NZ_JBSFXG010000022.1, on the reverse strand, counting down.
GACGACGCGGAGCGGGCCCGTGCGATCGACGCCGGGCACGACCTGGACCGGGTGCTGACGACCGAGGACCTGGTGCGGGGCGAGAACGTGTTCTTCGTCGCCACCGGTATCACCGACGGTGAGCTGATGCGCGGGGTTCGCTACCGGTCGGAGACGGCGACGACCGACTCCATCGTGATGCGGTCCAAGTCCGGCACCGTGCGGCGGATCGACTCCGAGCACCGGCTCAGCAAGCTGCGGGCCTACAGCGCGATCGACTTCGATCGGGCGAAGTAGCACCTGCCCACGGGCGGAGGCCGCGCGTCCGTCGGCGGGAGCGAGGCCCTCGCGGCTCGTCGCGCCCGCACGACGGGGACACGGCCCCGTCCCCCTGAAGAGCCTGGGCGCCCTCGGTGCGGAGAGGGCGCCCTTGCTCATGTCTAACCCGCCATGCGGTTCTCCGTCGCCCGCGCCGCCTTCTTCAGTTCCACCTCGCGCCGGCGGCGCCGGGCCAGGACCACGCGGCGCTCCGCCGCCGTGAGGCCGCCCCAGACGCCGTAGGGCTCGGGCTGGAGGAGGGCGTGTTCGCGGCACTCGACCATGACCGGGCAGCGGGCGCAGACGCGCTTGGCCGCCTCCTCACGGGAGAGCCGGGCGGCCGTGGGCTCCTTCGACGGGGCGAAGAAGAGGCCGGCCTCGTCGCGCCTGCACACCGCGTCGGTGTGCCACGGTGTGTCCTGGTCCCTGTCGCGCGCTGGCACCCGCTGGGCCGGAGCGACAGCTACCTGCAAGGACGAGGGCGGCGGTTGCAGCACGGTCTACTCCTGACGACGGATTCGCGAGCGAGAGACGATGCAGCAGCCCTACCCGCTGTGCGCGCGCCTATGCACTGCGTTCCCAACCGTCGGCGTGCGGCGTCTTGTTCGCGCCCCTCGTGGCCGTCAACGATCCAGGTGTCTGCGCAGCTTCCTGTCGAGCTTGCTCTGGACCCGCTCCTGAACGCGCTCGTGGACCCGCTCGAGGATGTCCGAGACGAGCTTGCCGCGCTTGGGGCGCGCCTCGACGTTGCCGAGAACGGCCCAGCCGTCGACGTAGACCACCGGGGCGTCCGACTCGGGCGAATCCAGGGGGTGAACCTCGAAGTTGCCGAGGACGCCGCCGCCGGTGCCGCGCAGCGACACGTTCTCCGGGACGCGGATCTGGACGTCGCCGAAGACCGAGACGGCCTTGATCACGACCTGCTGGTACTCGAAGATCGCCTCGCTGAGGTCGATCTCGACGCTGCCGAAGATCGCGAACGCGTGCAGCCGGCGCCCGGCGCGCCAGCGGCCCCGGCGCATGGCGCTGCTGAAGACGGCCACCACGCTGGCGTCGGCCTCGGCGGGGATCGCGCCGGGCTCCGGGCGGGACGGCGCGCGCGTGTACGCGGGGGCGGCCGCCTGCTGGTGGGCGGCGGGCAGGTCGCGGATGAAGGTGTCCAGCTCGCCGACCGTCTTGGTGTGCAGCACCCCCTCCACGCGCTCGGCGTGCTCCTCTGCGGTCAGCCGGCCTTCGGCGAGGGCGTCGCGGAGGATGTCGGTGACACGGTCGCGGTCGGCGTCCGAGGCGCGCAGGTCGGACACGCTCGGCGCGGCGTCCTGGGGCTGGGCGTGCTTGTGAAGGTCCACGAAGGCAGCGTACCGAAACGCGATAGATCGCGACTAGGGGGTGTGGACGACCCGCCGACCCGCGTCATGTCCTGCGGGCGCCGCGCGATCGAACCGACTGAGCCTTACCTCACAGGCTCCGTGTCGGCGGCAGGTTCTACGCTGGGGAGGCCCGCCGATGTCGACGGGCGCCGTCCGTAGAGTGAGGAATGGGCTGAGATGCCTGAGTTCGCGTACACCGATCTGCTTCCCCAGGGAGAGGACACCACCCCCTACCGGCTGGTGACCTCCGAGGGCGTGTCCACCGTCGAGGGCCCGGACGGACGCACGTTCCTCAAGGTGGAGCCGGAGGCGCTGCGCAAGCTGGCCGAGGAGGCCGTCCACGACATCCAGCACTACCTGCGCCCGGCCCACCTCGCCCAGCTGCGCCGCATCGTCGACGACCCCGAGGCGTCGAACAACGACAAGTTCGTCGCGCTCGACCTGCTGAAGAACGCCAACATCGCGGCGGCCGGCGTGCTGCCGATGTGCCAGGACACCGGCACGGCGATCGTCATGGGCAAGCGGGGCCAGAACGTGCTCACCGCGGGCGAGGACGAGAAGTCGCTCTCCAAGGGCATCTACGACGCCTACCAGAACCTGAACCTGCGCTACTCGCAGATGGCTCCGCTCACCATGTGGGAGGAGAAGAACACCGGCTCGAACCTGCCGGCGCAGATCGAGCTGTACGCCACGGACGGCGGCGCCTACAAGTTCCTGTTCATGGCGAAGGGCGGCGGCAGCGCCAACAAGTCCTTCCTGTACCAGGAGACGAAGGCCGTCCTGAACGAGGCCTCCATGATGAAGTTCCTGGAGGAGAAGATCCGTTCGCTGGGTACGGCCGCCTGCCCGCCGTACCACCTGGCGATCGTCGTCGGCGGTACGAGCGCCGAGTACGCGCTGAAGACCGCGAAGTACGCCTCCGCGCACTACCTGGACGAGATCCCGGCGGAGGGCTCGGAGCTGGGCCACGGCTTCCGGGACAAGGAGCTGGAGGAGAAGGTCTTCGAGCTGACCCAGAAGATCGGCATCGGCGCGCAGTTCGGCGGCAAGTACTTCTGCCACGACGTGCGCGTGGTGCGTCTGCCCCGGCACGGCGCGTCCTGCCCGGTCGCCATCGCCGTCTCCTGCTCCGCCGACCGCCAGGCCGTCGCGAAGATCACCGCCGAGGGTGTCTTCCTGGAGCAGCTGGAGACGGACCCGGCGCGGTTCCTGCCGGAGACCACGGACGAGCACCTGTCCGACGACGACGTGGTGAAGATCGACCTGAACCGGCCGATGGACGAGATCCTCGCCGAGCTCACCAAGTACCCGGTCAAGACCCGTCTGTCGCTGACCGGTCCGCTGGTCGTGGCCCGCGACATCGCGCACGCCAAGATCAAGGAGCGGCTCGACGCGGGCGAGGAGATGCCGCAGTACCTGAAGGACCACCCGGTGTACTACGCGGGTCCGGCCAAGACCCCGGAGGGCTACGCGTCCGGCTCCTTCGGCCCGACGACGGCCGGCCGCATGGACTCCTACGTGGAGCAGTTCCAGGCCGCGGGCGGCTCGAAGGTGATGCTGGCCAAGGGCAACCGCTCCCAGCAGGTCACCGACGCGTGCGACGCGCACGGCGGCTTCTACCTCGGCTCCATCGGCGGCCCGGCCGCGCGGCTCGCACAGGACTGCATCAAGAAGGTCGAGGTCGTCGAGTACGAGGAGCTCGGCATGGAGGCCGTCTGGAAGATCGAGGTCGAGGACTTCCCCGCCTTCGTCGTCGTCGACGACAAGGGCAACGACTTCTTCCAGAACCCGGCTCCTGAGCCGACGTTCACGCACATCCCGGTGCGCGGACCGGGCCTGTAGCGACGACGGGGACGGCCCCGGTCACCGCGCGTGCGGTGACCGGGGCCGTCGCCGTTCGGCCGTGCGGGCGGCCGGTCGCTCAGCGGGCGCTCAGCGGGCGCTCAGCGGGCGCTCAGCGGGCGCTCACGCGAACTTCTGGTTCGCGGAGCCGTCGCAGTTCTGGAGCCGGACCGGTTCCCTGGCGGCCGCGTGGGCCAGGCAGAGCGTGGAGGCCGCCGCGGGGCGGATCGTGGCGCCGGCGCGGACGAACTTCTGGTTCGCGCCGCCGTGGCAGTTCCAGACCTCCAGGGCGGTGCCCGCCTTGTAGGTGCTGCCGGGCACGTCGAGGCAGCGGTCCTGGGTGAGCCCGGTGATCAGGGTCTGCCGGGTGGAGTCGTACCACCAGGTCTGGTTACGGGTGCCCCCGCAGGTCCAGCCGAGCACGCTGGTGCCGTTGGCGCTGGCGGAGCTGTCGACGTCCAGGCAGTTGCCGGTGGCCGCGTTCTTCAGCGGGCGGTACACGTCGTCCCAGGCGAGCGGGAACAGGGTCGGCTTCCCGGAGGAGTTGACGTCCGCGCAGCTCGCCTCGCGCAGGCCCGAGTCGTAGAGCTGGGTCAGGCAGGACGCGAAGGCGGCGTGGCCGCGGGCGTTGGGGTGGAAGGACTGGCGCAACGAGTTCTCGTCCGGCGTACCGGGCTTGGTGACGTCGATGAAGGCGCCGCGGGCCCATGTGTCCTCCATGCAGACCTCGTGGCCCTGGAACAGCCGCGAGTTGTCCAGGTAGGTCACGCCGGTGTCCTGGGCGGCCTTCCGCATGCCGCGTTCGAAGGCGGGGACGGCGGTGTCACGGCCCCACTTGGTGTCGGAGTCGTAGCCCAGGCCGCCGCAGGCGAGCTTGCCGGGGAAGCTCGGGTTGTCGTGGAAGTCCGGGCCGATGGGGCTCGGGTAGCCCATCACGACGAGCTTGTAGTCGCCGTCCGCGTACCCGGCGTCGCGCATCACGGTGCGCAGGTCGCGCACGGTCTGCTCGACCTTGGGGACGAGGGCGTCGACGCGCGCCTGCCAGCCGCCCGCGTACTTGGGCTCGCAGGCGCCCTGGGAGAGCAGGTAGCGCTCGACGCAGTCGGTCATGACCGGGCCGAACTGCAGGTCGTCGTTGGCGCCCGCGACCAGCAGCACCATCTTGATGCGGGTGTTGCGGGCCTTGACCGCGAGGTTGTCGCTCTGGACCGGCTCGTCGGCGTACTGCTTGCTGCCGCCGATACGGATGTTGCCGGTGTAGGCGCCGGAACAGGCGACGTTGTACGTCTCGTCGGCCGGGATGCCGGTGCGGTGGATGGCCGAGTCGGGCGACCGGTGGCACCAGTTGTCGGGGCCGTTGGTGCCCGGCTCGTAGGTGCCGATGCCCTCGCCGGAGATCTCGCTGTCGCCGAGGGAGATCAGGGAGGTCTTGCGGTCGGCGAGGGGCCGCTCGGCCGAGTCGCCGTACAGGGCGGTGGCCTCCGCGGCCCGGATGCGTTCCAGGTCGGGCGACAGTGGCGTGGCGGTCAGGGCCCGCTGGGCGGCGGGAGCCGCGTGGGCGGCAGGGGCCGCCAGGCCGGCGAACACGGTCGCGGCCGCCGCGACTGCGACGGCCGTACCTCTGATCCTGGATCTGAAGCGGTGCATGACGCCTCCCCGAAGCAGGTGTTACCCCCGGTTTTACTGACGGGTAGTCGAATAGGGAAGGGGCAGACGTGAGAAGTGTTCAGCTTTTCGGGGGTGGCACAGTGACGCTCGTGAACCGCAGGCGAACGTTTCCGGCCACGCGCCCGCAACCGTGACCGCCATCGCAGCGTCGTATGTCCACGGCACCTAAAATCTGTCCATGACGGACGACGGAGCGGTGAATCGAGTGGAAGCAGGCCCTGCGACGTACTGGTCCCCCGGGAGTCAAATCCTGTGGCGGTACCGGGAGAACGCGGGCGAACACGTCCACATCGCACGGCCCGTCACCGTGGTCCGGGACGACGCCGAGCTGCTCGCGGTGTGGCTCGCGCCCGGCACCGAATGCGTGAAGCCCGTCCTGGCCGACGGCACCCCCGTGCACCTGGAGCCGCTGGAGTCCCGCTACACCAAGCCCCGCACGGTGCAGAGGGACCGCTGGTTCGGCACCGGCGTGCTCAAGCTGGCGCGGCCCGGCGAGCCCTGGTCGGTCTGGCTGTTCTGGGAGCCGGGCTGGCGGTTCAAGAACTGGTACGTCAACCTTGAGCAGCCGTTGGTCCGTTGGGGGCACGGCGTGGACTCGGAGGACCACTTCCTGGACATCTCCGTACATCCGGACCGCAGTTGGCACTGGCGCGACGAGGACGAGTTCGCGCAGGCCCAGCGGGACGGGCTGATGGACGCGGAGACCGCCGAGCAGGTCCGGGCGGCGGGCCGGGCCGCCGTGGAGGGGATCCACGCCTGGGGTTCGCCCTACGCGGACGGCTGGCAGCACTGGCGCCCGGATCCGTCCTGGGCGGTACCGTCACTCCCCGAGGACTGGGACCGTACGCCCGCGCACATGTCCTCATGAGACCCTTGATGCGCCCCCGGACCACAACCGTAGGATCGTCCTCCGCAAGGGCGCCGAGTTGCAACTCCCGGAGCATGCGCCGGGCTTGACCGAACGTCACCGAGGGGCGGCAGGACGTGAGCGAGGGGTACGAGGGCAACACCGCGGCGGACCCCGAGGGGTTCGGCACCGGCACAGGAACAACCTCTGACCACGCGGGAATTCCGTTCCTGGGGCACGTATTCCGGGTATCGGGATTTCGGCGGGACCATCTGCGCGCCCGGCGCGCAGCCCCGGACGGATGGATTCGACACGCGTGACGGAGCAGCCCACCTCCTTCGAACGCCCCCAGCCGGGCGTCGACCCCGCGGAGGGCCGCGGGGCGCTCCTGCGTACCCCGGATCCGCTCGGCCCCCCGGCCCTACCGGCACAGGCCCGTGCGGACGGCACTCCGTCCGGCCCGGGGACCACCACACCCTGTGGCAAGGGGAACAAGGGGAAGGAGCCCCCAGTCAACGGCCCCGAGCACTCCCAGCCGGCCGCCGCGGAGCCGGGCACGCACCGCCCGCGCCCGGCCGAGGCCATTCCGCCGCAGCCGGGCGCCGAGCAGGAACGGGCACCGGGCGGCGGCCAGGAGCGCCGTACCGGGCGGGGCCTGCCGCCCGGGCGGCCGATGCCGATGCGCCGGGACGGGGACCGGCTCAGATTCGTGGGCGCGGCGACCCGCCGGATCGCGCGCGGTCTCGATCTGGACGAGATCGTGATGGGGCTGTGCCGGGCCACGGTGCCGACGTTCTCGGACGCGATCCTGGTCTATCTGCGCGACCCGCTGCCGGTCGGCGACGAGCGGCCCACCGGCCCTGTGGTGCTGCGGCTGCGCCGCGCCGACCGGATACCCGACGAGCGGGGTGCCGAGGGCCTGTTGCCGTCGCCGTTCCCGGAGCCGGAGCCGGACCCCTCCGGACTGCCCGCGTTCTCCGGGCCGTCGGCGCTGACCGCCGAGCTGTGCGAGGTGCGGCCCGGCGGCGCGCTCAACGAGGTGCTGCGCGGGGTGCGGCCGGTGTTCGCCGACGCCCCCGGGGCCCGTGCCGCGCTGCCCGAACTGCTCGGCGAGAACGGCGAGGCGCTGGTACCGGACGGGCAGCACGCGATCCTCGCGCCGCTGCGCGGCCGGCGCCGGGTGATCGGCGCGGCACTGTTCCTGCGCCGCCCCGAGCGGCTCGCCTTCGAGGCGGACGACCTGCTGGTGGCGGCCCAGTTGGCCACGCACAGCGCGCTCGGCATCGACAAGGCGGTGCTGTACGGCCGCGAGGCGTACATCGCCGACGAGCTGCAGCGCACCATGCTGCCCGAGACGCTGCCCCGTCCGACGGGCGTGCGGCTGGCCTCGCGCTATCTGCCGGCCGCGGAGACCGCGCGGGTGGGCGGCGACTGGTACGACGCGATCCCGCTGCCGGGCAGCAGGGTGGCGCTGGTCGTCGGTGACGTCATGGGGCACTCCATGACCTCGGCGGCGATCATGGGCCAGCTGCGGACGACCGCGCAGACCCTGGCCGGTCTCGACCTGCCTCCGCAGGAGGTGCTGCACCACCTGGACGAGCAGGCTCAGCGGCTCGGCACCGACCGCATGGCGACCTGCCTGTACGCGGTCTACGACCCGGTCACGCACCGGATCACGATCGCCAACGCCGGTCATCCGCCGCCGGTCCTGCTGCATCTGGGCGGCCGGGCCGAGGTGCTGCGGGTGCCGCCGGGCGCGCCCATCGGGGTCGGCGGGGTCGACTTCGAGGCGGTCGAGCTGGACGCGCCCGCCGGGGCCACGCTGCTCCTCTACACCGACGGCCTGGTGGAGTCCCGGCTGCGGGACGTGTGGACCGGCATAGAGCAGTTGCGGGAGAAGCTGGCCGCGACCGCGCAGCTGACCGGCCCGGACCATCCGCCGCCGCTGGAGGCCCTCTGCGACGAGGTGCTGGACATGCTCGGGCCGGGCGACCGGGACGACGACATCGCGCTGCTCGCGGCCCGCTTCGACGGGATCGCGCCGAGCGATGTGGCGTACTGGACGCTGGAGCCGGAGGACTCGGCGCCCGGCCGGGCCCGCAGGCTGGCCCGGCACGCGCTGTCCCGCTGGGGTCTGGAGGACCTGTCGGACTCGGTGGAGCTGCTGGTCAGCGAGGTGGTCACGAACGCGGTGCGGTACGCCGAGCGGCCGGTGACGCTGCGGCTGCTGCGCACGGATGTGCTGCGCTGCGAGGTCGGCGACGACGTGCCCCAGCTGCCCCGGCTGCGGCAGGCCCGCGCCACCGACGAGGGCGGCCGGGGCCTGTACCTGGTCAACAAGATGGCCCGGCGCTGGGGCGCGACCCGGCTGAGCACCGGCAAGGTGGTCTGGTTCGAGCTGCACCGCAGCTGAGGTGACGGCCCGCCGCGTGGGCCCGCTCCGGTACGACGTGAAGGGCGCCCGGCGTGTGCCGGGCGCCCTTCACGTGTGCGGTGTCACTGACCGGTGGGTCTGAGCGGGTTCTCGGGTGTGACGTCCGTCCTCGGTACCTCGGTGGTCGGCGTCTGCGTCGGTGTCTGCGTGGGCGGGGTCTGGCTGGGCGGTGTCCGGGTCGGGGTCCCGCTCGGCGTCTCGGACGGGGTCTCGGACGGGGTCTCGGACGTCGGCGGTTCGCTGGTCGGCGTCTGCGAGGGCGTCTCGGTCGGCGACTGGCTCTGCGTCGGCGTGTCCGTCGGGGCGACGGCGGCACCCTGCTGGGTGTCCAGGTCGAAGCGGGCCGCGGAGGTCACGCCGAAGGTGTAGGCCGCCCAGATCTTCGCGGGCGGGCCACCGCCGTTGACGCGGCCGCCGCCCATCGCGCCCGAGAGCGAGACATGGGCGTACTTCTTGATCGGCGTGCCGTCGCAGTCGGTGCCGCCGGCCTTGGCCGCCTCGCCGAACAGGCCGACCGAGGTGACCAGGTCCGGGGTGTAACCCGTGAACCAGGCCGACCGGTTGCAGTCGGAGGTACCCGTCTTGCCGGCCACCTGCTGGCCGCTTCGCAGCGGGTTGTTCGCCACGGACGCACTGGCCGTGCCGTCGTCGACCACGCCGGTCAGCACGGAGGTCACGGTGTCGGCGGCCGTGCGGCTGATCACCTGGTCGCCGACCGGGTCGGGCATCTCGACGCTGCGGTCCTTCTGCTCGGCCGACTTCACGATGCCGGGGGTCACCTTGTCGCCGTGGTTGTCGAGGGTGGCGTAGATGCCGGCCATCTCCAGCGGGCTGGCCCCCATCGAGCCCAGGGTCTGCGCGGGCACCGCCTGCATGCCCGTGGTGTCCATGCCGAGCTGCTTGGCCGTCCCCATGACGTCGTCCATGCCCACGTCCACGCCCATCTGCGCGAAGACGGAGTTGACGGAGTTGTTCATCGCCTTCTGGACGGTGATCTTCCCGTAGTCGTGGTCGTCCTCGTTGGGCGGGGCGAAGCCGACCTTGCTGCCGTGGTCGACGACCGGACGGCCGCTGGTGCCGTCGTAGACGGTGTCGGCGTTGATGGGCTGCCCGTTCTGCGTGGTGGCCTGGTGCTCCAGCGCGGCGGCGAGGATGACCGGCTTGAACGTGGAGGCGGGCTGGTAGTCCCGGCGGGTGGCGTTGTTCGTGTAGTGGGCGAAGTAGTCCTTGCCGCCGTACAAGGCGACGATCTTGCCCGTCTTCGGGTCGACGGAGACGGCGCCGGCCTGGACGTCGGCGTCGGTCTTGCGCTTCTTCGGGTCCAGCCTGCTGGTCAGTTCGGCCTTGACGGCCTTCTCCAGCGCCGCCTGCTTCTCGCGGTCGATGTTCAGGGTGATGGTCCAGCCCTGGTCCTCGACCTTGGCCTCGGCCTCGGATCTGGACAGGCCCTCGTCCTTCATCAGCTGCTGTTCCAGCTGGGCGTTGGCGAGGGAGACCAGGTAGCCCTTCTGACCCTCCATGCCGGGGGCGCCCTTGGGCTCCTTGGGGTAGGGGAACTTCATGTCCCGGCGCTTGGCGGCGTCGAGCCAGCCCTCCTTGACCATGTTGTCCAGGACGTAGTTCCAGCGGGCCTTCACCAGGCGCTTGCCGACCGGGCCCGCGGCGGACCAGTCGTACTGGCTCGGCGCCTGGAGCAGCGCGGCCAGGTAGGCGCCCTGCTCGACGGAGAGATCCTTCGCGTCCACCTGGTAGTAGGCCTGGGCGGCGGCCTGGATGCCGTAGGCGCCGCGGCCGTAGTAGCTGGTGTTGATGTAGCCCGCGAGGATCTCGTCCTTGGACTTCTCCCGCTCCACCTTGAGCGAGATGACCAGCTCCTTCAGCTTGCGCGTGACGGTCTGGTCCTGGTTCAGGTAGTAGTTCTTGACGTACTGCTGGGTGATCGTCGAACCGCCCTGGGTGCCCTTGCCGGACAGCGTGTTGACCAGGCCGCGGGCCATTCCCTTGAAGTCGACGCCGGGGTCGCTGTAGAAGGACTTGTTCTCGGCGGCGACGAAGGTCAGCTGGACCTTGCGCGGCACCTTCGACAGGTCGACGATCTCCCGGTTCACGGTGCCGGCGCGGGCGAGGACCTTGCCGTCGCTGTACTTGTACACGTTGCTCTGGCGCTGGGCGGCCACGTTGCCGGCGGGGACGTTGACCGTCATGTACAGGACGATGAAGCCGCCGATGCAGAGCAGGCAGAAGCCGAAGAACGTGCCGAGGATCTTCTTCCAGGTGAAGAGCCGGCGTATTCGGCCCTTGGCAGGCCTCGCGGGCGCCGCGCGGTGGCCGCCGCGCTGGCGCGCTCGTCTCTCGTCCGCTCGTCCCATAGGTCCTGTGGCTCCGCTTCCGTCTCGGGGTCGGCTCCGAAAGCTAACACCCGGCACTGTGACAAAGGCCGTCCGATCCGCTCTTTTACGGACGTGAGAATGAGCACCCGCCCTAAGGGAACCGACGGATCCGGCGGGCTCAGGGTTGCCTGACGCGAGGATTCCGGTTGGCCGTGCACGAGGCGCACCCGACCCTGCCGGCTGTTGCGGAATCATGACAGTGGGATCTATACACACTGCGTATACACCGTGTGTAGAGTGCCGCCATGTCCATCGGTCACACCCTTCTAGGACTCCTGGAGTCCGGCCCCCGGCACGGCTACGACCTGAAGCGGGCCTTTGACGAGAAGTTCGGTCACGACCGGCCGCTGCACTACGGCCAGGTCTACTCGACGATGTCCCGGCTGCTGAAGAACGGGCTCGTGGAAGTCGACGGCATTGAGGCGGGCGACGGTCCGGAGCGCAAGCGGTACGCCGTCACCGACGCCGGCGTCACGGACGTCGACCACTGGCTCGCCACCCCGGAGAAGCCCGAGGAGTACCTCCAGTCGACCCTGTACACCAAGGTCGTCCTCGCGCTGCTGACCCACCGCGACGCGGCCGACGTCCTCGACACCCAGCGCTCATCGCACCTGCGCAGCATGCGGATCCTGACGGACCGCAAGCGCAAGGGCGACCTCGCGGACCAGCTGATCTGCGACCACGCCCTGTTCCACCTGGAGGCGGACGTGCGCTGGCTGGAGCTCACCGCGGCACGGCTCGACAAGCTGCGCACGGCGGTGACCGCATGACTCCCCCGCCCGGCTCCCTGCTCGCGGCCGAGGACCTGCGCAAGGCCTACGGCCCGACGCTCGCCCTCGACGGTGCCGCCTTCTCCATCCACCCGGGCGAGATCGTCGCCGTGATGGGCCCCTCCGGGTCCGGCAAGTCCACCCTGCTGCACTGCCTCGCCGGGATCGTGCGGCCCGACTCCGGCTCGATCACCTACGCCGGACGCGAGCTGGCCGGCATGAGCGACGCCGAGCGCAGCGCGCTGCGGCGCGGCGAGTTCGGCTTCGTCTTCCAGTTCGGCCAGCTCGTACCGGAACTGACCTGCGTGGAGAACGTGGCGCTGCCGCTGCGGCTGAACGGCGCCTCCCGCAAGGACGCCGAGCGGACGGCGCTGGGCTGGATGGAGCGCCTGGAGGTCGACGACCTGCGGCGCAAGCGGCCCGGCGAGGTCTCCGGCGGCCAGGGGCAGCGCGTCGCGGTGGCGCGGGCGCTGGCCACCGGGCCCCGGGTGCTGTTCGCCGACGAGCCGACCGGCGCGCTGGACTCCCTCAACGGTGAGCGCGTGATGGAGCTGCTGACCGACGCGGCCCGCTCGACCGACGCGGCCGTCGTCCTCGTCACGCACGAGGCCCGGGTGGCCGCCTACTCCGACCGCGAGATCGTCGTACGCGACGGGAAGTCCCGGGACATGGAGCACGCCGTATGAACCCGCGCCAGTGGGGCCGGGATCTGGCCATGGGGGCCCGGTTCGCCGTCACCGGCGGGCGCGAGGGCTGGGTCCGGACGACCCTGACGGCGGTCGGCGTCGGCCTCGGTGTGGCCCTGCTGCTGCTGACGACCGCGCTGCCGAACGTGCTGACGGCACGCCATCACCGCGAGCAGGCGCGCCAGGACCTCACCTTCGGCGTGACCGCGCCGCCCAGGGGCGAGAACACCGTGCTGGTCGGCCAGAGCGACACCATGTGGCGCGGCCGGGATGTCCGGGGCCGTCTCCTGCAGCCCGAGGGGCCGCGGGCGCCGCTGCCGCCCGGCGTGGACCACATGCCGGCGAAGGGAGAGATGGTGGTCTCGCCCGCGCTGAAGGAACTGCTCTCCTCGGACGGGGCGAAGCTGCTGCGGGAGCGCCTTCCGGCCCGGATCACCGGCACGATCGGCGAGGCCGGACTGGTCGGGTCGCACGAGCTGGCCTATTACGCGGGCACCGAGGGCATCGCGGTGTCCAAGAACAGCTCGCGTGTGGTGCGCCTTGCCGGATTCGGGGATCCGAACCCGACGACCGAGCGGACCGACCCGGTGCTCGTCCTGCTGACGCTGGTCGTGTTCGTGGTGCTGCTGATGCCGGTCGCCGTGTTCATCGCGGCGGCCGTACGGTTCGGCGGCGAGCGGCGCGACCGCCGGCTGGCCGCGCTGCGGCTGGTCGGCACCGACAGCGCGATGACCCGCCGGATCGCGGCCGGCGAGGCACTGGCCGGCGCACTGCTCGGGCTGCTCGTCGGAACGGTGTTCTTCCTCCTCGGGCGGGAGACGGCGGGCTCGGTCGAGGCCATGGGCGTGAGCTTCTTCCCGAGCGATCTGAACCCCTCCCCCGCGCTGGTCGCGCTGGTCGCCATGGCGGTGCCGGCCGCCGCCGTGCTGGTGACGCTGCTCGCGATGCGCGGGGTGGTCGTCGAACCGCTCGGCGTGGTGCGCACCGCCAGGCAGCCCCGCCGGCGCCTGTGGTGGCGGCTCCTGCTGCCCCTCATGGGACTCGCGATGCTCTACCCGATGCTCGGGAACGGCCGCTCCCACGGGAACTTCAACCAGTACCTCGTCGTCGGCGGCGTGATGCTCCTGCTGGTCGGCGTGACCGCGCTGCTGCCCTGGCTCGTGGAGGCGGTCGTCGCCCGGCTCGGCGCGGGTGCGGTCTCCTGGCAACTGGCCGTACGACGGCTCCAGATGAGCAGCGGTACGGCCGCCCGTACGGTCAACGGCATCGCGGTAGCGGTGGCCGGGGCGATCGCCCTCCAGATGCTGTTCGCGGGGGTGGAGAGCCAGTACACGAAGGACACCGGCAAGGACCCCGGCCGGGCGCAGATGGAGATCGACCTGCCCGACCGCTCCCACACCCCGACCGCGGGGCAGGAGTTCCACCGCACCAGGGGCGTACGGGCCTCGGTGGCGATCTCCACCGGCTCGCTCGGCAACCGGCGCATCGAACCCGACGCGCGGGCGAACGTCACCGTGGGCGACTGCGCCGCGCTGCGCGAGCTGGCCCACCTGCCCTCGTGCCGGGACGGCGACGCGTTCCTCGTGCCCGTCCAGGACGACTCCACCGTGCGCGCCTTCCTGCGGCCGGGCCGGCCCGGCTTCATCGACCCCAGCGACGAGGGCGCCGACCGCGGACGCGAGATCCCCTGGACGGTGCCGGCCGGTCTGCGGACGGTGACCCCCCGCAAGGACGCGCTGCAGCCCTGGATCCAGGGCCTCCTCGTCACCCCCTCCGCCCTGCCCTCCTCGGCCGGGCCGACGATGTACGACCAGGTCTTCGTCCGGCTCGACCCGTCGGTGCCGGACGCGGAGGAGTACGTCCGCAACACGGCCGCGCGGCTGGACCCTCTCGCCAACCCGTGGAAGTGGTCGGCGACCGAGCAGTCCAGCAGGTACGCCTCCCTGCGCACCGGCCTGTTCGTCGGCGCGACCTGTGTGCTGGCGCTGATCGGCGCGAGCCTGCTGGTCTCCCAGCTGGAGCAGTTGCGCGAGCGGCGCAAGCTGCTGTCGGCGCTGGTCGCCTTCGGCACCCGGCGCCGCACACTGGGCCTGTCGATGCTGTGGCAGACGGCCGTACCGATCGCGCTGGGCCTGCTGCTGGCGTCGGCGGTGGGCCTCACCCTCGGCGCGGTGCTGCTGCGGATGACGGCGACCCCGGTGGCCGTGGACTGGCCGAGCGTGCTGTCCATGACCGGCGTGGGCGCGGCCGTGGTCCTCGTGGTGAGCCTGCTCAGCCTGCCCCCGCTGCTGCGGCTGATGCGCCCGGACGGGCTGCGCACGGAGTAGGCGCCCTCCCGGGACACGGCGGTCGCGAAGGACGCGACGGACGCGCGCGCGGGGCCCCTCTCCGGCACCGGGGAGGGGCCCCGCGCCGGGTACGGTCACCGGCGCTGTGTCAGGCGCCCGCGTCGAGCACCCGTACCGGCAGCGGTTCCAGCGCCTCGCGCAGGGCGGCCGCCAGTTCGCGGTACTCGGCTCCGCGGGCGGCGCCGGTGCGCATGGCGAGGGCGATCCGGCGGCTCGGGGCGGGTTCGGCGAAGGAGCCGGTGAGGAGCTGGCTGCTGCGGGTGGTCTCGAGCTTCAGGGCGGTGCGCGGGAGCAGGGTGCAGCCGAGGCCGCCGGCCACGAGCTGGACGAGTGTGGAGAGTCCGGCGGCCGTGGTGGTGACCGGGGCGCTCCCGCGCCGCCCGCCCCCGCCGTCGGCCGAGGAGCTCCGCCCCGCCCCCTTGAACTCCCGCCCCGCCTCCCGGCAGATCTCCAGGGCCTGGTCGCGCAGACAGTGCCCCTCGTCCAGGAGCAGCAGGTTCAGTTCCTTCAGCGCCTCGCGAGGAATGCCCTCGCGCCCGCCGAGCCAGTGGTCCAGCGGGGTGACGAGCACGAAGTCCTCGTCGAACAGCGGGAGTTCGACGACTCCGGGCACAGCGAGCGGCACCGCCAGCAACAGCAGGTCGAGCCGGCCCGAACCCAGGCCCTCGACGAGGCTCGCGGTCTGCTCCTCGTGCACCTGGAGGTCGAGGTGCGGGTAGCGGTCGTGGACGAGGCGCAGCACGGTGGGCAGGAGGTAGGGCGCGACGGTCGGGATGACGCCGAGCCGCAGCGCCCCGGTGAACGGCGCCCGGACCGCCTCGGCCTCCTCCATGAGCGCCCCGACCTCGTCCAGCACCGCTCTGGCCCGTGCGGCCAGGCTCTCGCCCGCGGGCGAGAGCAGTACCTTGCGCGTCGTACGCTCGAGGAGGGTGACGCCGAGGGCCTCCTCCAGGGCCGAGACCGCGCCGGACAGCGCGGGCTGGCTCATGCCGATGGCGGCGGCCGCGTCCCGGAAGTGCAGGTGCTCGGCCACGGCCACGAAGGCCCGCAGCTGGGAGAGGCTCGGCTGCCTCCGGATTCCGCTACTGACTGTCACTGATAGCTACCTCCGATCAACGTGACCTAGTGTAGCTATTTCACTAATCAATGCACCCTGTGCCAGCATCAACAGCGTCCAACCCATGGGAAGCGCCCTCAAAAGGGGTGCTTCTTCGCTGCAAGGAGAGCACGTGCTCACTGTCGGTGACAAGTTCCCCGAGTTCGAACTGGCCGCCTGCGTCTCGCTGGAGAAGGGCAAGGAGTTCGAAACGATCAACCACAAGACCTACGAGGGCCAGTGGAAGATCATCTTTGCGTGGCCCAAGGACTTCACCTTCGTGTGCCCGACCGAGATCGCCGCCTTCGGCAAGCTGAACGACGAGTTCGCCGACCGTGACGCCCAGGTCCTCGGCTTCTCCGGTGACTCCGAGTTCGTCCACCACGCCTGGCGCAAGGACCACGACGACCTGCGTGACCTGCCCTTCCCGATGATGGCCGACTCCAAGCACGAGCTGATGCGCGACCTGGGCATCGAGGGCGAGGACGGCTTCGCCAAGCGCGCCGTCTTCATCGTCGACCAGAACAACGAGATCCAGTTCTCCATGGTGACCGCCGGCTCCGTCGGCCGTAACCCCAAGGAGGTCCTGCGGGTCCTGGACGCCCTGCAGACCGACGAGCTGTGCCCGTGCAACTGGAGCAAGGGCGACGAGACGCTGGACCCGGTCGCGCTGCTGGCCGGTGAGTGACCCATGTCGCTCGACTCGCTGAAGTCCCGCGTCCCGGACTACGCCAAGGACCTGAAGCTCAACCTGGGCTCGGTCATCGGCAACTCCGACCTGCCCGCGCAGCAGCTGTGGGGCACGGTGCTGGCAACCGCCATCGCCTCCCGTTCCCCGATCGTGCTGCGTGAGCTGGAGCCGGAGGCGAAGGCGAACCTCACGCCGGAGGCGTACACGGCGGCGAAGTCCGCGGCTGCCGTCATGGCGATGAACAACGTCTTCTACCGCACCCGGCACCTGCTGTCCGACCACGAGTACGGCACGCTGCGCGCGGGTCTGCGGATGAACGTCATCGGCAACCCGGGTGTCGAGAAGGTCGACTTCGAGATGTGGTCGTTCGCGGTCTCCGCGATCAACGGCTGCGGCCTGTGCCTGGACTCCCACGAGCAGGTGCTGCGCAAGGCCGGCGTCGAGCGCGACGTGATCCAGGAGGCGTTCAAGATCGCCTCCGTGGTTCAGGCCGTCGGCGTCACGCTGGAGGCAGAGGCCATCCTCGCCGAGTAGTCCGGCCGTGTCGTACGAGAACCCCGCTCACCCTCCGTGGGCGGGGTTCTCGGCGTTCACGGGGACCTCATCGAGGCTCGCGCCCCCGGACCCCGCGCCGGCCGGAACGGTCTCGTCCTCCGGCTCCCGCGCCGGTGGCGTCGCGACCGGGGCCGACTGCTGCCCGCCCGCACCGAGGAGTTGCTGCTCCAGCGAGTACTGCCGCAGATAGCCCACCACCGTGTTCGTCACCGCCACCAGCGGCACCGCCACGACCGCACCGCCGACGCCGGCGACCATGGCGCCGGCGGCGACCGTGAGGACCACCGCGAGCGGATGGACGCGCACGGCACGGCCGAGGATGAACGGCTGCAGGACGTGCCCCTCGATCTGCTGGACCAGGAGGACCACCACGAGGGTCATCACGGCCGTGAACACGCCCTGGGTCACCAGCGCCACGATCACCGCGAGCGCCCCGGAGGCGACCGCGCCGACGAGCGGGATGAACGAGAACAGGAAGATGAACACGGCCAGCGGGACCGCCATCGGCACATCCAGCGCGTAGATGCCGATGCCGATGCATATGGCGTCGATCAGGGCGACCAGCACCGTGCCGCGGACGTACGCCGTCAGCGTGCTCCAGGCACGCGGTCCGGCCCCGGCCACACCCGGTCGGGCGGCGGCCGGCACGAGCTTCAGGAACCACTGCCAGATGCGCTCGCCGTCGTAGAGCAGGAACAGCGTCGAGAAGAACACCAGCAGGATGCCGGTCAGGGCCTCGACGACGACCTGAACTCCCTCCAGGCCCGCGGACGTTATCTGGTCGGTGTTGGCACCGATGGCCTCGCGCAGATTCTTCGCTATCTGGTTGATCTGCTTGTCGGTGACGTGGAAGGGGCTCTTCAGCAGCCAGTTGCGCAGGTCGTCGATGCCGCTCTGGATCTGGTTGGAGAGGGTGTCGATGTTCTCCATCACCTGCCAGGTCACGAACCAGCCCATCAGCCCGATGACCACGAAACCGGAGATCGCGGTGAGCGCGGTGGCCGGACCGCGCGGCACGCCGTGGCGGCGCAGCCGGGCGACGGTCGGCTGGAGCAGCGCGGTGATCAGCAGGGCGATGACGAAGGCGAACACCACCAGTTGGACGGCGCTGATGACCCGCATCAGGACCCACACGGTGCCGGCGAGCACCAGCACGCGCCAGCCGGCCTCGGCGGCGACGCGCACACCCCAGGGAACGGCCTGCGCGGGGTCGGGGCGGGGACCGGCCGGCACGGGCAGCGGTGCGAGCGGGGCGGCGGGCGCGCCGGGCAGGTCGGCGGTGACCGGCTCCGGAGGGCTGTGCTCCTTCTCTACCTCGGCGCGCCGCTCGTCCAGGCGCGCGCTCACTTCGGTCAGCCCGGCGCCGATCCGACCGAGCCACCCTGGCAGTCGCGACATGATCCGTCCTCTTCCCCCGCGTCCCCGGGTGTTCGCCACCACTGGCCCCGGGAGTCGTTCGCGTACGACCGTACAGCGCGAAAGCCCCTCCCCCTAGGACGGGGAGGGGCTGCGCGAGGTTGAGTCGGACCGACCCGGATCAATACCAGTGGTTGGCCTGCCAGAACGACCACGCCTCACATGGACTGCCGTACCGGCTGTCCATGTAGTTGAGGCCCCACTTGATCTGGGTGGCCGGGTTCGTCTGCCAGTCGGCGCCGACGGACGACATCTTGGAGCCGGGCAGGGCCTGGAAGAGGCCGTAGGCGCCGGAGGAGGCGTTCACGGCGCGGTAGTTCCAGCTGGACTCGTGGTCCACGATGTTGCTGAAGCACTGGAACTGGCCGGAGGCCACCATCTGACGCGCCATCGCCTGGATCTGCGCGACCGAGTAGCTGCTCTGCGTGGGGAAGCTGGAGGAGGACCGGACGGTGTCGCGGCTCGCCGCGGCCTTCGCCTCGGCGCGCTCCTTCGCCGCCTTGGCGGCGGCCTCCTCGGCGGCGGCCTTCTTGGCGACCGCGGTCTCGGCGGCAGCCTTGCGGGCCGCTGCCTCGGCGTCCTTCTTGGCGGTCGCGTCCGCGGCGATGGCCTGGGCGTCGGCCTGCTGCGTCAGGGACGCGGTCTGGACCTGGGCCTGCTGACCCGCGGGTATGTCCGCGAGGAGCGTGGTGTCGGCTGCCGTCGCCTCGGCGTCGTTGTTGTTCTGCGCGACGCTGCCCGAGGCAACGCCGACGACGCTTCCGACGGCGGTGACCGCGGTGGCCGAGACCACTGCGAATCCCCGGACCGAAATCCGGCTCACACGGTTTCCTTCCAGCATCGCCCGCTTCGGTGACCCTGGCGGACGCAATCGTGCCCCCTGACACTGGCCTCCCAACTGCGGGGTCACGGGAGGCACGGGCCCGGTGGGCAACTCCCCGGAAGGGAGCGCCACGTGGTGCGCGGGCGGCATACGACGTCAGCTATGGAGTTGGCCGTGGTGTTTCTGATACCGCTGGGGGTACAGGTGTGTCGTATGCGGGGCCTGACAGGAGTGAGACTCTGCCGCAACCGGACGCCGCGTGGCAATTCTGTGTTGCGTGTGAAAGCTCACATCCTGTTTGCCCCTGGGGATTTCAGGAAAGTTCCACATGCCGAGGCGCCGCCCGGATAGGCTCTTGGCCTTTGCCGGACGGCGCCAAAAAGCGCCGCATCAGGGGCGGATGCCCATCAGATGTGGCCGTCCTCCAGCATTTCGGTCACAAGCGCCGCAATCTGGGACCTCTCGGAGCGCGTCAGGGTGACGTGCGCGAAGAGCGGGTGCCCCTTCAGCTTCTCCACGACGGCGACCACACCGTCATAGCGGCCCACTCGCAGATTGTCCCGTTGTGCCACGTCATGCGTGAGAACCACCCGCGAATTGGCGCCGATTCGAGACAGAACGGTCAGCAGGACATTCCGTTCCAGTGACTGCGCCTCGTCCACGATCACGAACGCGTCGTGCAGCGAGCGACCGCGGATGTGGGTGAGCGGCAGCACCTCCAGCATCCCGCGCGCGGTGACCTCCTCGATGACCTCGCGGCTGGTGACCGCCGACAGCGTGTCGAAGACGGCCTGGGCCCAGGGACTCATCTTCTCGGACTCGCTGCCCGGCAGATAGCCCAGTTCCTGCCCGCCCACCGCGTACAGCGGCCGGAAGACCATCACCTTCTGGTGCTGACGGCGCTCCAGAACCGCCTCCAGGCCCGCGCACAGCGCGAGTGCCGACTTGCCGGTGCCGGCCCTGCCGCCCATCGAGACGATCCCGACGTCCGGGTCGAGCAGCAGGTCCAGCGCGACGCGCTGCTCGGCGCTGCGGCCCTTGATGCCGAACGCCTCCCGGTCGCCGCGCACCAGGCGGACGTTGCCGTCCGCGGTGACGCGGCCGAGCGCCTTGCCGCGCTCGGACTGGATGGTCAGTCCCGTGTGCACCGGGAGGTCGGAGGCCTCCGGCACATACACGTGCCCGACCTCGAACAGGATGTCCACCTGTTCGCCGGGGAGCGTCAGTTCGGACATTCCGGTCCAGCCGGAGTTGTCCGTGATGGCGAGTTCGGCGCGGTACTCCTCGGCCAGCAGGCCGACGGAGGAGGCCTTGATTCTGAGCGGAAGATCCTTCGAGACGACGGTGACGTCGTACCCCTCGGCCTGCAGATTACGGGCCACCGCGAGGATGCGGGAGTCGTTGTCCCCCAGGCGGTAGCCGGTGGGCAGCACGCTGGGGTCCGAGTGGTTGAGCTCGACACGGACGGTTCCGCCCAGTTCCCCGATCGGGATGGGGGCGTCGAGGCGACCGTGCTTCACCCGGTAGTCGTCCAGCAGGCGCAGGGCCTGGCGGGCGAAGTAGCCGAGTTCAGGGTGGTGCCGCTTGGCCTCCAGTTCCGTGACCACGACGATCGGAAGCACGACCTCGTGCTCGTCGAAGCGGGTCAGGGCTTTCGGGTCGGCCAGCAGGACGCTGGTGTCGAGAACATAGGTGCGCCGGTCTGGCTTGTGGCGCTTTGTGCTGGTCACCACGGAAGGACGTACCCCCTCGGATGAGGTCGGGGAGCGACGAAGTGGAAGCCGGGCCGGGAGGGTCGAGGCATTGCGGCCGGTCCCTGGCCCCCGCGTCGGGCGGGCCGGACACCGGCCCTCCGCGGCTGCTTCCGTGCAGTGGCCGCACGGTCGGGCTGGTGCAAAGGGCCTCCCGGGCGGACGGCCACGTGCCGCCCGCTGAGATCCGATGCCCGTGGTTCGGGCATCGACCTGCTTGGCTTATGCCCTCGAACATGCACTGCCATGCAAAAGCGGCCATCGGCGCCCCGGTGAACTCCTTGTTACATCCGCCCCAAGAGGGGTATATGGAACGCCCCGCCTCAGAGGTGAGCGGCGGGGCGTTCGGGGCGGGTTCCACAGCGGGCGGGCGCGGGGCTCCCGTGCAGTTCAGCCTCCGTAGCGGCGGTGGCGCGCCGCATAGTCACGCAGGGCGCGCAGGAAGTCGACCTTGCGGAAGGCCGGCCAGAAGACCTCGCAGAAGTAGTACTCGGAGTGGGCCGTCTGCCAGAGCATGAAACCGGACAGCCGCTGCTCGCCGCTGGTGCGGATGACGAGGTCCGGGTCCGGCTGGTCACCGGTGTAGAGGTGACGGCCGATCATGTCGACGTCGACGGAGTCGGCGAGGTCCTCCATCGAGACGCCCCTGTCCCGGGCGTCGAGGAGCATGGAGCGCACGGCATCGGCGATCTCCTGCCGACCGCCGTAACCGATGGCCACGTTGACCAGTATCCCGTCGACGTGGGCGGTGGACTCCTCGGCCTCCTTGAGGGTGCGCTGCATCCCGGACGGCAGCAGGTCGCGGGTGCCGACGTGGTGCACCCGCCAGCGGCCGTCGGCGGCGAGGGTGCGGACGACGTCCTCGATGATGCCGAGGAGCGGGACCAGCTCCTCCTGCGGGCGGTCGAAGTTGTCCGTGGACAGCAGCCACAGGGTGACGCCCTCGACCTCGGTCTCGGTGCACCAGCCGAGGAATTCCTCGATCTTTTCGGCACCGGCCCGGTGGCCGTGCACCGTGGTGGAGCCGGCGGCCTTCGCCCAGCGGCGGTTGCCGTCCATGATGACGCCGATGTGCTTGGGCACCTGAGCGTGGTCGAGGTGGCCTTCCACCCGGCGTGCGTAGAGCCTGACGAGCAGGCCGCGCAGCTTGTCGCGCAGGTTCACGGGACCCTCCGGGGGTTGAGCGGCGGTTGAAGCGTACCCCTGCCGGGGGCTCGGCCGGGGTAGGGGTACGGGGCGCGGTTCGGGTGTTCACGCGGGCGCTGTGGGGGCCCGGCGGGGGCCGGCCGTACCCACGCGGCGGAGGCCGTGTGCCGAACGCGGTCCCACGCCCCTCGGAGCGGGGGCGGTGCCCCTCCAGGTGGGGACGGCCGGCGGGTGCCTCGCGGTTCCGCATGATGCACGCTTCTGGGCCGCATGAAAAAACGGGCCGGTCCGTGGGGGGGAGACGGACCGGCCCGA
Source organism: Streptomyces sp. NPDC002520 (assembly GCF_053595235.1). NCBI lineage: Bacteria > Bacillati > Actinomycetota > Actinomycetes > Kitasatosporales > Streptomycetaceae > Streptomyces > Streptomyces sp. NPDC002520. The sequence continues at coordinate 20,362 of NZ_JBSFXG010000022.1, read as the reverse complement.
GGGGGGGTTTCCACCATAACCCTTCGTAAGGGATGGTGCGTGCATCGGCGCGGCACAACTACTCAGCGGAGTCGCCCGGCGACGTCCCGGTGCACGCGGAACGCTGCGTTCAGGGGCGTTTCATGGCTTGTTCACAGCGGATTCCCGGGAAATCCGGGCGGAACGAGAGGGATCGAGAGAGTTTGGGCCGTCCTGGTGACCGTTCGGCGAGTTGTCCTCGGGTCCCTCCGGCGGGCGACCCGGTCAGCGAACGACGACTTGACCGTTCCGCTACGGGATTCACGGAGATCACAGCACCGCGCAGCCCCCTCCACTGCGCGATGCCACCCGCGCAGCTTTGCTGGCGCGAATCACCTTGGTCTGAACCTACGTGACGAGTGAGGCGGAAGTGAACCGCAGAGGATAACGATATGGAAACCCCAGGTGAACTGTGAGTGAACAGATGGTCGATTCGCCCATGTTCACCCCATTCGTCGGAGGCCATGCCTCCGCACCGTGACGGAGTCGGCCTCCGAGTCGCTAGGAGGCCGGCTTTCGGACATCGAAGAGATGCCGGGTGCTGTGCGCCACGAACGGACCTTCCTTCTCGATCCGCTCGTGCAGGTCGCGCAATCGGGGCTCGTACGCCTCGACCGTGAAGCCGGGGACCATCCAGATCACCTTGCGCAGGAAGTGGACGACGGCGGCGATGTCGTGGAACTCGATCCGCAGCCGCTCCGCCCGCAGGTCCACGACCTCCAGTCCGGCGGCCTCCGCCCCGGCGCGCTCGCGGTCGGGGTGCCGGGCATTGCGCACGGCGTCGGACTGGGCGCCGACGAACCGCTCGACCAGCTCGAAGACACTGCTCGGCCCGACGTGCTGCGCGAAGTACGTGCCGCCCGGCCGCAGCACCCGTGCGACCTCCGCCCAGTGCGGGCTCACCGGGTGCCGGCTGAGCACCAGGTCGAAGGCCTCGTCGGCGAAGGGCAGCGGCGCGTCGTCCGGGGCCGCGACGACCACGACTCCGCGCCGCCGGAGCAGCGCGGTGGCCTTGGCCACATTCGGCGGCCAGCCCTCGGTGGCGGCGAGCAGCTGCGGGCGGGCCGGGGCGGCCGTGGCCAGTGCGAAGTCGAACACCTCACCGCCCCCGGTCTGGATGTCGAGCGCGGCCTCGGCGCGGGCCAGCCGCTCCCCCGCCGACCGGGCGTACCCCCACGAGGGCCGCTCCTCGGTGGCCCGCCCCTCGAACCACGAGAAATCCCACCCCTCGGTGGGCACGGCGGCCCCCTCGGCCACCAGGTCCTCGAACGTGCGCTCACCAGTCATACGTGTCATCGTCCCAGGACGTTGTCGGCGGTACCTGCTAATTTCCGCGCCCATGACGAACGCGGAGACCGGCCGCACCGCCGGCGAGAAGGACACCCTGCACGCGAGCCTGAACCGGCACCGGGACGCCGTGCTGTGGAAGCTGAACGGACTGGACGACGAGCAACTGCGCCGGCCGCTGACCCCCACCGGGACGAGCCTGCTCGGCCTGGTGAAGCACCTCGCCTCGGTCGAGTACGGCTGGTTCGTGGAGACCTTCGGCCGCGAACCGGAACCGCTGTGGTTCGACCCGTACGAGGGAGAGGACATGTCCGTCACCGTCGACGAGACGACCGAGCAGATCATCGCCTTCTACGGCCGTGCCCGCGCGGCGGCGGACCGTACGATCACCGAGCTGCCCCTGGACGCGACCGGCCGCCCCGCGTGGCAGGACAGCCAGGTGTCCCTGCGCTGGACGCTGGTCCACATGCTCACGGAGACCGCGCGGCACGCCGGCCACATGGACATCGTGCGCGAACTGATCGACGGCGCGACCGGCGACCCGCCGCCCACGGTCGCCGGCTGAGGGCCCTCCTAGGCGAGCCTCAGCAGCACGTGCCCGTCCTCGTCCAGGCTGACGCGCTCGAAGCCGTGTCTCTCCAGCAGGGCGACGGACGCGGTGTTCCCGGAGTGCGGGTCGGCGTACAGGGGCCGGACGGCATCCAGTTCCAGGAAGAGGCCCAGGGCCCGGGTGCCGACGCCCCAGCCCCAGTACGCACGCCCCAGCCAGTACCCGACGAACCGCCGCCCGCCCTCCGCCGTCCACGACCCGACGTTCCCGGCCACCTCCCCGCCCACGATGACCGTCTGTGACAGACAGTCGGGGTCGGGGAGCACCCGCTCGCGCCAGTGCGTGAGGAAGGCGTCCTTCGGCCGGGGGGTGAACTTCGACCGGCGGACGGCTTCCTCGTCCTGTTCGTAGGCGTGGAGGACGAGAAGGTCGTCCTCCACCACGTTCCGCAGACTCACATCACTGTGTGCTTCGGTCATACGGGGAGTGTGGCACCCGCCACTGACAACGCCCCGACGCACGGATCATGACGTGCTACGCCACCAGCGGCCGGACCTCCTCGGCGGCGAAGCGCACGAAGCCCTCCACGTCGGGCTCGTCCGCCGTCGGCTGGAGGACGACCGTGTCGGCGCCCGCGTCGGCCATCCGCTGCACCGCCTTCGCCACGGCGTCCGCGTCCCCCGCGACACCGAGGTCAGGCACCGACTCCAGCCCCTCGGCAGCGAGTTCGGCACGCAGCCGGGCGGCCGCGTCGGGTCCCGTGGCGGCCAGCAGATAGACGACGACCCGGTGCGGTTCGCTCCGCCCCGCCTCCGCCCGCGCCTCCTCGATGATCCGGCGGGCCCGCCGCACGCCGTCCGGCGAGGTGGCGGCGGTCAGCAGGGTGCCGTCGGCGCGGGCGCCGGAGAGGGCGAGGGTACGAGGTCCGGTGGCGCCCGCGAGGACGGGCAGCGGGCCGGCCGGGGGCCAGTCCAGGCCGACGTCGTCGAGGGTGACGTACCGGCCGCGCACACTGAGCCGTTCCCCGCGCAGCAGGGCGCGCAGCGCGTCGAGATGCTCACCGAGGAGGGTCAGCGGCGAGGCGGCCCGCGCGCCGACCTGTCCCATCCAGTTCTGGACGCCGTGCCCGACGGTCAGGACGGCCCGGCCGGGGAACATCCGCTCCAGGGAAGCGGCCTCCATCGCGGTGACGGCAACGTTCCTGAGCGGCACGGGCAGCAGCCCGATCCCGACCCGCACCCGCTCGGTCCAGGCGAGCGCGGCGGCGGCCGCCGACACCCCGCCCTCCAGGAAACAGTCCTCCCACAGCCACAACTCCTCCAGCCCCACCGCGTCCGCGAGTCGGGCGACGGCACGGAGCCGCTCGGGAGGAAGCTGAGGACGGAATACGACACCGAGTCCAGTCATGAGGCCTTCCTAGTGCGCCGGGACGGGTGGGACAACACGTTTACGTGGGTACGGGTACGGACACCGCGGAGACCGAAGCGGGAGCCGGGAACGGGATCGGGTGGGGTGAGGTGGGGATGGCTCGGTGGCGGGACGGGTGCGGAACGCTGGTGGTCAACGCCGGCGAAGGGGCGGAGGCCGTCACCGTCCCCCTGGAGATCGCGGCGTCGTATCGCGCGCGTACCAAAGGGCTGCTGGGCCGTGACGGGATCGACGGCGCCATGCTCCTCTCCCCCGCGAACAGCGTGCACACCTTCCGTATGCGCATCCCCATCGACGTCGCCTACCTCGACCGCGGCCTCACCGTGATCGCCGTCCGCACGATGAGGCCGGGCCGCCTGAGCCTGCCCCGGATCCGCGCCCGTCATGTGCTGGAGGCGGATGCCGGTGCGATGGCGGGGTGGGGCCTGGTCCCGGGGGCGCGGGTCGTGGTCGAACGGCAGTAGGGGCTGGGCCGGCGGCTTCACCGGCGCCCTTGCCGGTGGCTCACTGCCCGGTGCGCGGGAAGGTGACCTCGACCCGGCGGTTCTTCTTCCGGCCTGCTTCCGTGGAGTTGTCGGCGATCGGGTACTGCTCGCCGTAGCCGCGTACCTCGAAGGTGATGCCCGGGTTGTTCAGGTCCTGGTCGAGGACGGCCTGTACGGCGTTGGCGCGCTGCTTGGAGAGGACGTCTCCGTGGGCCGAGGTGCCGAGGTTGTCCGTGAAGCCGAAGACGCGGATCTGGGTCGCGTGCTGTTTCCCGATCTCCTCGGCGATCGTCGCGATACGGGCCTTTGCCGCTCCGCTGAGCTTGGCGCTGTCCTTGCTGAAGAGGACTTCGGCCTGCAGGGCGAACGTGACGTCGGCGTTCGTGTCCTCCCTGCGCTCGTCCCCGCTCTGGTCCTCCACGACCGACTTGATGTCCAGTACCTTCGGCGCGGCGAGCGTGGCACCTTCGGGGAGCTTCAGGTCCGGGTCGGTGGGGTCGATCTTCACGGGGGCGGCGGCGGAGGGTTCGGTGCCAGGGGGATCGCTGGGGTCGGTGTCGTCGGCGTGGGCCGGGATGAGGTGGGTGGTTGCGAGGAGGGCGGCGGTGGCCACGGTGAGGGTGAGGCGGGATCTGGTGGTCACGTCGGCCTCACCCTGAGATCTGGATGGTGGCGCTCGGGAACGTCGGCAACTGGAAGTCCAGTTCGGCCGTACTCACCGGAGGTGCCGGAAACTGCATGAACACCGCCAGATTCTCACCGGACCTGAGGGTCGAGAAGCCCGTCGTGGTCAGTGGCCGGCCGTCCGTGTCGCGCAGAACGTAGTATCGCTTCTTCCCGTGAGGGTCGACCAGCGTGGCGCCCCCCAGGGACTTGCCGTTCCGGATGATCTCCGTTTCGTTCCCGCTCAAGGCGGACGGGATGACGACGCCCTTCGCGCCGTCGTTCCTGAGAGTGCCGTTCACGGTGATGAAGCCACCGGAGTCACGTTGAGCGGAGGTGATCTGAAGGAACAGTCCGTCCGAACCCTTCAATTCGGCCAGCGGCCCGTCCGACTGACCCTCCTGAGTATTCGAGTCCGATCCACGGGACGTGGGCGAGGACGCTGAACGTTCCGGCTTCTTGGCGTCGTCCCCTCCACCGCCGCAGCCGGCCACGCCCAGGGCCAGGCCGGCCGCCACCGTCAACGCGACCAACCCCCTGTTGGCCTTCCCAGTGAGCCGAATCCTCATGGTTCTGCTTCCTTCTTTGCACGTTGTCAGTCGGCCAGGTGGACGTCGAAGAGATCCTGGGGCCCTGGGAGATCGGCTAGATCGTCCGGGTTCAGTTCCCAGTCCCGGTCCTTGCAGGTGAGTCGGGGCAGCGCCTTGCCGTCTCCACCCTCACCGGGGAGTTCGAAGGTGCAGAGAGGCTCGATGACGGCCTTGGCGGACGCCTTCGACTTGAAGTTCTCGGTACCGGGGACGACCGAACGTCCGACGGACTTGTTGGTCTCGGCCCGGACGGTGAAGGTGAGCGGACCCGGCGAGTCGCACTGCGCCCGTGCGTTGTTCTGAGCGGCCAGTTGATCGGCCCGCCAGCACGACGGTCCGAGTGGCACCTTGCCGTCGAAGATGTCCTGCCATTGCGTCGGGTCCAGGATGTCCTCCACCCATTTCCCCGCGAGTTGGTCGCGTCTGTTCTGTGCTGCGGCCAGTGCCGCCGCGTCGGCCGCCGTCTGGGCGCCGCTCCGATTGACCGCGGCCTGCCCCACGGCGAGATAGGCGAGCGCAAGAAAGAGCAGACCTGCCACCACCGTGATGTAGATGGGGAAGGCCTGCCCTACGTCCCCCAGTCGGCGCTGGTGGGTCAGATGCCGGTCACTTCGGAGATCTTCTGCGTGATCGCGTCGAAGATCGTCTGACCGATGCTCGTACCCGTGATCGCCAACACGATCGCCACCACCACCGCGATGATGCCGAGGTACTCCACCGCGGTCTGTCCCCGGTCGTCGCGGGCGACTCGGGTCTTCAGGTACGCGACCGTGGAGTTGATCCAATTGCTCATGGTGTTCCCCTCTGGTGTCCGGCGATCGTTGCGCGCTGTGCTCGCAAGGCTCGGGAGAAGTCTCGTGAAAAACGTATGCGGGAATGCCCGGAAGACCAGAGGGTTCTTGGGCCCAAATCCGGGGCCCGGCCGAAAACCATCGCCACGTCACGTCGCTGATGCAGCAGGTGGCGGTGATCTCCTGATCGTCCTCGCCTGCTGCGACAAAGTCCATGATCTCCGCCTCCCCCCTGCTCGGCCGGAACCGCGACCGGCATGACGACGACTGTCCCACATCTGGTTGCATTCGTGAAGAACCATCCGGGAAGTGCGTTGAAATTATGGCGAATTCGGCGTTTGCGTACGCGAGGCCAGGTCTGCTGCCAGCCACCAGGCGGGGTGTGGCCATGCGAGTACGTTCCCCGGCCGCCCGTCCCCGGAACGGCGTCGTCGGCACCATGTCTGCTTTCCCCTCCCCTCACTTCCCCGTGAGCGAGCCGAAGTCCAGGCCCGAGCCCAGGATCAGGCCCGCGCCCAGCAGCAGCATCGTGGCCGGGACCATGAAGGTGGTGATCATCAGGGTGGCTTTGGGGACAGCGCGGGCGGCTTTGCGGCGGGCGTTCTGGGCGTCGGTGCGGCGCATGTCCTTGGCCAGGGAGACGAGGGTGTCGACGATCGGGGCGCCCAGTTCCTCGCCCTGCTGGAGTGCCGTCACGAACATGGCGACCTGCTCGGAGTCGTTGCGGCGGCGTAGTTCCGCGAAGGCCTGGCGGCGGTTCATGCCGAGGTCCATCTGGCGCAGGGTGATGCGCAGTTCGTCTGCCCAGGGGCCCTCGTAGCGGGAGGCGACCCGGTCGAGGGCCTGGCGGAAGCCGAGGCCCGCGCTGACGACGACGGCGAGGACGTCCAGGAAGTCCGGCAGGGTCCGCTCGATGACGTCCTTGCGGACGCGGATCGCCGACCAGATGCCGACCTCCGTCCAGAACGCCCCGAACAGCAGCAGAAGCAGGGCGACGAACCACTGGCCGCGCAGCAGGAACACCAGGAAGCCGACGCCGCCGAGGGCGCCGTAGACCGCGCGCCGGGCGGCGTAGCGGTCGATGGTCAGGCCGCCGGGGTTGCCCGCGAGGTCGATCCTGCGACGGTACCTCGCGACGAGGCGGGGGCCCATCAGGCGCAGGACCATGGGGGCGTAGCGCATGCCCATGCGGTCGATCAGGGAGTTCGCGGCGCCCGTGCGGGTGGCGCCGACCTCCAGGGCGATGGCGAGGTCGCCGGGGAGTTTCGCGTCCGCGCGGTACATCCGGACGCCGGCGAAGGCGCCCCAGACACCGAGGCCCATCAGCAGGGCGAGCAACACAGCGATCATCGGAGCGGCCCCCTCACACGTCGATCCGGCTCATCCGGCGGATGAGCACGAAGCCGACGGCGTACATGGCGAACGCGATGACCACGCAGGCCTGGCCGATCGGTGAGCCGGTCATGCGGTCCAGGGCGCCGTCCTTGACACCGTTCATCAGGAAGAGGGCGCCGACACCGAGGACGGGGACGGCGTACGAGGTCATGGTCACCTGGGAGAGCTGGGTGCGGATCTCCCGCCGGGTCTCCTTGCGCTCCTCCAGGGTCTCGGTCAGGTTGCGCAGGGCCGAGACCACCTGGCCGCCGGCGCGGTTGGAGAGCACCAGGGTCGTGACGAGGACGACGAGTTCGCGGGAAGGCAGCCGGTCGGCGAGTGCACCGAGGGCGTCCTCCATGGACTGGCCGATGGTCAACTGGTCGGCGACCTTGGCGAGTTCCTCACCGGCCGGGGCCTCCATCTCCTCCGCGGCCATGCCGATGGCCGTGCGCAGGGCGAGGCCGGCCTGGGTGGCGTTGGCCAGGATGCGCGCCAGTTCGGGGAGTTGGCCGATGAAGCGCTCGATGCGTTTCTGGCGTTGCCAGTTGAGGAACTGGACGGCCGCCCAGACGCCGAGCAGGCCGGCGAGCGGGCCGAAGAAGGGGGCGAGGGTGGCCTGGCCGACGATCCAGAGGGCGGCGACCACGGCGAGCATGTAGGCGAAGAACTCGCCCGGAGTGACGTCCAGGCCGGTCGCCGCCAGCCTCAGCTCCAGCTTGCGGCCCAGTGCGGTTCGGCGCAGCCGCCGGTCCAGGGTGCGAAAGCGGCGCCGGCGGCCCGGGTCGGGCGCGGGTCCCGTGTGCGAGAGGCGGTCGATGAGGGCGGCGCGGCGGGCGCGGCCGGAGGCGTAGACCTGCACGCCGACGACGGCCAGGACGCAGGTCAGCAGCGCGATGCCGGTGGTGAGCCGGGCGACGGTGTTCAGTTCCATGGGGTGACCTACCTACCTGGCTTCTCGGGTGGCGAGCTGGTCCGCGGAGTGGGCGACGCCGAAGGCCCCCGGGATGGGCTGGCTCGCCATGTAGAGGCGGTCGGCGGTACGGCGCGGCAGGGGGAAGTGCGCGAAGGTGCCGTGCACGCGGCCGTCGGGGCTCATGGGCTCGGCGGCGAACCGGGCCACGGTCGCCAGCCGGTACGGCTCCCCGCCGTGGCTGTCGAGCAGCGCGACCTCGGTGATGCGGCGAGCGCCGTCGGCGAACCGGGTGAGCTGGACGAGGACGTCGACGGCGCTGTTGATCTGGTCGTGCAGGGCGACAAAGGGCACCTCGACGTCGGACATGGAGGCGAGGGTCTGCAGACGGGTGAGGGCGTCCTCGGCGCTGTTGGCGTGGACGGTGGCGAGGGAGCCGTCGTGGCCGGTGGACATGGCCTGGAGCATGTCGAGGGACTCGCCGCCGCGGACCTCGCCGACGACGATCCGGTCGGGGCGCATGCGCAGCGAGTTGCGGACGAGGTCGCGGATGGTGACCTGCCCCTTGCCCTCCACGTTCGGCGGCCGGGCCTCCAGGCGGACCACGTGGGTCTGCTGGAGCTGGAGTTCGGCGGAGTCCTCGATGGTGATGATCCGCTCGTGCGCGGGGATCAGCCCGGAGAGGGCGTTGAGCAGGGTCGTCTTGCCCGTGCCGGTGGCGCCCGAGACGATGATGTTGAACTTCGCCTGTACCAGGCCCGCCAGCAGGAACAGCATGTGCTCGTCGAGCGAGCCGAAGCCGATCAGTTCCTGGAGGGTGAAGGAGCGCGGGAAGCGGCGGATGGTGAGGATGGGCCCGGTCAGGGACAGCGGCGGGATGATGACGTTGACGCGCTCGCCGGAGGGAAGGCGGGCGTCCACCATGGGGTTGGACTCGTCCACCCGGCGGTTGACCGTCGACACGATCCGTTCGATGGTCTGCATCAGCTGGTCCGCCGACGCGAACCGGAGGGGCAACTGCTCGACGCGGCCGCCGCGTTCGACGAAGATCGCGTCCGGTCCGTTCACCATGATCTCGGTGATGGACGCGTCCTCCAGCAGCGGCTCCAGGATGCCGAGGCCCAGCGCCTCGTCCACGACCCGGCGGATGAGCTGCGCGCGCTCGACGGTCGACAGCACCGGGCCCTCGCGGCTGATGATGTGCCCGAGCACCCGCTCGAGCCGGGAGCGGCGCTCGGCGGCGGCCAGCGAACTCATCTCCGCGAGGTCGATCTCCTCCAGCAGCTTGGCCCGGTAGGCGGTGACCAGATGCCCGTCCTCGCCCCGGCCGCCCTGCTCCTCCGGAGTGTTGATGCGTGCCCGCAGGCTCATGGGTTCGCTTCTCCTCGGTCAGTGGTGGAGGGCGGCATGGTGGTGGTCATCCGGTCGGTGGTCGAGGGCGGCATTGTGGCGGTCGTCCCGGTCGGTGGTCGAGGGCGGCATGGTGGCGGTCGTCCCGGTCAGTGGTCGAGGGGCATGGTGGCGGTCTTCTCGGCGGGGTCGAAGTGCCAGCCGGGGACGATCGAGGGGATGGAGACGCGGGCGGTGACGGTGACCGAGTCGGCGCCCGGCGCGGACGCGCACGTCACCGTGAGGCCCCCGCTGACGGCTTGTGCGCACGCCTCCTGGGCGGACTGCTCCAGTGACGCGGCCCGCGCCCCGGCCCTGGCCGCCGTACCGGCCTGTTCGGCCGCGTAGGCGACGGCCCCGATCTGGAACCCGGCCAGCCCGACGATCAGCAGGACGGGCACGAACCCGAGGTACTCGATGGCGACCTGGCCCGTGTCGCGGCGACGGCGGTGCGGCACATCGCGGCGACGACGGTGCGACGTGCACGGCACGGACGGTGTGGAAGGCACGGACGGCGTGTACGGCATCTCAGTCCTTCACCTCCTCCACGGCGCCGGCGTGGCCGTGCACCGTGACGGGGAAGTCGATCGAGCCGGGGAAGAGGACGGGGACCTTCAGCGCCACGTCCGCCGTCACATAACCGGTGCCACCGCACCGCTCCACCCTGGCCCCTCCCCGCCACGCCCCCGACAGGTGCTTCAGCGCGGCCTGTTCGCAGACGCCGAACCGCTCCCCCCGGTGCGCCGCCGTACCCGCCCGCACCCCCTCGTCCGCGGCATTCCCCGCGAGCGTGTACGCGTACCCCACGAGCACGCACTGCCACATCAGCACCAGGGTCAGGACGATCAGCGGAGTCATTCCCAGGAACTCGACGGCCACCTGCCCCCGGTCGTCCCGGCGGCCTCGCAGGCGTCTCAGCAGCCCCTGACCCCGCTCCCCGCCCCTGACTCCTTTCATCGCGCCCTCACTCCTTCCGCCGCCGGAAGCCGGCCGTGCCCCGCTCGCCGCGCAGTCGTACGCCGGCGCGGTGGGACGTCCCCTCGGCCGCGCGCACCAGCCCCAGTTCCCCGGCGAGGCTCCACAGGGCCTGTTTCACCGTGCTCCTGCTGTCGAGTTCGTGCAGGCGCCCGGCGTCGACCACGGCCTGGAGTTCCTTGAAGTTGGCGGGTATCGCGGTGCGGGCCAGGGCGGTGCCGGTGATGCGCTGGACGAGGGCCGGCTGGATCTCCGTGCTGCGGGTGTGCCGGTTGACGACGACGGTGGTCTCCTCGGCCTTGCGGATCTGCAGCCGGTCCCACATGCGCACGGTCCGCTTGGCGGCGCGTACGGCGACCACGTCGGGGGTGGTCACGAGCAGTGCGGTGTCGGCGGTCTCCACGGCGGCCGCGCTCGCCGCGGTGAGCTGGGCTCCGCAGTCCACGACGACGACCTCGTAGCGGGAGCGCAGGGCGCCGATGATCTGGCGGGCGGCGCGGTCGGTGACCTCCTCGCCGCGTTCGCCCTCGGCGGGGGCGAGGAGCAGGGCGAGGCCGCTGTCGTGACGGAAGACGGCCTCGGCGAGGATGCGCGGGGAGATGTCGGTGATGGCGGCGAGGTCGACGGCCGAGCGGCGGAACTGGACGTCCAGGTAGGAGGCGACGTCGCCGGACTGGAGGTCGAGGTCGGCCAGTGCGGTGGTGAGGCCCGAGGCCTGCGCGGCGAGCGCGAGCTGGATCGCGGTGAGGGTGGCACCGACGCCTCCCTTGGCGCCGCTGACCGTGACGACCCTGCCGCCGGCGCCGCCGAGGGCGTCCGAGGTGCCGTGTCCGAGGTGGCGGCGCATGCCGGTGGACCACTGGCCGACGGCCTGCACGCGGTGGGCGAGTTCCTCGTACGACAGCGGGAGCGAGACGAGGCCGCGGGCACCGGAGTCCATGGCGGCGGCGAACAGGCCGGGGCTCGCGTCGGAGGTGACGAGGATGACGCCGACGGCCGGGAAGCGCAGGGCGACCTCGCGGACCAGCTCCAGTGCCGGGACGGGTCCGATGCGCTCATGGACGACGACCACTTCGGGGAGTTCCTCGACCGACTCGGCGGCGAGGTGGGCCAGGAAGTCGACCAGCTGGGTGGAGTCGGTGACGGGCGGCTGCGGTTCGACGTCGGGGAGCTGGCCGAGCAGCGTGGTGAGGGCGCGGACGGCGTCAGGGTCCGCGCCGGCCGGGAGAATCCTGGTGGGCATGCGGGCCGCCTCTCACTTGTCCGTCGCGAGTTCGTACGTGCGGTCCTTGTCCGGCACGCTGGTCTCGCTGCCTGGGGCCACCAGCGCCAGCCGGACCCGCTGGGCGAAGGACTCGGCGTAGGTGATGCGCTGGGCGTCGAGGGTGGACAGCGCGAAGGTGATCGGGACGGCCTCGGTGGGCTGCTGGTTCTTGCTGTTGTCGGGGTCCAGGGCGGTGATCCGGCCGACGTCGAGGACACGGGCGCCGGTGACGATGATCTTCGACTGGTCGGGGTCGGCGTCCTTCTTCCCCGCGAAGGTGGCGAAGACGTTGACCCGCGACCCCGGGGTGATCTTGCCGGCGACACCGGTCGCCGCGTCGATCATGATGGCGACCTCCTGCTGGCCGGGCTGGAGGGCCGGACGGTCGACGATCATGTCGGTCTGGAGCAGGGAGCCGGAGCGCAGGGTGGTGACGGCGATCTTGCCCCGGATCTGGCTCAGATCGGTGACGGCGTTGCCGGACAGCCACCGCCGGGGCATCTCGATCTTCTCGAACTGGCCGGTGTCCAGCGCGGTGTAGGGCTTCACGTCGGACCTGACCCGGTAGGCGGTGACCTCGGGGCCGACCTTGGACTGCACGTCATGGACGACGGAGAGCACGCCGGCGAACGCGCCGAGAGCACACAGGACCGACAGGATCAGGAGTATCACGCCGCGGCGCTGACGGGAGTTCATGAACCGTGCAACCTCATTGGGGGAATCGGTCGAGCGGGATGTGAGTCGTGTTCACGCGGATCGGGCTTCGCGCGGATCGGGATTCGCGGATTCAGGCGGGCGTTCGCTGCTCCAGTGCGCGGGGCGCGGGGCGCTCCCGCACGGGCGGGGTGGCCGAGCAGAAGACACAGCGGTCGCCGATGACGTCGAGGCCGCACCAGTGGCAGCGGGACTGCCGTACCGAGGTGACCAGTTGGTAGAGGACGGAGAGGTCGGCGAGGTGACTGCAGTACTCGACGAGTCTGCCGGTCCCCCACCACACGGGGGACTCGGCGGGCAGCGGCGTCTCGCGCAGCCCGTGCACGTTCCAGTCCTTGGCGAGGCCGGCGATCCACTCGCTCTGCAACTGCCCCTTGGCGACGAGCATCCAGGTGCTGAACTCGGGCCCCTTGAGCGTGGCGCCGGGGGCGACCCTGACGAGCTGCGGCTCGGGGTGGGCGGCGACGGCGAACTGGCTGCCCGGCACCCAGGACTTGGCGTGCGTCCGCAGTCCGACCGGCACCCGGTCCAGGCGGGCGACCGAGCCGAGGACGGCACCGGCGTGGATGTAGTGGGTGAGCAGCCGTCCCGCCGAGGCCAGCACGCCCGGACTGAGGTCACAGGAGGCGAGCTGCCGCAGCTGCCGGGCAAGGACGGCGACGCCGAGCGGGGGCAGTTCGGGCCGGAAGAGGGCGATCCGGTCGCTCTCCAGCAGGGAGCGCAGGGTGTGCAGCCGTCGTACGACGCTCTCCGGGGTGGCCTGCGAGCACACGACGACCAGGTACCCGTGATGCTCGGTCAGGGCGTGGACTTCGGCGAGGGTCTGCTCCAGCGGGCGCTGGTCGAGGTCGCGCAGCACGACGCCGGGCATGGTCCGGTCGTCCTGCGCCGGCAACGCCAGGTCGGCACTCGTCACGGCAACGGCAGTTGGCACGCGCAGCTCCCCGCTCTTCACGCCCTCCGGCCCACCGGTGCGATCCCAGTGCGCCTGGGTGACTTCATTGCGTGACTCCCTGAGCACTGTATCCAGGCCCCTATGACCGGAGAACAGCGTTTGTGCAGCTCTTGTGGAAGCCTCTGGTCACAACTCCCGGCAAAACCGGACAGGTTGAGCGGGCAGCCGGAAACAACCTTGGTCTGAACCTCTTGACACCAGGATTGGTCTGGACCAACTTGGACGCAACGGTGACCACCGCCGTTCGCTGCCACAGCTCCCCCTGCTCCCTCCCTCTTCCCCTTCTCCCCCACCCTCCCCCACCCTTCCCCACCCTTCCCTCGTCTTCCCCCTCTCCCCACAGACTCCACTCCCCCACCGGAGGCCCCAGTGGACCGCGTATCAGGCATGCCCAGACGCAGAGGACGAATCCGCACATGGTCGGCGGCGACGGCCCTGGCCCTCTCCCTGGCGGGCCTCGCCGCCGCCCCCGCCTCCGCGGCGGACGTGAACAACGCCAAGAACGCCGGCTTCGAGTCCGGCCTCACCGGCTGGACCTGCACGGCGGGCAGCGGCACGACGGTTTCCTCTCCCGTGCACGGCGGCGCCGCCGCCCTCAAGGCCACTCCGGCCGGCCAGGACAACGCCCAGTGCTCCGAGTCGGTGGCCGTCAAGCCCAACTCGACCTACACGCTGAGCGCATGGGTCCAGGGCGGCTACTCCTTCCTCGGCGTGACGGGCACAGGCACGACGGACACCTCGACCTGGACCCCCGACTCGGCGACCTGGAAGCAGCTCTCGACGACCTTCACGACCGGGGCGTCGACGACCTCGGTCACGGTCTACACGCACGGCTGGTACGGCCAGGCGGCCTACTACGCCGACGACATCTCGGTCTACGGCCCCGACGGCGGCGGTGGCGGCGACCCGGCCCCGACGGTCCCCTCGGCACCGGCGGGCCTGACGGTCACCGGCACGACAGCCTCGTCGGCGTCCCTGTCCTGGTCCGCGGTGTCGGGCGCGACGGGCTACAACGTCTACCGCGACGGCACGAAGGTGACGGCGGTGACCGGCACTTCGGCGACGGTCAGCGGCCTCGCGGCCACGACGTCGTACTCCTTCCAGGTCACGGCGACCAACTCGGCGGGTGAGTCGCCGAGGTCGACGGCGGTGACGGCCACGACCGGTTCGTCCGGCGGCGGAGGGGGCGGCGGCACCCTGCCCAAGCACGCCGTGACCGGCTACTGGCAGAACTTCAACAACGGCGCGACGGTCCAGAAGATCTCGGACGTCCCGTCCGCCTACGACATCATCGCGGTCGCCTTCGCCGACGCCACCTCCACACCGGGCGCCGTCAGCTTCTCCCTGGACTCGGCCGGCCTCGGCGGCTACACGGTCGACCAGTTCAAGGCGGACATCGCCGCCAAGCACGCGGCCGGCAAGAAGGTCGTCATCTCGATCGGCGGCCAGAACGGCACGGTGTCGGTGAACGACTCCGCGTCGGCGACGAACTTCGCGAACTCGGTGTACTTCCTGATGCAGACGTACGGCTTCGACGGCGTCGACATCGACCTGGAGAACGGCCTGAACGCGACGTACATGACGCAGGCCCTGCGGTCGCTGTCGGCGAAGGCCGGCGCCTCGCTCGTCATCACGATGGCCCCGCAGACGATCGACATGCAGTCGACCTCGAACTCCTACTTCCAGACGGCCCTGAACATCAAGGACATCCTCATGGTCGTCAACATGCAGTACTACAACAGCGGTTCCATGCTGGGCTGCGACGGCAAGGTGTACTCACAGGGCTCGGTCGACTTCCTCACCGCCCTCGCCTGCATCCAGCTCGAAGGCGGCCTCTCCCCGTCCCAGGTCGGCCTGGGCCTCCCCGCCTCCACCAGCGGGGCCGGCAGCGGCTATGTCTCCCCGACGGTGGTGAACAACGCCCTCGACTGCCTCGCGAAGGGCACGGGCTGCGGTTCCTTCAAGCCCTCCAGGACCTACCCCGACCTGCGGGGCGCGATGACCTGGTCGACGAACTGGGACGCGGCGGCCGGGAACGCGTGGTCGAACTCGGTGGGAGCGCATGTGCACGGGCTGCCGTAGCGGGTGTCGCGTGAACGTCACGAAAATCTCGAACATCGAGAACATCGAGAACATCGAGAACATCTCGAACATCTCGGCGTGAGGACGCCCGGGCCCTGTTGGGGGTCCGGGCGTTGCCGTGTGCGTGGCCTGTCGAGACGAATGGAAACATTCGGCCAAAGGCCCTCCGGCAGGGGAGAGCCGCGTTGCACCCCGCAATGTGCCGGTGTGATGATCCGGGTCATGGCTGATGGCGGGGGTGAGACCGGCCGGGCGGAAGACATGCGCAGGTCGCGGCTTGCGGAGTACGCGGAGATGTCGGTCCCGGAGACACCGGAGACACTCGACACACCGGAGACACCGGAGACACCGGACACACCTCCCGGGCCGGCCACGGTTTCCCGCTCCTCCGATGGTGAGGCGATCACAAGAGGGCGCCGTGAATTCGCAGTCCTCCTCGGCCTGTTCCGCCGTACGGCAGTACTCGTACCCCTGGACGCGGACGACACCCCGCTGACCGCCGACCGCGACGGTATCCGCTGGATCCTGGCCTTCTCGAACGAGTCCGCGCTGGCCCGGTTCGCGATCGCGAGGGGTGAGGGCGATCGGGAGTGGGCGTACCAGCGGGTGCTGGGAGCCAGGTTGCTGGACGCCTGCGTCCCTGCTGTGGGGGTGCCGTGCGGGGTGGCCCTGGACGCGGCCAGTGGGGACGAGGGTGTGCTGTTCCCGCCGGTGAGCGGGATCGTGCCGGACTCGGCGGCGGTCGACGTGAGGGACGGGGAGTCGGCGGAGTGAGCGGAGTGAGCGGGAACGAAGGCCGCAATGGCATCGATTACACGGGGCTCGACCAGATCGCGCGGGGCATCACCCAGACCTTGGCCGAGTTGAAGGAGCTGGGGATCGACAGCCTGGCCGGGGTGGGCCGGGGCTTCTCGAACCTGGAGCTGTCCGGACTCCAACTGGGCCATGAGGACCTGACGGCGAAGTTCACGTCGTTCTGCGAACGCTGGGAGTGGGGCGTGCGCGCCCTGGTGGCGGAGGGCAACACCTTCGCGGAGGACGTGGGGCTGTCGGCGGGCACGATGCACGAGACGGACCAGTACATCGGCGACGCGCTGAAGATCGGCGTGAACTCGGCCGTGGGCAACCCGTACGCCTCCGAGGACGACGTCTCGAAGATGAGCTGGTCCCAGCTGTCCCAGAGCAGCGCCGACGCCCTCACCCACCCCGACTTCAGCAAGGACTCCTTCGACGAGGCGTGGCAGAACAGCAAGCAGAGCCTGAAGGACGCCGGACGTGACGCGATGACCGGTTCGCCGGGGATACCGGGAGTGAGCGTGGACAACATGACCCGGGCGGCCGGAGCGGGCGACGACTACAGCCGGATACTGGACGGGATATGGGGGCCGTCCCCCGAGGAGCGTGCCCAGGCCGCTGAGCAGGGGCAGCAGGACGGGAGCGCCGGCTGATGGGGCTCGGGGACCTGACCAACTCCATCGTCAGCGGTGCCGGGCACGTCGTCGACGGCGGCAAGAAACTGCTCGGCGAGACGGTCGACGAGGGAACCGACATCGTCGGCGGGACCCTCGACAAGGTCGGCGCGCACGGCTACGCGGACAAGGTCAGGGACCTCGGCGACGGGTGGGCCTCCGACCTGGGCGCGACACCGGGCGAGCAGCAACTCGGCCAGAGCGACGACCCGACCGACCTGATCCACGGCAACGCCAAGGACATCCTGGCCACCGCCAAGCACCTGAAGGACTTCCACACCGCCTTCGACAACGTCGGCCAGGGCATGCGGAAGCTGGACTCCTCGCACTGGCAGGGCGAGGCGGCCGAGGCTTTCCGCAAGAAGTTCGGCATGCACCCGGTCAAGTGGCTGCACGCGGCGGACGCCTGCCACACGGCGGCCACCGCGCTGGAGACGTACGCCGAGACCGTCACCTGGGCGCAGGGTGAGGCCCGGACCGCAATCGACCTGTACAAGAAGGGCGCGGACGACTCCGAGAAGGGGAAGGCCTCGTACAGCAAGCGCGTCGAGGCCTACAAGGCCGCTGTCGCTTCGGGCGACAAGGACCCCGGCCCGGCCCCCGGCGAATTCGACGACCCCGGCGCCGCCGCCCTCAAGCTGGCGGACGAGATCCTCGGCGAGGCGCGCAAGCAGCGCAACCACGCCGCAGCCGACGCCGCGAAGTCCGTCCAGGAGGCCCTCACCCACGCCCCCGCCGAGCCACCCCCACTGGCCCAGTTGAAGGCAGACGCGTCCGACGGCTTCGGCGCCGCCAACACGGAGATCCTTCACTTCGGCGGCGGCCTCATCAAGGGCTCGGCCACCTTGATCGGCACCGCGCGCGCCGTCAACCCCCTCGACCCCTACAACCTCACCCACCCCGCCGAGGCCCTGCAGCACCAGGTCATGACTCTGGCGGGCCTGGTCTCCAGTGCCACGCATCCCGAACGGACCGTGAAGCAGACCCTCCAGGACTTCGCCAAAGACCCGTCCGAGTTCGGCGGGCGCTTCGTGCCCCAGGTGGCCTTCACCGACGGGATCGGCATGGAGGTGAACGAGGTAAAGGCAGCGGCAGCCGAGCAGCGGCTGGCCACCGAGAACGCGGCGAAGGCGGCAGCGGAGCGCGAGGCACGAGCGGGCGCCGGGGAGACGCCGCCGCAGGCCGCTCGGGACAAGGTGAACGAGGGTCCGCAGGACAGCTCCCGCCAGGAGAACGCAGCACACAAATGCGGCGACCCGGTCGACGTCGCCAGCGGCAAGATGTACCTGCCGCAGACGGACGTCACTCTCCCCGGCGTCCTGCCCTTGGTCCTCAAGCGGCGAGTGGAGTCCGGCTACCGCCTGGGCCGCTGGTTCGGCCCGTCCTGGTCGTCCACCCTGGACCAGCGCCTGGAGATCGACACGGAGGGAGTCGTCTTCGTCACGGAGGACGGCCTGCTCCTGGCGTATCCGCACCCGGCTCCGGGCCTGCCGACCCTCCCCAGCCACGGCCCCCGCCTGCCCCTGGACCGCGTCGACGACGGCTACACCATCACCGACCCCCGCACCCGCCGTACCTGTCACTTCGCCGACCGGGGCGAAGGCCTGGCGGTCCTGGAACAGATAGACGACCGCAACGGCAACTGGATCACCTTCGAGTACGACGCGGAGGGCACCCCGCTCGCCGTCGTCTCCAGCAGCGGCCAAGGCATCGGCGTCACAACGGATTCCGGCCGGATCACAGCCCTCCATCTCGCTGCTACCGGCGAGGAGTTGAAGCGCTACGGCTACACGGACGGCAACCTCACGGAGGTCATCAACTCCTCCGGCCTGCCAATGCGCTTCGCCTACGACGAACCCGGTCGCGTGATTTCGTGGACGGACACGAACAACCGCAGCTATGCCTACGAGTACGACGAGAAGGATCGCTGCACGGCCCAAGGCGGCCCCGCAGGTCACATGGTCATGCGTCTGTCCTACGAGGACCGCGATCCGACGACCGGCCTGCGGACCACGACAGCCACGACGGGCGAGGGCCACAGCCGGCGCTATCTGGTGAATGACGCCCTGCAGGTGGTCGCTGAAGTCGACCCACTCGGCGCGACCACCAGCTACAGCCGCGACCGCTACAACCGTCTGCTCTCCGAGACGGATCCGCTGGGCCACACCACGGCGTTCCGCTACGACGACGAAGGCAACCTGACCTCTGTCGTGCGCCCGGACGGCCGCGAGGCGAGGGCTGAATACAACGACCTCGGCCTCCCGGAAAAGGTGGTCAACCCTGACGGCACGACGATCCGCCAGACCTACGACGAACGCGGCAACCGCACATCCGTGACCGACCCAGCCGGCCAGACCACCCGCTTCGCCTACACCGAGGCCGGCCACCTGACGTCCGTGACCGACCCACTGGGCAACACGACCACGGTCGTGTGCGACCGCACGGGCCTCCCACTGGAGCTGACGGACCCGCTGGGCGCGGTCACACGCTACGAACGGGACGCCTTCGGCCGCCCGATCACCATCACCGACCCGACGGGCGCCACGACACGCCTGGAGTGGACGGTCGAGGGGCACCTGGCCCGCCGCACTGCACCCGACGACACGACCGAGACCTGGACGTACGACGGCGAGGGCAACTGCACCACCCACACCGACCCACTCGGCGGCGTCTCCCTCTTCGAGTACACCCACTTCGACCTGCTCACCGCGCGCACCGGTCCGGACGGAGTCCGCTACGAGTTCGACCACGACACGGAACTGCGCCTGACCAAGGTCACCAATCCGCAGGGCCTCACGTGGACGTACGAGTACGACGCGGCCGGCCGCCTGGTGGTGGAGACGGACTTCGACGACCGCACACTGACGTACACGCACGACGCGGCGGGTCGCCTGAGGTCGCGCAGGAATGCTGTCGGCGAGGTGGTGTCCTTCGACCGCAACGAGCTGGGCCAGGTGCTCCGCAAGGACGCCGCGGGCCAGGTGACCACGTACGCCTACGACCTGACCGACCAACTCGCCCAAGCCGTGGGCCCCGACGGCACCACCCTCACCCTCCTCCGCGACCGCTACGGCCGCCTGCGCTCGGAAACGGTCACCGACCGCACCCTGACCTACACCTACGACACCTCGGGTCGCCGCACGGGCCGCACGACCCCGACGGGGGCCGCGACCACGTGGTCGTACGACGCCGGAGGCCGCCGCACCCGCATGGTGGCGTCAGGCCGGGTCATCGACTTCGCGTACGACGAGGCGGGCCACGAACTGACCCGCCACATCGGCGAGACGGTCACTCTGGAGCACAGCTTCGACGTTGTCGGCCGCCTAATGGGACTTGCCGGGTCGGAGAGACTCGGTGCCGTAGCCGCCAGCAGGTGAGCACTCATGCCGCCGGAAGCATCCGACTTCTGTGGTCA
>NZ_JBSFXG010000021.1:0-167989 GCF_053595235.1 Streptomyces sp. NPDC002520 | reverse complement strand
CATGTGCCACTTGTCGCCCGGGCGGGGCCGGCGGCGACGCAGGTTCCGGGCGTAGGCGGGGCCGAACGTCGCGCACCAGGCACGGACCGTCTCGTACGAGACCGTGATGCCCCGCTCGAACAGGAGCTCCTCGACCTCCCGATACGAAAGCGGGAAACGGTGATACAGCCACACCGCGTGACCGATCACCTCGGCCGGGAACCGATACCCCTTGTACGACGGCGGCACCTCGGACTCCATGACCGGCCCCTCCCGCAACGATCACCACCAAGAGCCTCCCACGCCCCTTCGGCAACCTGACAGAGCCACGGTGCCGCTTCACCCTCCACGAACAGCCCCTCCCGCGACACCCCACGACCAGCCTGCTGATCACCTCACCGAAGACCGCCGGTGAAGTCGGCAGCGCCGGGCCGGCTGCTCGCCGCGGAGTCGGCGTCGGGCAATGCGGCCGGGCGCTTGGTCATCAGGGTGATGAGGTCGAAGGCGACGGTGGCCGCCGCGACGCAGGTGATCTCCGCGTGGTCGTAGGCCGGTGCGGTCTCGACGACGTCGCCGCCGATGATGTTCACGCCATCGAGCGCGCGAAGCAGGCGCAACAGTTCGCGACTGGTGAGCCCACCCATCTCCGGCGTACCGGTGCCCGGCGCGAAGGCCGGGTCGAGGACGTCGATGTCGATCGACAGATAGACCGGCGCATCGCCCACACGCCGGCGGACGATGTCGACTGCGCCTTCGATGCCGAGCACGTCGAGGTCGCCGGCGCGGATCACCCGGAAGCCGAAGGCGGCGTCGTCCACCAGGTCGAGCTGATCGTAGATGGGTCCGCGGATGCCGACGTGGATCGACTTGTCCTCGGCCAGCAGTCCCTCCTCGAAGGCGCGGCGGAACACCGTCCCGTGCGTGATCGGCGCGTCGAAGTAGGTGTTCCAGGTGTCGAGGTGCGCGTCGAAGTGGATGAGCGCGATCGGACCGTGCTTCGCGCGCGCGGCACGCAGGAGCGGAAGCGCGATCGTGTGGTCGCCGCCGATGGTGACCAGCCGGCGGTCGCCTGCGCCGACCACCTCTCGTGCGAACCCCTCGATCTGGCGGACCGCATCGTCGATGGAGTACGGCGTGCACGGGACATCACCCGCGTCCACGACCTGCAACTGCTCCAACGGGGCGGTGTCGAGCTCGACATGGAAGCGCGGGCGGAGGTGGCGGGACGCCTGCCGCACCCCCATGGGACCGAACCGTGCGCCCGGCCGGTAGGACGTACCCCCGTCGAAGGGCACACCGAGTACGGCGATGTCGTAGTCGGGCACGGCGTCGATGGCCGGGATCCGGGCGAAGGTGCCCATCCCCGCGAAGCGCGGGACGACGGTGGCATCGAGTGCGCCGACCGGCTGGTGGTCAGTCATCGTTGACAGCTCCGATCACGGTGTTCGGGACGAAGGCGACCGCGGCGGCGCCGGAACGGACCTTGCGCCGCTCGACCGCCTTGACGGTGAGGTAGTACACAGGCGAGACGATCAGCAGGCCGGCGATGAACGAGATGTCGGTGTTGCCGAGAGCCTTCGCGATCGGACCTGTGTAGAACGTGCCGATGACCATGAAGGGGATCTGGACCGCGACGCCGACGAGATAGCAGACGACTGCGGGCCAGTTCACCAGTCCGTATCGACCGCCGTCCGCGCGGAAGAAGTCGTCGACCTCGTAGTCGCCGTGTCGGACCAGGTAGAAGTCGACCAGGTTGACGGCGGTCCACGGCACCAGCGAGCCGAGCAGCAGCGTCAGGAAGTTGTTGTACACGTTGACGAAGTGCGTGCCCATCGTGAGTGCGACGGCCAGCGACACCACGACGAGCCCGGTCGCGATCCGGGCGCGTTCGCGGCTACGAGCGGTGTACCGCGGCGCGAAGGTCTGGGCGATCGTGATCGTGCACAGGGTGCTGCAGTAGAGGTTCATCGCGTTGGTCGCCGCCACGCCGATGCTGAAGACCGCGACGACGAGGACGCTGACGCCGGCGGTTGCCTTCGTCAGCGCCACCACGGGGTCGGCATCGGGCATCAGCAGCCCGATCCCGGCACCGAGGAACATCGGCAGGATCGAGCCGGTCGTCGTACCCCAGTAGCTCATCCAGAACGCCGGCTTCGAGCCGGTGCCGGCCGGCAGGTAGCGCGAGTAGTCGGAGACGTAGGGCGCGTAGGCGATCTGCCAGACCGCCGCCGCCGACACGGTCCCCATGAAGCCGGCGAGCGTCGCACCGCTGGTGTGGAAGAAGTTCGCCGGGACGGGGTGCACGGCGAAAGCCCACACGAAAGCCAGGGCGAGCACCAGACCGGAGGCGACGGTCATGATCCGTGCGTAGGTGTGGATCAGCGAGTAGCCCCAGATGGCGGCCGCGAGACTCGCCGCCGCCAGGATCAGGATGCCGCCCGATCGGCCCAGTTGCGGGACGACCGAGGCCAGGGACTCACCGCCGAAGACCAGGATCGAGATGAAGAAGCCGAGGTACATGCACACCACGACCGCGACGATCAGCACCGAGCCCCAGGCACCGAACTGACCTTTGGTCTGGACCATCTGCGGCACGCCGAGCGTCGGCCCCTGGGCCGAGTGCAGGGCCATGAAGATCGCGCCGACCAGGTTGCCGATGACGATGGCAAGCGCCGCGGACCAGACCGGCTGGCCGAACACCGTGGTGGCGAGGGCACCGGTGACGATGCTCAGCACCATGATGTTCGTGCCGAACCAGATCGTGAACATGTCGCGGTTCCGACCGTGACGCTGGTCGTGTGGAATCTGCTGGATCGTGGTCTCTTCGATGAGGACAGCCGACCCGCTGCGGTCAGTGGTTCGTGGGGACATTCTCACTCCCTCGGCCAGGGGACCTAGCGGGTCCGGTTCACCATGACGTGCTTGGTCCGCGAGTAGTCGTCCAGCGCGTAGGACGACAGGTCCCGGCCATAACCCGAGGACTTGAAGCCTCCCCACGGCATCTCCGTGGCGAAGGCGAGGTGGTCGTTGACCCAGACCGTGCCGAAGTCCAGGCGCCCCGGGAGATCGGCGGCCCGGCGCGCGCTGTCGGTCCACACCGACGCGGACAGGCCGTACGGCGTCGCGTTCGCGGCCGCGATCGCGGCATCCTCGTCGGAGAAGGACTCGACGGTGACGACCGGACCGAAGATCTCCTCGCGAGCACACTGCGCGCCCTCGGGGATGTCGACGAGCACCGTCGGCTGCACGAAGTACCCAGCGCCGTCCGGCGCGGCGCCTCCGACCGCGGCCCGGGCGCCCTCGTCGTACGCCGCCGCCAGGGCGGCCAGCACCCGGTCGCGGTGAGCTGCGGAGACCAGCGGCCCCATCTCGATCTCGTCGCCGTCGGCGGGGTCGCCGACCACGATCTCCTTGACCCGCTCGACCAGCCGCGCCACGAGCTCGTCGTGGACCGAGGTGTCGACGAGGATCCGGCAGGCCGCACCGCAGTCCTGCCCGGAGTTCCCGAAACCGGCGAAGATCACGCCGTCGACGACGGCGTCGAGGTCCGCGTCCGCGAAGACCAGGACCGGGGCCTTGCCACCGAGCTCCAGATGCACCCGCTTGAGCGAGTCCGCGGCAGCGCGTGCCACCGACTTGCCGCTGCGGACACTGCCCGTGACCGACACCAGCGCGACAGCGGGATGGGTCGCCAGCGCCTCACCGACCACGGCACCCTCGCCCGTGACCACGTTGAGCACACCGGCGGGAACCACGTCCGCGAGCAGTTCGGCGAGCCGGAGCGTGGTCAGCGGGGTCTGCTCCGACGGCTTGAGCACGCACGTGTTGCCCGCGGCGAGAATCGGTCCCAGCTTCCAGGCCGCCATCAGCAACGGGTAGTTCCACGGCGTGATCGCGGCGACCACGCCGACCGGTTCGCGCACGAGCATCGAGGTGCGGCCCTCGACGTAGTCACCGGCGCTGAGACTCAGCTGGGCCCGCGCGGCGCCCGCCATGAACCGGAAGGTGTCGGCGGCGCCCGCGACGTCCTCGCGCGCGAGCCCCATGGGCTTGCCGGCGTTGCGTGACTCGAGCAGAGCGAGTTCCTCGGTGTTCGCCTCGATCACGGCCGCGACGGTGAGGAGGACGTCGGAGCGCTCCTTCGGGGTCTTGCGTCCCCACTCCGCCGACGCGGCCATGGCGGCCGCGACTGCTCGGTCGACGTCGTACGTCGTGCCACGGCGGGCGTAGGCGATGGTCGCGCCGGTCGCGGGGTTGACCACTGCCTGGGTGGCTTCCCCGTCGCCTTCCCACGCGGTTCCGTCGATGAAGTGCCCCAGCACGGGCGGTTGTGTCATCTGCGTTTCCGTCCTTGTCTCAGCGGATCAGGAATCCGCGGTCGACCACGGCTTCCAACATGTCGACGTATGTGTCGACGTCGTCGTTGGCCACGCGAGGAGCGGGCTCGTAGTCGAGCGCCTCCTTGACCTGCGGGCTCAGGAAATAGGCGCCGGCAGTGAGCAGCGTGAGCGCGGCGAACAGCTCGGGCGCCGACGTCGTCAGCTCGTCGAGCGCGGCTTCGGGCTCCTTGCCCACGCACGCCGCGACCGCCGTCTCGAACGGTGCGGCCAGGTCGGGGCGGAAGGAGAGGACCTGGTCGAGCAGGGCGCCCGGCACGCCGGCCGCGGACGCGGACGGCATGTCGCCTGCTGCCGGGATGAGAACGTCGGCCACCACCGCGAAGGCGGCACGCTGAGTCGGGTCGAGCATGTCGGGCTCCTCAGGAAGCAACGGTCTGTTCGTGCCGGTTGTCGGCCAGATGGCGCATCGCCCGAAGCGCGACCGCCATGATGGTCGCGGTCGGGTTGACACCGGTCGAGGTGACGAAGACGCTGCCGTCGACGATGTAGAGGTTCGGGATGTCGTGGGAACGCCCGAACTCGTCCACCACCGACGTCGCGGGATCGGTCCCCATCCGCGCGGTGCCCAGCAGATGCCAGCCGCTCTCGCGGACGACGGGAATCGGATGGATCGAGGTCGCGCCCGCGGCCTCGTGCGCCTCGACCGCGCGGGCGACGTGGAAGTCGAGCATCCGCCGGGTGTTCTCGCTGATCGTGTAGCGGATCTTCGGGGCGGGAACGCCGTCGGAGTCGGTGAGCTCGGGGTCGATGACGACCTCGTTGTGCTCCTCGGGGAGGTCCTCGGTGGTGATCCCCCACTCGGTGTAGCGCCCGAACCTGCTCCGCAGTCTGGGGTGGAACGCCTGGCCGAACCCGTCCCGCCAGTCCTCGCCCGGCTCCCACAGGGTGTGGGCGAGCGGACCGCCGGTCGGCATCAGGTTCCACTTGGCACCCCGGACGAAGCCGCGGTCGGCGTCGGTCTCATAGAACTGCATCGACTGCAGCGCCTGACCGGCCGGGCCGAGGTAGCTCTCCAGGTCTTCGCCGTACGCGCCGTACACGGAGGCGTACGGGTGCACCATCAGGCGCTTGCCTACCAGGCCCGAGGAGTTGGCCAGGCCGTCGGGATGCTTCGACGACGCCGAGTTGAGCAGCAGGCGCGGCGTACCGACGCCGTTGGCGGCGAGCACCGTGACACCAGCAGCTTGGTGGCGGAGCACCCCCTCGCGGTCGACGTACTCGGCGCCGGTGACCAGGCCGCGTCCGTCGACGGTCAGCCGGCGCACCCGGGCCCCGGTGATGAGCACGGCGCCGGCGGCGATCGCATCCCGCCAGTGGGTGAAGTCGGTGCTCGCCTTGGCCCCGGTCGGGCAGCCCGACTCGCAGGCGCCGTAGCGCAGACAGGCGGGCCGGTTCTTGAACTTGCGCGAGGCGATGGCGTTCGGTGCCGGCCACCAGTGCCAGCCCAGCTTGTCCATGCCCTTCGCCGCCCTGAGCCCGTACCTGCCGATCGGCAACGGCGGCAGCGGAAAGGTGTGGGCGTCCGGATACGCCGGGTCACCCTCAAGGCCCGATGCGCCGATGTGATGGGTGACCTCGTCGTAGAACGGCCGGAGATCGTCGTACGTGAAGGGCCAGTCGTCGGCGACCCCGTCAAGCGTCCGCACCCGGAAGTCGGAGGGAAGGGCGCGGACCCAGTGGCCGGAGAACAATATGGTGCTGCCGCCCACACCGTTGAACATCAGCGGCTCGACCGGAGTCTCCTCGGTGTTGACCGGGTAGTCGGCCTCACGCTGACGTACGTTCGGGGCCGGGTTCCACTGCTTGAGCCGGCTCAGCTCCCACGCCGGTTTGCCGCCCGTGAAATCGTCCGGCAGCGCCCAGTCACCCTGCTCGAGGCAGACGACGCGGAAACCTCGCGTCGCCAGCTCGAGCGCCGCGACACCGCCCGACGCTCCGGCGCCGACTATGAGCACGTCCGCGTCTGCGATATCCGACCGCACGTTCACCTCACACACTCCTCATCCGATGACCGCCGACGCCTGATCTCGTCGACATGTGGACTCCCCGTCCGAACCGCCTTCGACGCCGCTGCTGTGGTGCGGGACAGCCCTCAGACTGCCCCGGCGGTGGCGACCCGCGCGTGATGCGATCCGCAACACTCGACGTGACACGACTTGTGCAAATGCACAAGAGTTGCGCGGCGATGGTCGAGACCCGGCGTGCGGCTCGGTGCCTCAGTCCGCTCTCTCACTGGGCACCGCGCGCTCAGCGGGGCCCAGCAGTGCCTCGGCCTGCAGGGCCAGCCACAGCTCCGCGATGTAGCGGGTGTCGTTGATGTCGCGTCCGGTGATCTCTTCGATCTTGCGGATGCGGTACAGCACCGTCTGCCGATGCACCCGCAGGGCGTCCGCCGTCTTCTGCCACGACCTCTGGTGAGCCAGGTACGCATCGAGCGTCGCGAGCAGCGGGGTGCCATGGACGCGCTCGTACTCGATGACGGGTCCCAGGATCCGGGCCACCAGCGCCGCTGCCTCGTCGATGTTTCCCACTCCGAGGAAGGGAGTCGCCTCGCCGTACCGGAAGGTACGGGTGGGCGTGCTGCGAGCCGCTCGGAGTGCCCAGTGGGCCTCGCGCGCCGCCTCCGTAACCCGGTCGACGCTGCCGGCGACGCCCCCGACCCCGATCAGCACGTCGGCACCGAGATCCGCGCGGATCACGTCGCACACCCGGTCCACGTCGGCGGCCAGCAGGTAGAGCACGCCCGACCGGTACGACGCCGCGTGAGGCACGCCGTTGCGCCACAGTGCGACGTGGGCCTCGCGAAGTTTGCTCATGTCGTCGCACGTGATCGCGAACAGCCGGGCCTTGGCGATGTCGATGTCGAACGCGCGCAGTTGGCGCCGCCCTGCGCGGGGGTCGAGGCGACCCTCCATCAGCTGCGCCAGGAGCTCAGCGCCCAGGCGCCGCCGATGCTCCACTGCGACCAGCGACTGCGACAGCTCCAGTGCGACGACGGTGACCGCATGCTGCATGAGGATGGCGTCCAGCGAGTTGCGCCCTCGGGAGACGAGGACGAGCACGGCGCTGGATTGGGTGGGGATGTCAGCCAGACGCATCTCGCGGCCGTCGCTGAGAGCAACGGTGAACGCGCCGGCGCGGAGGTCCGCACCCGGTCCCGCCGTGGCACCGAGTGCCGCCTCGAGCACCGGGTCGAACGGCGGGTCCTGCGGGTACCACGGCCGCCGGGACTCCCGGTGGCAGACGTGGACCTCGCAACCGAGCACCTGGGCCAGCGCGCCGGACAGGACCGACGCGTCGCCGCCATGCGACACCATCCGCTGAACCGTGCGATAGATCCGCTCGGTCCGGATCAGTCGATCCGACTGCTCGAGAAGATTCGCCACGGCCACCGCCTGCGAGATCGCGACGAACGGCATCGGGTAGTCGACCAGGAGCACACAGAAACCCAACCGCTCGCTGGCCTCTCTCAGTTCCCCGGTGAGCGGCGGGCAGTACATCTTCTCCCCGATCGCGAGGCCGCTCGCACCGGCGTCGACGAGCCGCTCGATCAGCAGCCGTTGCCCAGGACCGTCGGCGGGAAACGACATCCCGTTGGTCAGCAGCAGTTCGCCGCCGGTGAGCCAACGCCAAGGCTCGGGCAGGTCCGAGGTGTGGGTCCAGGTGACGTCTCGCCCGATCCCACTGCCACCCGAGTACAGATGCAGGCGCAGATGGGGCATCTCGAGCAGATCCCCCACGGTGATGGCCATGAGGCGAGGATAGATCGCGTGTGACTGGATGGCTGCCCCTGCTCGCAGGCATGCCGGACCTCCGGTCAGCCGGACCGGTGACGATCAGGCGGTGGCGGGCATCCGGGGTCTGCCGAGCATGGCCCAGTCGAGGACGCCGATGATTGCCGCTGCCCATCGGGCGGCGGCGTGAGGATCCCGCGTGAGCGCAGGGTCCGCACGGGGTCCAGCGATCCCGGCCCTGCCCGAGCAGGTCTGGCAGGGCAGCCGTGGACGATGCTTACCTGGCCACGTGCACCGTGCCCGCGTATCGCCGGGCGAAGCCCGGGTCGCTGTCGGCGGTGACGGTGATGTCGTACCGCCCGCCGTCCGTGGGCCACGTCACGGTGACCTGCTCGCGCGGGCCGACCAGCTGAGTGTGCGCTGTGCCGCCGAAGTCGTTCGGGGTGACCGTGAACGACACGGCGGTCCCGCCGTCATTGGCCAGCAGCAACTCGACCGACACGTGGTCCGGATCGCCGCTCCTCAGGACCGCCGCCCCCCGAGGGACAGCGGCGTCGTCCTGGTCGGACCGCGCCAGTGTCCCGGCGAAGCGGCGGACGAAGCCGTCGGCACCGTGGACGGTGAAGTCGTAGCGCCCGCCGGTGCGTACCGCGTCCCACACGTAGGTGTCGGTGCTGTGCGCTGCGACGGTGAACGGCGTTCCGGCGAACGGCCGGGCGATGTTCGGGAACACCGTGAAGTGGAAGGCCGCCGCTCCCTCGTTGGCGAGCGTGCAGGTCACCTTGCCGGTGACGCGGTCCACGGCGACGTCGGCCCAGGGGCGGTACGGCAGCGGCCGGTGCGGTCGCGCACCCCCCGGTTCCTGAGTGGGCATGACCTGTGCGCCCGGCGCCGGGAGCTCCACCGCCGGCAGCTCCATCGCCGCATCGGCCTGCTCCACCAGTGCGCGGGTGTCCGGCAGTACGGGGACCGAGAAGTCGGGCCGGGTGAAGTCGAAGCAGCTCGTGAGGTCACCGCACACGGCTCTGCGCCACTGCGAGATGTTGGGCTCCCGTACCCCGGTGACCAGCTCCAGGAAGCGCAGCACAGAGGTGTGGTCGAACACCTGGGAGTTGACCCAGCCGCCGCGCGACCACGGCGATATCACCCACAGCGGGACGCGGTTGCCCAGGCCGATCGGCTGCCCGTCGACGAATTCGTCAGGGGTTCCCGCGGGCGGGAAGGGCGGCACCATGTGGTCGAAGTAGCCGTCGTTCTCGTCGTACATCACGAGGAACACCGTGTGTTGCCACACCTCGGGGTTCGCGAACACCGACTGAAGAGCGGTGTTCACCCAGTGCGCCCCGTAGGCGGGGCTGGCGGTCGGATGCTCGCTGAACAGGTAGGGCGAGACCAGCCAGGACACCGTCGGCAAGGTGCCGTCCTTGCAGTGCGCGTCGAACGCGGACAGGTCCCACTTCGTCATCGCGTTGATGTAGCGCGGGTCGTCGTGGTCGAAGGTGTGGAACTGCCGGAAGTACTCGAGGGCGTTGTCCTCGTAGTTGCCGTCGCGCTCGTCCAGGCCAGGAGTGTGGTAGACGCGCCAGGTGACGTCGGCGGCCGACAGGCGCTCCGCGTAGGTGGTCCAGTCACAGACCGGGCTTTCGGGCAGCGGGGTGTTGTCGATCCACGGGCCCGTCGTGCCGTCGCGGCCCGGGCCGACCGTGCCGGTCCACAGGTAGAGGCGGTTGGGGCTGGTGGGGCCGGCCAGTGAGCAGAAGTACCCGTCGCAGAGTGTGAAGGCGTCCGCCAGCGCGTACTGGTAGGGGATGTCCTCACGGGTGAGGTAGCCCATGCTCTGCTCGCCCTTGGCGGACGTCCAGCGGTTCATGGCACCGTTGTTGATGGCCTCGTGACCGCTCTCCCAGTCGTGCGGCAGGCCGTCCGCGTTCTGCGCGTCGAACTTCGTGGAGTCCATGCGGTAAGGCAGCAGGACACCACCGTCGGGCCGGGCCGGGGTGGGCTGGCGGAAGACGCTGTCGCCGTTCGGGAACGTGAGCGCCTGGCGGTCGTCGAACCCGCGCACGCCGTTCAACGTGCCGAAGTAGTGGTCGAAACTGCGGTTCTCCTGCATCAGGATCACCACATGGCGAATGTCCTCCATGGTGTCAGTTCCTTTCCGTCGACGCGATGAGGGAGCTGAGCAGGGTCAGGTCTGCACGCTCCAATGAGTCGATGACTGTCCGGTCGGGCGCGGGCCGGATCGGTACGGTGGAAGGCACGGCCAGCACCGCACACCCGGCTGCCTCGGCCGAGGCGACACCCGTGGGCGTGTCCTCGACGACCACGCACGCGTGCGGTTCGACGCCCAGGTCGGCGACCGCGGCGAGGTAGGGGTCGGGCGCCGGCTTCGTGCGGGCGGTGTCCTCGACTGCGACGGTCAGAGCGAACCGGTCCTCGCCCAGCGCCTTGCGTACGAGGTCGACGACATGGCGCGGCGAAGCGGAGACGATCGCCGCGGGCACGCCGGCCAGGGCCAGTTCGTCCAGGAGCCGCAGTGCGCCCGGGCGCGGGACGACCTCACGGGCGACGCGGGCGGCGAAGGCGGCATCCAGCTCGGCGGCAAGCGTGCCGGGGTCGGAGACCGCCGGGCCGCCGGTGCGGTGCAGGTGGACGGCGGTGTGCGCGGCCGGGCGGCCCAGCACATGAGGCAGGTCCGCGTCGGTCAGTGGCCGACCGATCCCGTCGGCGACCTGCTTCGCTGCGGCCCACCACAGCCGTTCGGTGTCGACGAGTGTGCCGTCCATGTCGAACAGGACGGCGGCGGGAAGGCCGGGGGCGGCGATGCGACGGTTCAAGGTGAGTTTCTCCGATGTGCGGCGAACAGGCGGAAGCACAGGCTCTCCGCTCGGTCGCCGGGCGTGAGGTGGTGTGCTCCGAAACGACGGTGTCGTCTCGGCGGGTGTCGGCGGGAGCCGTCAGCCACGATCGCCGCCGCCGTGTTCCCGTCGGCGGCGGTCCACGAGCACGGGGCGGTCGGGCAGTGTCAGCGTCACCGCCGCACCGACCGGGAGCGTGGTCATGGCGTGGGTCGGCACATCGGCCGTCACCTTGGCGCTGTCGGCCAGCCGCACGGTCAGCCGCGTCGTTGCGCCCAGGAACGCCGCCCCCACGATCCGGGACGTACCCGTCCCGTCGGCGGTGACCTCGACCGCCTCCGGCCGTACCAGTACATCGACGTCACCGGTTCCACCGGCGGCCTCGGCGGCCCCCGCCAGTCTCCCGTTGACCGGCATCGTGCGGCCGAACGCGTGCACGGTCCCGTCGTCCGGCCCGAGCCGGGCCGGTATCCGGCTCATCACGCCCACGAACTCCGCGACGAACGCGGTTGCCGGGCGTTCGTACAGTTCCGCGGGGGGCGCGCACTGCTCCAGTCTCCCGGCACGCATCACCGCGACCCGGTCGGCCATGGAGAGCGCCTCTTCCTGATCGTGTGTCACGAAAAGGGTGGTGATGCCGAGTTGTTTCTGGAGGCGTCGGATCTCCTCACGGAGCGTCAGACGTACCTGTGCGTCGAGCGCCGACAGCGGCTCGTCGAGCAGCAGTACGCGTGGCCGCAGTGCCAGAGCCCGCGCCAGGGCGATCCGCTGCTGCTGGCCTCCGGACAGCTGATGCGGATAGCGGCCGGCGTGCTGCGGCAGGCCGACCAGCTCCAGGAGTTCGGCGGCGCGAGCCCGCCGTGCGGCCTTGCCGGTGCCGCTCATCCGCAACCCGAAGGCGACGTTGTCGATGGCGGTCAGGTGGGGAAAGAGGCTGTAGGACTGGAACACCATGCCCGCGTCGCGGCGGTGCGCGGGGACCGCCGTGATGTCCTCGCCGTCCACGAGCACCGTGCCCGAGTCGGGCCGCTCGAATCCGGCGAGGGTCCGCAGTGCGGTGGTCTTGCCGCAACCGGACGGTCCGAGCAGGGCCACGAGTTCGCCTGGCTCGACCGTCAGGTCCAGGCCGTCCAGCGCCGTCGTGGCGCCGAAGGAGCGGCGCAGGCCGCGGAACTCGACGGTGGCACCGGTCCGCGTCCGGTCGCCGGTTTCGGCATCGCCTGTCAGGTGGGTCATATCGCTTGGCGAGTGGGGCATTTCGCTTGTCAGGGGGGTCATGAGGTCTCCTTGGGACGGCGAGCACGTCCCGCTATGGCGATGATCAACAGCAGCACCCAGGTGAGGAGCAGGCCCATCACCGACACCGCCACCGACATCTGGGCCTGCGAGCCGCTGATGGCGAGGATCCACACGGCGAACGGTCGGTAGCCGAGGATCGCGGCGACGGTGTACTCGCCGAGCACCAGTGCCAGGGTCAGGAACGCCGTGTTGAGCAGCGCCCCGCGCAGGTTGGGAAGTACCACCTGCAGGAGGGTGCGCGGCCATGAGGCCCGGCAGGCCCGGGCGGCCTCGACGAGCACTCGCAGATCGATGGCCGCGAGCCCGGTGTCGAGCGTGCGGTACGCCAGGGGTAGTGCCATCAGGGTGTAAGCGAGGACGAGGACGATGGGGAAATTCGGGTCCTGGAGCGCGACCAGAGCGCGGAAGACCGGGGTGCCGGCGAAGTGTTCCGGTCCCCAGCGCAGCACCGTGCTGATTCCGGCGACCAGGGCGACAGCGGGTACGACGAGCGGCAGCAGGCACACGATCTCGACGAGTGTGCGCAGGCGCGGTGCGGCCAGCCGTACCGTGACCAGCGCGGGCACCAGCAGCCCGAGAACGAGCGCGATGGTGGCGGCGGCCAGTTTCAGGGTCAGCAGCAGGCTGTCGGTGAAGCCGTCGGCATCGATGATTCCGCTGTAGGCCTCGAAGCGGATGCGCTGGCCTGGTACGCCGGCGCCGATGCTGAAGGCGACGGCGCATGCGAGCGGGACGAGGAAGTACGCACCGGCGAGCAACAGCACGGCGGCGCGACCGTATCGGAGGGTACTCAGGCGAGCCATCGCACGCTCCTGCGCTGCAGCGGCAGCTGAACTGCCATGACGAGCCCCGCGACCAGCACCATGTCGACACCGAGCGCGAGCGCGATGTTGCCCTGGCCGACCAGGACGTCGCCGGACAAGGCGTCCGCGATCTGCATGGTGACCAGCGGCACCGAGCTGCCGACCATCGCGGCGGCCGTCGCGTACGCGCTGAAAGCGGTGCCGAACAGCAACACGTAGCCGCCGAGCAGCGACGGCGTGAGGATGGGCAGCGCGACATGGGTCCAGTACCGGAAGGCGTTCGCGCCGTTGTTGTGGGCCGCCTCCCGCCACTGCCGCCGCAGCCCCTCCAGAGCCGGGGTGAGCGTGAGCACCATGAGCGGAACCAGGAAGTAGAGGTAGACCAGGGTCAGACCCCAGAAGCTGTACAGGTCCCAGCCGTGGTCGAGCAGGTGGAAGCGGCTCGTCAGCACGCCGGCGTTGCCGAGCGTCGCCACGAACGCGAACGCGAGCGGCACACCGCCGAAGTTCGCCAGGACACCGGACCCTGCCAGTACCGCCTCGCGCAGGACGCGGAATCGCGAGGTCACCACCACGTGGGCGATCGGCAGGCCGACGGCGGTGGCGATCAACGCGGAGACGGCGGAGAGCTTGACGCTGCCGAGCAGCGCGGTCAGGTAGGCGCCGTGCAGCGAAGCGCTCATGTTCGCTCCGGTGAGGCGGGCTCCGCCTGGCACGGTCTCGGGTGTGGTGAACGCGCCGTACACCATCGTCCCGAAAGCCAGCCCGAACACCAGGGCGACGAAGACGAGAAGCGGCACGGCACCGAGCCAGCCCACCGAGCGTGGAAGACCCCGCCGGTCGGCCCCGAGGCCGGCCCTGCGGCCCGCGGAGCGAGTCCGGCGTTCGCCGCGTGCCGCGGTCTGGAGGGCACTCATCCGGTGACCGCCTGGGCCCAGCCCTGCGCAACGGCCTGCTTGGCCTTGCCGATCTGACCCTCGGTCGGGAAGGCGACCGTGCCGTTGCCGGGTACCTGCGGGAGCTTGGCGGCGAAGGTCGCGTCGAGCGTTCCGTCCTGCCGCATCGCGGGCATCAGTACCGGGCGGGCGTAGCCCTTGAGCCACAGGTTCTGACCCTCGCGGCTGTACAGGAACTCCTGCCAGAGACGGGCCGCGGCCGGGTGCGGGGCCCACTTCACGATCGCCTGCGAGTAGTACTGGGCGTACAGGCCGTCCACCGGGACGCTGACCTTCCAGTCGACGCCCTTGGTGCGGAGCTGATCCGCGTACCCGGCGTTGAGGTAGTCCCAGGTGATGCTGATCGGCGTTTCGCCCTTCTGGATGGTCGCGGGACTCGACTCGACGGGGTTGAAGTTGCCGGCCTTCTTCAGGCGGGCGAAGAAGTCCAGGCCGGGCTTGACGTCGTCGAAGGAGCCCTTGTTGGCGAGTGCCGAGGCGTACACGGCACCGAAGGCCGAGGCGGACTTCGCCGGGTTGCCGGTCAGTGCGACCTGGCCCTTGTACTGCGGATCGAGCAGGTCGGCGAAGGTCTTCGGACACTTCTTGACGCGAGCTGCGTCACAGCCGATGGAGACGTAGCCGCCGAAGTCGTTGTACCAACGGGCCTGAGCGTCCTTCTGCGTCTTCGGTATCCGGTCGAACGCGCTGACCCGGTACGACGCCAGCAGGTTCTGCTCGGCCGCACTGATGGCGAAGGCGCTCCCCACGTCGATGACGTCCGGAGACCGCTCCTGGCCCTTGCGGGAGGTCACCGCGGTGATCTCGTCCTGACTGGAGCCGTCGGGGTTCTCCACCTCGACCTTGATCCCGTACTTCTTCTCGAAGGAGTCGATGATCTCGCCGTAGTTCGCCCAGTCACGGGGAAGGGCGATGGCGTTCAACTTGCCCTCCTTCTTCGCGGCTGCGACGAGAGCGTCCATGCCGCCGAGGTCCTTCGCCGAGATGGCGGTCGCGGCCTTTCCGTCGCTGCCACTGACCTCATTTGTGCTGGTCAAACCGCATGCGCTGAGCCCCATCGCGGCCAGGGCGACGGAGCAGACGAGGCCCGCGGAGCGGGCGTGGCGCAGTCTCACAGGGTTCTCCTGAGGGATCAAAGTTGGCTGTACAACTTGAAGCATTACCTCGGAGGGTGGTGACTGGAAGGTGAACGCCGACGCACGTGCCGACGGCCTCCATGGGAAGAGGGCGTGCGCCGGCGGGCGTCGGCCCCTGGGCCGGTCAGTCAGGGGCGGCGAGCGGATAAGGTCACGTCAGAGCGGCGACGGGCGGCTGAGGGAGAAGGAGAGCGACATGGCAGGCGCGGGCGGCAGGGCGACCGGGGCCCAATACCGGCGGCTGGCGGCCGACCTGCGCGAGGCCATCGCTTCCGGGGCCTACGGGGCCGGCGGCCGGCTGCCCAGCGAGGAGGAACTCGCCCAGCAGTACGGCGTGTCGCGTGGCACCGTCCGTCAGGCGCTGGCGGTGCTGCGCGCCAACGGCCTGGTCACGTCCCGTCGGGGCACGCGGCGCGTCGTGCTCGGCACCGCACGGACCCAGAGCTTCTTCGAACTGCTGAGCTTCACTCGCTGGGCACGCTCCGTCGGAGAAGAACCGGGCGGCCGCACGATCGACATCAGCAGCGGTGTCGCCAACCCGTTGGAGTGCGAGCAACTCGCCCTCGCGCCCGGGTCGCAGATCTACCGGGTGCTGCGGCTGAGGACGCTGTCGCGTGTCCCGGTCATGATCGAGCGGACCATCTACCCCGAGCACATCGGCGCCATGATCGCGCGCCTCGAGCCCGAGGCCATCTCACACACCGAGCCCCTGGCGGACCAGGGGGTGGTGTTCGCCGACGCCGAACACACCGTCGACCTCGTCTATGCCGACGCCGAGGACGCCCGCCTGCTCGGCTGCGACCCGGGTTCGCCGCTCATGAGGGAGCGACGGCGTGCGACAGACCCGGCGGGCACGCCGCTGGAGTGGTCGGACGACCGCTACCTGCCGGGTACGGTCTCGTTCACGGTGCACAACTCCCAGGCCTCGACGGCGCTGTCGCGCCGCCGCGGCTGAATGGTCCTTCCGGAGTGACGCAGGTCGCCTGCGCGTGGCCCGCGGCCCGTACCCGGCTGATCGTCAGAAGCCCGGCGGGGTCTCCGACCAGACGCAGACCGCAGGGACCTTCCCCGGGTTGTGGTACCGGTGCGGTGTGGAGGACTCGAAGCTGACACAGTCACCGGGTTGCAGGCGGTAGTGCACGCCGTCGACCCGGTAGTCCAGCTCTCCGCTCAGGACGAGACTGACTTCTTCTCCCGCGTGGGTATGCGGGTTGTCGCCGGAGGACGCCCCTGGGGCCACCTCCAGCAGCATCATCTCGACCGTCCCACCGGGTTGGGGTTAAGGAGGGTGTAGGTGACCCCCTCCACGCCCGCCTGGGTGAGTTCGACGCGTTGATCGGGACGTGTGAGCACCCGGCGCTCACGGTCGACAGCGCGGAACAGCTGGCTGAGCGTCGTGCCGAGGGCGTCGACGATCGTGCGCAACGTGTTGATCGTCGGACTGTTCACGTCTCGCTCGACGTTGCTGAGGTAGCTGCGGGACAGGCCCGTCTTCTCAGCGAGCGCCTCCAGCGTGAAGCCTCGTTCCAGGCGCTCACGGCGGAGGTGCTGACCGATCCCGTCGTCGTGCGGGGGGCGTGGCGCAGCGGGCGGCTGATCGCCAGTGGGCACGGAGCACATCCTCTCGGCACATCCCATTGTCCAGTAAACAAGACGCAGCAACTACTATAGTACTCATTGGGCTGCCGCATACGCCTGCGCCCGCCCGGGAAGGCGCCCCATCCGCGTCGCTCCGGCTCTCGGTGACGACCGTGTGCCCCGCGGCCCGGATGCTTAGGGCTTGCCGATCAATAACTCGCCGTCTTGATCTCCGGTTTGGGGATGCCGAGGTGTGTGGTGAGGTCGGTGAGATCGTCGAGGGTGGCCAGTTGCGTCTCGGCGGGTTCGATGGTGTGTCCGATGTCGTGGAGGAGCCGGCGGGTTTGGCTGATGGCCCGGTTGAGGGTCACGGGTGTCACGGTGAAGAGCGGGGCGATGACGACCTGGGGCAGCTTGAACCTCTGGTAGAGGATGGTGGCCAGGAGCCGGTCGACGAGGGTAAGGCCGGGGCGTCGACCTGTGTAGAGGCCAGCGGCAGGGGTCTTCTGCCGGTCGCCGCCGCGTCGCTGCTGGAGGTCTGCTTCCCGCTGAGCCGCGCGGGCCGCCGCCAACTCCGTAACCAGCGAGTCCCACTGCTCGTGCGGGATGCCGGTGAGGGCAGGATGGGTCAGCCAGTCACGGCCGGGGCCGGCTTCGTTCTGGGGCGGGATCGGAAGGACGCCGTCCCGGCGGTGTTCCTGGGGGTGGAGCGTGTAGTTCCAGTTGCCGTGCCAGTCATGGCGGCTCAGTGGCAGGGCGTTCAGCTGCCCGTCACTGATGCGGACGCCGGTCTCGTAGTTGGCGGTGTCGAGTTCGGCGCGGACTGTCAGTCCCGTGCGGGTGGTGGTCGCTGCGATGCTGTTCACGATGACTTCATGGCTGGTCAGCGGCCTGCCCCGCCAGTTCATCGTGATGTGGGAGAACAGTCGGTGCTCGATTCGGTTCCACTTAGACCGACCGGCGAATGGTGGGCTGCCTGAGGCTGGACACTCTGGGCACGAGACAGGCACGGGCCTGAGTGATCATGGAGTTCTCTACGCTCAGTGATCACCGGAGGGCCCGTGCCTGCTGTGCCATCTTGCCTGCTCGAACCCCTGTGGGACCAGTTCGCCGCCCTGCTGCCCGCGCGCGATGATTATGCGCCGACCCACCCGCTGGGCTGTCACCGTCGCCGGGTCCCGGACCGGATCGTCTTCGAGCACATCTTGCAGGCCCTGGTCCACGGCACCGGATACGAGCGGATCGCCAGTCCGGGCTGTTCGGACCGCACCATCCGACGCCGCGTCAAGCTCTGGTCGCAGATGGGCATATCAGAGCAGGTCCACGCCTTGGCGCTGCAGGCATACGACCGGATGATCGGCCTCGGACTGGCCGAGATCTCCGTGGACGGCTGCATCACGAAAGCTCCCTCGAGCGGCGAGAAAGCCGGACGCTCCCCGGTCGACCGGGGCAAGCAGGGGCTGAAGCGATCGGTGGCCTCCGACGCCGCCGGGGTCCCTCTGGGGATCGTCTCCGCAGGCGCCAACTGGCACGACTCACCGCTGCTCGGCCCCACCCTCGAAGCAACGAAAGACCAGGTAGGAGCGCTCCCGAAGCAAGTGAACGTCAACCTCGACCGGGGCTACGACAGCGCCAAGACCCGTGCCTTGCTCGACGAGTTCGGTTTCACCGGTGAGATCGCCCGCAAGGGCGTGCCCGCACCAATCCAGGCCGGCAAGCGGTGGGTGGTCGAGCGTTCGCACTCGTGGATGAACGGCTACGGCAAGCTGCGGCGCTGCACCGAGAAGGACGGCAGCGCCGTGGACTTCTACCTGTACCTCGCCGCCGCATTCGTCACGCTCCGCATGCTCATCCGACGCTCGACCAGCCGCTATCGCTGGGACGGTCGCCCCACCACCCGACGCCTCAAGTGATCCATTTGCCGGTCGGTCTTAGATGTGCCCGGAGGAAAGTGACACACGGTGATCTCCAGGCCGGTCTCGACAGCCAGCGCGGCCAGCTCGAACTTCCAGGCCCGGGTGCGGTAGCCGTTGGAACCGCCCGCGTCCGCAGTGATCAGCAGACGGTGCGAGCGCGGATAGGTGTCGCGCCCAACCGCGTGCCACCAGCGGCGGACGGAGGCGACGGCGAAGGCAGCGGTGTCGTGGTCGGTGCCGACGTTGACCCAGCCCGTGTTCGCGGTCAGGTCGTAGATCCCGTATGGGATCGCCTTGCCCAGATCGGCATCGGGAAAGTCATGGGTGCGAACCCGGGCCGGGTCACCTTCGCGACGCCACTCGTGGCCGGCGTTCTTGTAGTTGCCGACCAATTCCTTCTTCTTGGTGTCCACGCTGATCACCGGGTCTCCGGCGGCCTGGAAGTCCTTGGCCTGGCCGTTGATATAGCGGAACTGTGCATCGCGGTCGGGGTGTTGGGCACCTTCGATGGTCTTGGCGTTGCCCTGGAGGCTGAAGCCCTCCTCGCGCAGCACGGCCGCCACGGTGTCCGCCGAGACCCGGTGCCCCTGCCGAG
The DNA here is from genome assembly GCF_053595235.1 of Streptomyces sp. NPDC002520. Taxonomy (NCBI): domain Bacteria; kingdom Bacillati; phylum Actinomycetota; class Actinomycetes; order Kitasatosporales; family Streptomycetaceae; genus Streptomyces; species Streptomyces sp. NPDC002520. The sequence goes on along the minus strand of NZ_JBSFXG010000021.1, from coordinate 148,735 downwards.
TCAGCTCGGCAGCCAGTTGCCGGGTCGACTTCGTCGTCCAGCGCAGCGGCGACATCGGGTCCCCGCGTACATCCGGTTCCACCAAGGCCAGCAACGCCGGCCGAAGCCCCGGATCCAGGTCCACCGCACGTTTGCGGCCCCCACCGGACCGGCGCACCCGTCCCAACGGCGCCTCGCCGGAATCCAGTTCCGTCACCCCACACGACACGGTGCCCTCCCGGACTCCGGCCGCACGAGCGACGAGCCTGATGCCTCCATGGCCCAGAGACCGTGCTTCTGCTCCTATGGCCAGCCGCCGCTGCCGCTCGTCGAGATGCGGGAACAGCGTCGCGAACTTCGCGGCCAAGGCCGCCTCGATCCCCTCCGAACTCCCCATACCATGGCAACGAGCCTTGGAGCCGGAAGCGACGGCTTGTTTCCCGGCAAGCCCTTAAGGCTTGTCGTCGCAGGTCAAGAGGGCTTTGAAGATCCCGAGATAAGGCGAGGGGACCCCTGGTATACCTCGGGAGTCCGCCAAGACATCTCAAGGTTCAGAGGTCCCCTTGCCGTTCCAGTATTCCTCCGAGCCCGCTCCGGAGGGATCGGTTCCTGTGGCCGATGCGTTCACCGCCGGCCACCTGGGCGAGCTGACGAGATACGTCCCGTTTGACCTGGTCGATGCGGTTCTGGCGGAGACCGGTCGTGTCCAGAAACGGTTGCGGTTACTGCCGTCGCGGGTCGGGGTCTACTTCCTGCTGGCGCTCGGACTGTTCCCCCACCTGGGGTATGTCCGCGTGTGGTCCATGCTGACCAGTGCGCTTCCCGGTGCGGCGCGGGTTTCGGAGAAGGCTCTGCGGGATGTGCGCCGCCGAATCGGCCCCAAACCGGTCGAGTTGCTGTTCGACACCCTCGCGGTGCCTACTGCAGATCCGCGCACCCCGGGCGTGCGGTAACGGCGTTGGCGCACCGTCGCCTTCGACGGATGCGCATCGCTGCACTGCCCGGACTCCGGGCGCAACCGCGCCTGGCTCGGGCGCGCGGCAACCGGCCGTGGCGGGTTCCACGGCTACCCGTGCCTGCAGCTGATGACACTGGCCGAGACCGGCACCCGCGCCCTGCTCGGCGCCGTGTTCGGGCCACGCAGCACCGGAGAGATCACCTACGCCGCGCGCCTGGTCGACCGGCTCGCCCCGGACATGCTCCTGCTGGCGGACCGCGCCTTCGACGGGGGTGAGTTCCTCGCGGCCGTCCGTACGACCGGGGCGCAGTTCCTGGTCCGTATGCGTGCGGGCCGCAGGTTGCCCCGCCTTGCGGTGCTGCCCGACGGTTCGATCCTCACCCGCCTGGGCCGGCTCGACGTGCGCGTCATCCAGGCACAGGTCACCACACGTCTGGCCGACGGCACCCGTGTCACAGGCCACTACGCGCTGGCCACCAGCCTGCTCGACCACCGCGCCCACCCGGCAACCGAGTTGATCGCGCTCTACCACGAACGCTGGGAGATCGAATCGAGCTACCTCGCCCTGCGCCACACCCTGCTACGCGGACGGGTACTGCGCTCAATGGACCCGGCAGGACTGGAGCAGGAACTGTGGTCCCTGCTCACGCTCTACCAGATACTGCGCCACGCGATGGTCGATGCCGCCCGGTCCCGACCAGATCTGGATCCCGACCGGGTCAGCTTCACCGCTGCCGCCGCCACCGCCCAGGCCACCGTGGTCCGCGCCGCTGGAACCGCTGACCAGCACGATCCCGCCCCGCCCCGGGCCATCGCCACCGCCGTCCTCGCCCACCCGCTCCCCGCCCGCCGGGCCCGGCTCTCAGCTCGCAAGGTCAAGTCACCGATCTCGCGCTACGCCGGCCGCCCGCTCGAAGAACGCCCCCTGACCAGCACACGAATCACCGGCATCGACATCGACGTCGAGAAACCGGGAACCGCACCCCGCCCCGAGCCCTCACCAGCCGCCCAAGCGAAAATCATGAAACCCGGCTCCCGTGTCGACCGCGTCTTCGCGTTCCTCGGAGCCACCCCGGACCGCTCCTTCACCCCGAGCGAACTCGCACAAACCCTCGGCATCACCAACATCAACAGCTTCAGCGTCCAGCTGGCCACCTGGGCTCGCCGCGGACTGCTCGGCAAACCCGCCCGCGGCCGATACACGATCCCGGATCACTGCCCTTCACCAGCCCCTTGACCTGCACCGACAAGCCTTAACTACGCGGCCTTGTACCGAACCCGGAACGGTTCATACACCGTTCTGCGATGTGCTGAACACCAACTCAGCGCAGGCGCTGGATGGCATCACTTGACACTATCTTGGGCGACCTTGCGCGGGCTTGACCGATCATTCATCCGTATGTTGTGCGGCCACGCTTCCGAAGCCGTGAGACGCGGCTAAATTCCCCAACATGTTCAGACAAGTTGTGGCCCCTTCGATGCGGGCTGCTCGTCGTGTCCGGTCCAGCCTGGTCCTCGGGGCGGCGATTTCGCTCCTGGTGACCGGAGCCTCCCAGGTGATGTCCGCACCGCTCCCCTCAGCGACAGCGCAGAGCCCTTCTGCCCAGTCGAGTACGACGTCATTGTCTCTGGCGTCTTCCACGGTGGTCCAGGGCGGAACGTTCACCGTCAACTACTCGGCGTCCGCCACCGATCTCAGCCCCTCGAACTGGGTCGGGATCTACCCGAAGGGGTCGAACAGCTACGCGGTCTGGCGATACACGCCGGACGCCAGCGGTTCGGTCACCTTCGACACCTACACGCTTGCCCCGGGCGCCTACGACGTCTACCTCTTCCACGCCAACGGCTACACCCACCTGGCCGGCCCCGTCGAGCTCACCGTCCAGCCCGCTCCGACGCCGCAGCCTCCGACCGGCCCGCTGCCCGAACCCGACACCGGCACCGGGCCGAACCTGATCGTCAACGGTGACGCCGAACAGGGTGAAGGCACCCAGGTCGGCGTGGACACCAACACCGTCCCCGGCTGGAAGGCTACCGGCCTGCTCAACGCCACCGCCTACGGCGCAAAGGGCGGCGAAGGCATCCACGACTACCCGACCCCGGCCAGCCCTGGACCGCAGAACCGGGGCAAGAACCTTTTCTCCGGTGGCGGCGGCGGCATCAGCACCGGCACCCAGACCGCCGACGTATCGGAGGCCGCACAACGCATCGACCGCAAAGACGTCACCTACAACCTCACCGGCTGGCTCGGCGGCACCGGAGCAATCACCGACAACGCCACCGTCACCAGCACCTTCCTGGGCGCCGACGGCACCGCACTCGGATCGGCGACGCTGGGGCCGGTCACCCCCGAGATACGCAAATACACCACCGAGCTTCTCCCCGAACAGGCCCTGGGCAAGCTCCCGGCCGGCACCCGCTCGATTCGCACGGTGATGACCATCACCGGACCGCAGCCCTACGACCGCCTCGGCCACGGCCAGGGCTACGTCGACAACCTCTCACTGAAGATCTCCACCCCCGTGCAGCCGCCCCACCCGGTCACCCCGCCCAAGGCCCAGGTGCCCGGCTACGACCACGTCTTCTACGTCATGATGGAGAACCGGGACTACAGCAACATCATCGGCAACAAGGCCGCGCCGTACATCAACAGCCTGGTTCCCAAGGCCGCCAATCTCACCGGCGCCATGGGCGAGGTGCACCCCAGCGACCCCAACTACGTTGCCGCTGCCGGGGGCAGTCTGTTCAACGTCAACAGCAACTCCCCGTTCTCCAGCACTGTCGACGCCCCGCACATCGGTGACCTGGTCACCGAACACGGCGGCGACTGGCGCGGCTACATGCAGAACGCCAATGGGCCGTGCGACACCGCCAGCCACGGCGCCTACAGCATCGACGACCAGCCCTGGTACTTCTTCAAGGACATCAAGGACAACCCCGCCAACTGCAAGGCGCACCTACTGCCGCTCACCCAGATGAGCACCGACCTGCAGAAAACATCGACCACCCCGACGTTCTCCTGGCTCAGCGCCGACGACTGCTACGACATGGAAGGCTGCGGCACCACCGCCGGCGACACCTGGCTCTCCCAGACGCTGCCGACCATCTTCAACTCCCCGGCATGGAAGAACCAGCGCTCGCTGCTCATCCTCACCTGGGACGAGGACGCCGCCGACGGCCAACAACACTTGCAGAACGTCCCCACCCTCGTCCTCGGCTCGCAGGGCGTCAAGGCCGGCAGCACCACCGCCGCCCGCTACACGCACTACAACATGCTGCGCACCATCGAAGCAGCCCTGCACCTGCCCAGCCTCACCAAGAACGACCTGTACGCCCAGCCCATCAACGACATCTGGGACCGCCCCCGAGACTGACGCCATCTGGCATCAGCGGCTGGATTGAACGGTTCCCTGTGGGCCCGACAGCAACCCGGACGGGGCCCACAGGGGCACCAGAGACTCGCCCGACTCAGCCACCAACTCGCAGCCTGCGTACCTGGATTACGCAGCAGAGTCATCGCTCATCGGTAGCAGGCGCAGGAGCGCGAAGGCGTTGGTCGCGGCGAGGCAGGCCAGACGTAGCAGCACGGAAGACCACGATGCCGTCGATGCCCGGTGCCCGGCCTGGTCTTCATCAAGCTCGTCGCCCTGGTTCAGCGGCTGAGAACGGGGCACTCCTGAGCTCTCGTTGTCGGCCACCACCCGACGTCCGCGGCGAGATGGTCACCTACCTGGACAGCCGCGGAACCCAGAATTCACGAGCTTCTGTCATTAGTCGATCTTGCCGCGAGATTCACTCCCCGTTCTCTCACGGCGCCTCACCCTGGTTGGCCGGACTTGCCAGTCCGCCACCCGGCCTTGACACACAGGAGAAACAGATATGGGCACAAAAGCAGCCGTGAGCCGGAAGATCGCTCTGGGAGCCGCCGCAGCCGTGGCCGCGGCGAGCAGTGTCGTCGCTGGATCGGCCTCCGCGGCACCCGCACAGCCGGGGACTTCCGAGGGCGCCCCGAAGCACATCTTCTACATCATGATGGAGAACCACGGGTCCTCCCAGATCATCGGCAACAAGGCCGATGCTCCCTACATCAACCAGTTGACTGCCCGCTACAACGTGGCGACCAACTTCCACGGGGTCACCCACCCGAGCCTGCCCAACTACCTGTCCATGTTCTCCGGTTCGTCCCAGGGCATCTGGGACGACTGCAAGGCGGGGGCGAACGTCACCTGTGCGCCGGAGGAGTTCGTGCCAGGTTCGGGTGACTCGACCGACTCCGCGTCGCTGACGTCGGCGCAGGTGGCCAGCGCGAGCAAGACGCCGCACATGTTTTCCGGCAAGAATCTCGTCGACCAGCTGGAGGCGAAGGACCTGTCCTGGAAGGCGTATATGCAGTCCATGCCGGAGGCCGGCTATCAGGGCGAGTACGCGCCGACGGTCAACGGCACGACGGTGAACCTGTACGCGCAGAAGCACAACCCGTTCATGTACTTCTCGGACGTCAACTCACCGGGCAACCCCAGGCTCCAGCGGGTCGTCCCGTTCGAGAAGAACTTCGACGCGGACCTGGCCGCTGGCACCGTTCCCGCCTTCAACTGGATCAGCCCCGACCAGTGCCACGACATGCACGGCGTGTCGCCGAGCAGCGCAAGCCTGATCGGCCTGCCTGCCTGCGGCTACCCCGCTTCCGGACTGGACCACGGCGCGATCAAGCTGGGCGACCAGTTCCTCAAGGACACGGTCTCCAAGATCATGAAGTCCAGGACCTGGCAGACGTCCAACTCCAGCATCGTCATAGCCTGGGACGAGAACGACTACTCCGGCTACTCCGGCGGGCCGGGCAGCCCGGTGGGAGAGGGCGGCACGGTGCTCGGCGGCGGAGACGCCCCCCTGCTCGTGATCAACTCCAAGGCCGGTCCGCACAAGATCTCCGACACGCGGGCCGACCACTACACGGTGCTCGCGACGATCGAGCGGTTGTGGCACCTCGGCTGCCTGGAGAACTCCTGCTCGCCCCGGACGTCCGGCTCGCTGGAGAACCTCTTCGCGAACTGAGGCTCCAACTTCCCTGCGCCCCGGGGACCCGGGGCGCAGGCCGACGACCCCGATGTCCTGCTGATCACCGTTCGGCCGGAGTTCACACAGAGTGGCGGATCCTGGCTGGTCTCCTGCCTGCGAGGGGACTTTGCTGGGTACTGTGCGCGTCGGCCGGAAACCACTCACATGGGGCGGTCTGCCCACCCGCTGCCGCGATGATCTTCGTGACGACCGTCTTGAGGGCCTGCAGTCACAGCGGGCCCAGCACGACGGGAACAGCAGCCATGGCCAGCCCGATGACCGTGAGTGTGCCCACGGTGGTCGACCTGGGGCCGCGCTCGATGCCGCGATCGACGACGACACGGTGGCGGTGCTGTTGGAGCCGGCGCAGGGTGAAGCCGGCGTGCTCATCCCACCCGGCGGGTTCCTGACGGGCGTGCGTGAGCTCTGCACGCGACGCGGTGTGCTGATGGTCGCCGACGAGATCCAGTCCGGACTGGCCCGTACGGGGCGGACCTTCGCCTGTGACCATGAGCACGTCCATCCCGACACCTACATCCTCGGCAAGGCACTCGGTGGCGGGCTCTATCCGGTCCCGGCGATCGCGGCCGACGTCGAGGTCATGAAGGTGATCACCCCGGGCACGCATGGCTCGACCTTCGGCGGCAACCCGGTCGCCGCCGCTCTCGGTACGGCGGTCGTCAGGCTGCTGCGGACCGGCGAGTTCCAGGAACGTGCTCAGCGACTGGGGAAGCAGATCGAGTAGGGGGTCAAACCCCTGATCGGCGACGGCGTACCGCCGTACGAGTGCGTGGCGCGTGGGCCGGTGTCGACCTCGAGCCGGCGTTGATGAGCGGTCGCGAGATGTGCGAGCGCCTCCTCAAGCGCGGTGTCCTCGCCAAGGACACCCACGGCGCGTGCCCCGCCGCTCGTGGCCGACGATGACGACGCGGAGCTGCTGGTCAACGCCGTGCGCGACATCGTCCGCGCGGGCTGAACCGGCGACGCCGAGTGGAGGGTGCGACTGAGTGAACGACTTCGCGGAGTCGCTTGCCGCGGACCTGGAACGGATGCTTGCGGACCTCGACCGGCAACTGGCGCACGACTACCCGGGCGATCGGACCAGCCGTCAGCCCGTGCACACCGTGTACGTGTCGGCCAATGCGTTCGATCGCGACCTCGTCGGCGCTTGGGGCGCGCGGGCACTGTCAGGTTGAGCGAGAGGCTTTGAGCTCTTGGCATGCCGATGCCGTTCAACCGCTGTCCAGTTCCACCACCAGACCATGCATAGATGGGGTTACGCCCGAGCCGTGCCTCCCGCATCAGACTCCGACCTATCGGCCGCGCGCTGTCGCGGAACATCACTGTCCGTGGCCGTGTGCGTGCCGTGGAGACGCCGAGTCACTAGGCTCGTCATTGTGTCCACCGTGTGTGTGATGTCGGCTTCCCTGATCCCCGCCGGAATCACGGTCGCGACGCGCTATCTCGACCTTGCCGGCGTTTTCTCGTGCGCGCTGCTGGGGGGCGCCGTGGCCCGCACGGCCGGCCTGGACCTGTTCGGATTCCTCGTGGTGGGCGTCATCTCCGGTCTGGGCGGAGGCATGATCAGGGACGTGCTGCTGCAGCACGGCACACCGGTCGCGCTGACCGACTACGCCTATGTGCCGACCGCCGTCACCGGTGCTGTGGTGGTCTTCCTCATCAAGATCAGCGAGGCGTCCTGGACCCGGCTCTTCACCGCGCTCGACGCTGCCGTCCTCGGGTTCTGGGCGGTCACCGGGGTCAACAAGACGCTCGCCGTGGGTCTTGGATGGCTTCCGGCCATCCTCCTGGGCACAGTGACAGCCGTCGGCGGCGGGGCCCTGCGCGACATCGTCCTCGGCCGGGTGCCGGCTGTCTTCGGGGGCAACGGTCTGTACGCCACCGTCGCCCTCGCGGTCGCCGGAACGACGGTGATCTGCGTGTACCAAGGTGTGCCGGCCCTCGGCGTCGCCCTGGGCATCACCCTGGCCCTGGCCTTTCGGCTCACTGCCCTGCGGTTCGGCTGGAACCTGCCCACCAGCCTGGACTGGCGTCCCGGGTCGAAGCTGGCCGCGTCGCTGCGGGGCGGCACCGCCGCCGGGAGTGGGAAAGAAGAGCAGTCCCACCCACGCAAGGAGACGCCGTGACCGACCGAAACCGCGCAGTGCTGTCCGGCCTCGCTGGTATCCGCTCCGATCTCGAGGATCTCTACCGTGATCTTCACAGGCATCCTGAACTCGGCCTGCGGGAGCACCGCACGGCCAAGAAGGTGTCCGATGCTTTGCGGGATCTCGGTTACGAGGTCACCGGCGGCATCGGCGGCACGGGAGTGATCGGCGTACTGGCCAACGGCGACGGACCCACCGTCATGGCCCGCGCGGACATGGACGCCCTCCCGGTACGCGAGCAGACGGGTCTGCCCTACGCCTCCACCGTGACCCTGACCGGCCCGGACGGCGCCGAGCAGCCGGTCATGCACGCCTGCGGGCACGATGTGCACGTGACCTCCCTCATCGGCTCCGCACGGCTGATGGCGCAGACCGCAGAAGCGTGGTGCGGTACCTTCGTGGCGCTCTTCCAGCCCTCGGAGGAGAACGGCGACGGCGCCCGCGTCATGATCGACGACGGTCTCACGGCAAGGGTGCCCCGGCCCGACGTGGTACTCGCCCAGCACGTCCTGCCCTATCCGGCCGGGTACGTCGGCACACGTCCGGGGCCCTTCCTGTCGGCCGCGGACAGTTTGCGCATCACCGTCCACGGCCGAGGTGCGCACGGCTCCATGCCCCAGGCCGCGGTCGACCCCGTGGTGATGGCCGCCATGATCGTGGTGCGCCTGCAGACCATCGTCTCCCGGGAACTCGCCGCCACCACCCCCGCCGTCGTCACCGTGGGCAGCATCCATGCCGGCACCGGGCCCAACGTCATCCCCGACAGCGCCGTCATCGACCTCAACGTCCGCACCTACGACGGCGCCACGCGGAACCAGGTGCTGAAGGCGATCGAGCGCATCGTCCGGACTGAGAGCGAGGCGTCCGGGTCCCCCGAGGCACCCGAGATCGAGCGAACGGCCGCATTCCCGCCCACGGTCAACGACGAGGAAGCGACCCGGCGCGTCGCCGAGGCGTTCGCGGCCCACTTCGGCGCCGACGCCCACACCATCGACCTGCAGACCGCCAGCGAGGACATGAGCGAGATCCCCGAAGCGTTCGGCGCGCCGTTCACCTATTGGGGCATCGGAGGCATCGACGCCGGCCTGTACGCCGAGGCCGCCAGGAAGGGCACCGTCGCCCAGGACGTCCCGGTCAACCACAGCCCTGCATTCGCTCCCGTCGTCCAGCCCACCCTGGACACCGGCGTCAGCGCCATGACAGTGGCTGCCCTTGCCTGGCTCAGCGGCTGATGAACTCCTCGTCATTGCGTCCCGGGAAATCCGCCGTTCTGTTGAGCTGGGCTCCCCTGCTCGATGGCGGTGGTAGTCGTGGCGAGGCGCCGGGTGCCCCCGGTGAGCAAAGCCAAGTCTCATGAGGCGCGGCTGAGACCATTTGGCGCATCTTCCAGCTTGAGCCTTCCCTGCGCCACCGCGACCGTATCGTCAGCCATCTCGGACACAGAGTTACCCCACGGCGCCCTGTTCTTGGGCAGGGGAGATCGGCACCCGCTTCCGGCTCCCGGCCGGGGCTCTGCGAACCGGAGGAAGGAGATCGTCGTGGAGTCTCAGCGCTCCATGGGGCCGTGCACGTTCAGGCGCTCACGTTGCCTCACTGAGGTGGGGAGGGCGCAACGCGGCTCGATCGGAGCCGGGACGAGGCGGCCTATCGGAGGCCGTAGCGGTCGAGGCGGTGGATGAGGCCGGGGCGGCGCTGGCAGTCCTCGCGCAGGCGGGCCAGGCGCTGGTGGAAGTCGGTGTGCTGTCGGGCGTGGGCGTAGGCGTCGCACAGTTCCGCGAGGAGGCTGACGGCCTGGTCGTAGCAGCTGGTCTTCTTGGTGGCGATGTGCGCCTCGATCTGCTGCCAGACGGATTCGGCCTCGCCCGCGAGAGCGGTCAGATGCCGGGCGCGGGCGGTGGCCCGTTCGTGTTCGGCGCGCTGTCGGCGTTCGGTGCGCAGGGTGTGGGCGGCGTCCAAGAGGTGGGCGGCGGACCGGCGCCCGGGGACCGTGGTGGGGCGTCGGCGCCGCGCAGGCGATGCAGGAGTTCGGTGTGCAGCCCAGGTTCCGGGCCGAGGGCGAGCCGCAGCAGCAGAGCGTCCTTCTCCTTCTGGGGCATTGCGGCGATAAGCGGGGCGAGTTCCTTCTTCGCAGGCCTGGTCAGCTTCTTGGATGCGGCGGGACTGGCCTGGGCCGCGACTGCCAGCAGGTCGTCGTCCACGCGCAGGAAATCCGCGAGCGCCCGCTGCGGGGCGGTCAGTTCGCCGAGTCCGGCCGGGACGGGCGGTTCGGGGCAGGTCCGGTACTCCTCTTCGTCGTCGTCTTCGAGTTCCCAGGCGGCGAGCGCTGAGAGCCAGGCCAGATAGAGGGGGCGCAGGTCGCCGGTGGTGAGTTCGTCGCGTACGCCGATGAGGGCGGACAGCGAGTCGTCGGCGCCCTCGATCCAGTCGCCGCCCTCGTCCTCGCTGGTCAGGTCGAGCAGGAGGTGGGTGCGGGTGGTCCAGGCCTCGATGTGGTGGTCGAGACAGTACGACCGCGCCGCCGGCAGGGCCAAGGTCTGCTTGGGCAAGCGGAGCATCAACCGGTGGGTGCCCCAATTGGTCACGTACAGGTGGGCGTCGAAGTAGCGCTCGAGCATTTTGCGCGGATTGGCGCTCAGGTCGCCCCAGTTGTAAGTGTTGGTGAAGCTGGTGGCGGTGATCCGGGCCCGGGTGGAGATGGCCCTCAGCTGCTCCTGTTCCTCGCGGCTGAGCGGCCGGTCGAGGGCCTGGAACTCGTAGTACTGGTACTCGCTCACACGGCGGACCCTATCGCCGCCGCGGGTGGGCTCGGACGCGGATGGGCCACGGCAGCGGAGCCGACCGGAGGCAGCAATCAAACGTCATAGGGTGAGCCGAGGTGAGCCGTGGCGGGGAGGAGCGGGCTGTGGCGGTGTGGACCGAGCGGGCGTTGGAGCATGATGCAAGAACGGAGCTCGCGGCCGTGCTGCAGCTGGTTGCCGCGGGCAGGCTGCGGTGCGGCGACAAGACGAAGCGCCCCTCCGCCGCCACCCTCCGCGCACTGGGCGAGGTCCTCACCGGCAGTGACTTCTACGAGGGCGAGGCGGTCAGGGCATTCGCCTGGCCGCTGCTGCTCCAGGCTGGCGGTCTTGCGGAACTATCGGGCGGCCGACTGGAGTTGACCGCGCGGGGCCGCAAGGCGCTGGCCGCGCCCGCTCATGAGACGATCCGGCACCTGTGGCGGCGCTGGCTGAGCCACGGGGTACTGGACGAGTTCAGCCGCATCGAGGCAGTCAAGGGGCAGCGCGCGGCGAACGTCCTCAGCGCGGCCGGCCCGCGCCGCAAGGCGGTGGGTGCGGCGCTCGCCGAGTGCTGCACGCCAGGGGAATGGATGGCGGTGGACGAGCTGTTCAAGGCGATGCGTACCGCAGGGCATGACCCGTACCTGGTCCGTTCCGAGCGGGCGCTGTGGACGCTGTACCTGGAGGACGCGCAGTACGGCAGCCTCGGCTACGACGGACACCACGACTGGCCGGTGCTGCAGGGCCGCTACACCCTGTGTGTGCTGTTCGAGTACGCGGCCACCCTCGGCCTCGTTGACGTCCAGTACATCGACCCGGACGGCGCTCGGGACGACTTCCGCCACATGTGGGGTGCCGACTGGCTTCAGCGGCTCAGCCGCTACGACGGGCTGCTCGCCATCCGGTTGAACCCGCTCGGGGCGTACGCGACGGGGCGCACCGACGCCTACCGACCGGGCCCGGAGCCCGCCGCCGGAGCGCGAAGCCCGGTCAGGGCTCTGCCGAACTTTGACATCGTGGCGCTCGACGGCCTGGCCCCCGCCGAGGCGCTGCTGCTCGACGCGTTCGCCACCCGGTCCACCGACCGTGTCTGGACGCTGTCCACCGCCTCCCTGCTGAAGGCCCTGCACGCGGGCCGAGGTCTGGAGGAGCTGCGCCGCTTCCTCGCCGAGACCAGCACAGGAGAGGAACTGCCGCAGACCGTCACGGCTTTGCTGGCCGACGCCGCCTCCCGCGCCGAGAAGGTACGGGATCTGGGCACGTGCCACCTGCTGGAGTGTGTGGACGAGGCGCAGGCCGTGATGATCGCGAAGGACCGCAGGGCGGGCGCGCTGTGCTCCCGGATCGGCCCAAGGCATCTCATGGTGGCCCCCGGCGACCTGCCGGCCGTCCGCGCCGCGCTGCTGAAACTCGGTTGCGCACTGCCCGCCCGAACCTGAACGGGAGGTTCACGTCCAGGGTGCGGTCCGCGGGGCTTGGGCACGTTCTCGGAGCGCGGTGCGGGCGGCGACTCGGCCGGTGGGGGTGAGGGAGATCGTGGAGCGGCGGCGGTCACGGTATGCCAGGAAGCCGAGGGCCTCGCCGGGACGCAGCCACTGCCACAGGAAGTGGCGGGTGTCGTCGCGTCGTGGCGCGGAGCCGTCGGGGAGGGTGAACACCTCGGCGGCCAGGGTGTGAACGGCGGCGGTGAGGTCGTCGAGCGTGAGTTTTCCGCCGAGCAGGGCCGCTGCGGCGGCTTCGGCGAGTTCGGCTCGGACACCGTCGCCGAACCACGCGCGGGCGGCCGTGGCCTGCAGCAGGGCCGGGTCGGCGAGGTGTTGTCGGCCGCGGGTGGTCAGGGCGAGCTTTCGGTGCCGCTTGGCGAGCAGCCGAGCCGCGCGGGCCAGTTCATGCAGTTCGGCGAGGCGAACGACGTCGTACTCGGTGCGCGGCACCATGCCCGGCAGATACCAGGTGTAGCGCTCGGCGGCCTCGATGACCAGAGTCCGCGGCAGGTAGCCGGCCTGGGTCAGCGTCACCCCGTCGCCTACCGCCTCCAGTAGCCTGTCCTCCAGAGCGCCTGCGGCGCTCGTCCCGGAGGCGGGAAAATCGGTGCGGGTGTCCGTCCGGCTGACGTCGTTGTTGCTTGGTGCGGTGGAGTCCGTTAGCCAGTCGGACGCGGGGGTCTGTGCAGGCATCCGGAATTGTTGTCGCGAGCACGTAAGAGAGCTTCTTACCGGTCTGTGACCCCGCCGGGCGGGCGCCCGCATGATCGGGCACGAGCGCAGGGGGGCGGGTGTGGACCTGCTTCATGAACGGTGTGGCGGCGGGGACTTGGGCAAACGGGACTGCAAGGTGTGTATTCGGGTGCCGGGCAAGGGCACCCGGCGACATCAGGAGGTACGCACCTTCGCAACGACCACGAGCGGGTTGCTTGAGCTGCGGGATTACCTGCTCGCCAACAAGATCACGGTGTTCGGGATGGAGGCCACGGGCTCGTACTGGAAAGCGTTGTACTACCTGCTGGAGGCCACCGACGGGATCGAGCCGTGGCTGCTGAACGCGCCCAGCACATGAAGGCGGTGCCGGGCCGCAAGACGGATGTGACCGATGCGCAGTGGATCTGCCGCCTTGTCGAGCACGGCCTGGTCCGCCCCTCGTTCGTGCCCCCAGTGGAGATCCGACGGCTGCGGGATCTGACCCGCTACCGCACCGAGACCTGCCAGGAGCGCACCCGGGAGGTGAACCGGCTGGCCAACCTGCTGGAGGACGCCGGGATCAAACTCTCCCTCGTCGTCTCCGACATCGCGGGTGTCTCCGCCATGGAGATGCTGGAGGCCATGGCCGGCGGTGAACGCGATCCCGAGGTGCTGGCCGAGCTGGCCCGCGGTGCCATGCGCCGCAAGCACAACGAGCTGGTCGAGGCGCTCACGGGCGACTTCACTGATCACCACGGTTTCATGGTCCGTGTCCTGATCCGCGCGATCCGCGACGCGAACGCGCGCATCGTTCTGCTGGAGGAAGAGATCCAACGGCAGATCGCCCCCTTTCGCCACCAGGTCGATCTGCTGATCACGATCCCCGGGATCAGCACCACGGTGGCCCACGTGGTGATCGCGGAGATGGGCGCGGGCACGAGCCGGTTCCCGAGCGCCGGGCACCTGGCCGCCTGGGCCGGGCTCGCCCCCGGCAACCGCGAGTCCGCCGGGAAACGCAAGCGGGCACCGACCCGGCACGGCAACGTGTGGCTCAAGGGCGGACTCGGCGTCGCCGCCCTGGCCATCGGCCGCACCAAGGGCACGTATCTCGCCGCCCAGTACCACCGGCTGCGACCGCGGCGCGGCGAGAAACGCACCATCGTCGCGGTCGCGCACAGCATGCTCGTCTCCGCCTACCACATGCTCACCACAGACGTGCCTTACCAGGACCTCGGCCCCGACCACTTCACCCGCCGCCTCGGTGAAGAGCGCCACCGCCGACGTCTCCTCGCCCAACTCGACGCCCTCGGCTACGACGTCACTTTGGAACGACGACAGACCGCCTGAAGGGGATTTTCAAGAGAGAGCCAGCACCATGGCCATGGCGGCCGGTCCAGGGCGCGCCCAGCGCACCGCGCGATGGAGGTTTCCCGAGCCGGTTGGGGATGCGCCGTGGACAGGCGCCCGGGAGGTGAAAGGCGTGGTGCGGTGAGCCATTCCGGAGACTTTCTGATCAGGGACGGTGAGCGGGTCGACGTCAGCGTTCGTCCGGGCTGGAACCATCGGTGTACGTACGCGGTACGCGGGCACCGATGCGCGTGACGATCTCGTAGGAGAGGGTGCCGGCGGCACGCGCCCAGTCCTCGGCGCCGGGCTCTCCGTGGTCTCCGGGGCCGAAGAGCACGACCTCGTCGCCGACTGCAGCCGCCTCGCCGTCGAGGTCGACGACGAACTGGTCCATGCAGACCGTGCCGGCCACCGTGCGCCAACGGCCTGCGGCGAGGACCGGGCCGGTGCCGGAGGCGTGCCGGGGGACGCCGTCCGCGTACCCCAGGGGGACCAGACCGAGCGTCGTCTCGCGGGAGGTGCGATAGCGGTGGCCGTAGGAGACTCCGTGTCCGGCCGGGACGCGCTTGACGGCGACGAGCCGCGCGGTGAGCGTCATCGCCGGCCGCAGGCCCAGGGCCGCCGTGCCGGCCACCTCCGGTACCGGGCTCAGCCCGAAGAGCGCGAGCCCGGGGCGCACGAGGTCGAAGTGGGTGTGCGGAAGGGTGAGTGTGGCGGCCGAATTGGCCAGGTGCAGGACTTCAGGACTCAGCCCTGCCTTCCGTGCCAGCTGAACCGCGTCCCGGAAGTTCTCCACCTGCCGGTCGCACTCGGGATGGCCGGGAGAGTCGGCGTGGGAGAGATGAGACCAGATCCCGACGACTCGAACATGCCCGGATGCCTCCGCACGCGAGGCGGCCGCGACCAGCGCAGGCCAGTGGGCGGACGAGGCGCCGCCGCGCCCCAGTCCGGTGTCGATCTCCAGGTGCAGCAGGCCGGGGCGGCCTGCGGTCTGTGCTGCCTGGGCCGCCGCCTCGACCGCCCAGATGGCGCCGGCCGATAGTTCGATCCCTTCGGCCGTAGCGGAAGCCCAGTCGTCACCGGGCGCCAGCAGCCAGGCCAGGATCCGGCTGTTGATACCCGATGCGCGCAGTGCCAGCGCTTCGTGCATGCGGGCGACGCCGATCCACGTCGCGCCGCCGGCCAGCGCCGCGCGGGCGCAGGGGACCATGCCGTGCCCATAGCCGTCGGCCTTCACCACGGCCATTACTTCGGCGGAACCTGCCGCATCGCGCAGCCGGGCGACGTTGTCGCGGATCGCCGCGAGATCGATCCGCGCCTCCGCGTGCGGCGATTTTTTCTCCACCCAGTGCGTTGGGCTGGTGGCCTCGTGGGGACTGCCGATCGTCACGCCGTCGTCCTTCCATGGAATCCTGCGATGCCCCGTTGGGCTGCGGTGAAGCCATGGTGGCGAGGGGGAAACGTGCCGTCATCGTGCGAACGGCACTGTGTTGCGGCGACCCGGAGTGCGGCTAGGACAACGAGGGAGGGAACGTGCCGGGGCGCCACAGGGGATACTCGAGCAGGCCGTCAGGCGAGGTGATCCTCCTTGGCGCATGGGCCGCTCTCCGTGCCGTAGCGGAGGGCTTTGAGCTGAAGGAGCAGTGCGAAACGGACGTCCGGGCTGTCCAGGTGCAGCTCCACGACATCCTGCAGGCGACGCATCCGGTGGCGGAGCGTGTTTGGGTGGATGTGCAGTCGGGCGGCGGTGGCCTTGGGGTCGCCCATCTCCTCCAGCCAGGCTTCGAGAGTCGGCACATAGCTGGTGCGGCACACGCGGTCGTGGTCCAGGAGGCGTCGCAGGGGTCCGATCTCCGTGGTTCGGGCGCTTGAGGCGGCCAGGGCGACCCGGTGGAGGACCACCTTGGCCCACACATCGTCGTGGACGGCCTGGGAGTTCGTGACCAGGCCCGCCTTGAGCAGCCCGAGCGTGTCGTCGGCCTGTTCCCGGGAAGTGGCCAGCTCTGGAACGGAGGCTGCGAGCCCGCCCACGGCGACAAGGGGCGTGGCCCGGCCTGCGGCTTCACTGGGCTCGCACAGCCAGTCGGGATGGCGCCGGGAAGCAGGGGTCACCGCCTCGGCATCCACGACGCCGTAGACCACGCCGCCGATCACAGCCGCTGGTGAGCGCAGACGTGAGCCGGGGAACCGGGACAGCCGTTCCCGGACCGTCAGGCGCTGAGCCTCGGCCTCGTCAGCACCATCGCAGCGCACGCCCACGGCGATCACCCGCCAAGGCCCAGCCGCGAGCCCGAGGAGGCGTGCCGCGTCCGCGGCATCCTCCTTCCCGTGCAGCACTCTCGCCACCAGGTCCGTCAGGACCAGGCGCTCCCTGTCAGCCTCCGCACGCCGACGGAGCAGGTGCAGGGCCGCGGCGTTCGCGGCGGCTGCGAATGCCGCCGCTCGCTCGGCCGCGACCGGGCCCGGCACGATGGCCCATATCGAGCCGAGGACGTCCCCTCCTGCGCGCACGGGCATCACGAGTCGGGGCTTGGTGCCCTCGACGACCGCAGGGACAAAGATGGGCCTCGTGTCCCGGGCGATCCTGCGAAAGACGCCGTGCCGCCGGTAGTGCGCATTCACCTCGTCGGGAACGTTCCGGCCCACGATCGTCGCCACGCGTGCATCGTCGCCGCGCTCCTGCCGCGTGGAGTAGGCGAGTACGCGCGAACTGCGGTCCTCGATGGTCACGGGAGCGTCGATGATGCCGGCGATCGCGTCGGCCACCTCGAACAGGTCCCCGGATTCGGCTGTCCCAAAGCCTGCGGCGGACTCTGCCAGCCCCTCGCTGTCGAGCACCGCCCGCAACAGTGACACCACCTGGGCCCACCCTGCCTGATGCGCGACCTGCACCAGTGCCACTCCCGTGGCGCTGGCCGCTGCGGTCACCTCCTCGTCGACGGCCGCCGGAGGCTTGAGCAACAGCGCGGCTGCGGACTGCCGGGCGCACAGCGACAGCAGCCGAAGGGCCGCCTTCCTGTCGATCAGGTTCACGCCAAGTACAACGTCCCCCGTACCCAGCTCAAGCTCGCCATGGGGTTCGGCGATCACCACATCGCCCACCGGGACGGAAGCCCCGTCGGGAGCGCGCACCGCTGACAGCACGGACGGTCCCACGGCGTCGAGAAGTCGCTGGAGACTGATCATGGCCCACCACCTGCTCGCCTCATCCGGCCCAACCATCGTGCACCACCGCCTGGCGCCAGCCTCCGAGAGCCTGGGCTGGCGGCTGCCGCGAGTGGGAGCCACTCTGCGAGCAGCCCCTCTCGGTGATGCGTGCAGGATGTCATGCCGCAACCATCACGTTGCCGAGAAGACCTCACCGTTTTATACGGTCAGGCTGTAGCCGCCTTTCCGGGCCCACATCGCTCAACATCGGGTGATATACATAACGCATGGTGATGTTTTTAGACTGCCGTCGTTCCGGGTAGTCCACACATCCAACCGGCGTGATGGCGCGGGTCTCGACGGGTATGGTGAAGACAGAGGCGTTACGTCGCGGCGTCGCACAAGGCAACGCCTGGGGTTTTTGCTGAACACACAGAGTGTCGCCGGCCAGGTCTTTCTCCTGCAGGCGGCAATTGTGCTGCTGACCATTGCTTCTGCGGTCTTGGCCCTTGTATTTATGGCACGCAGCGAGAGCACGCGGAATGCTCGTGACCGCTCGGTCACCGCAGCCGAGACGTTCGCCCACGCGCCGGGGATCCAACAAGCGCTGAAGTCACCGAATCCTACGGCCGTGCTCCAACCGCTGACCGAGGCGGCCCGTAAGCGCGCAGGTGTCAATTTCATCGTCGTGTCGAATACACGCGGGATCCGCTACACGCAGACAAATCCAGCACTCATCGGGAAGAAGGTTGTGGCCACTATCGGACCGGCGCTGGCTGGCCACACGTACGTCGAGAGGGTCCACGATCCTCTCGGCTACGAGATACAGGCGACGGCCCCGGTGACTGATGCCCATGGCACGGTCGTGGGCCTGGTGAGTGCCGGGCTCAGGGTCAGCAAGATCAACAGCTCGGTCTATCGGACGCTGCCGATCCTCGCTGGTGGCGGTGCCGCCGCGCTGGCCGTGACCACTGCTGGGACCGCGCTGGTGGGCCGACGGCTGCGGCGTCAGACCCGCGGCCTCGGTTGCGCAGAGATCACCCGCATGTACGAGCATCACGATGCGGTACTGCACTCGGTCCGCGAGGGCGTGTTCATCACGGACGGCGGGCGGTCCCTGCTGCTCGCCAATGACGAGGCGCAACGCCTGCTCGACCTGCCTCCGGACGCAGAAGGACGCTCCGTCACCGCCCTCGGCCTGGAGCCTGACATATCGCAACTACTGGTCTCCGGACGTATCGCCACCGACGAGGTACACCCGGCGGGGGACCGCCTGCTGGCCGTGAACCAGCGGCCCACGGATCTCTACGGAGGACCGCCCGGCAGCGTGGCGACGCTCCGGGACACCACCGAGCTACGCGCCCTTTCGGGGCGAGCCGAGGTAGCGAGGGAGCGCCTGAAGCTGTTGTACGACGCCAGCGTGTGCATCGGCACCACCCTCGACGTGCGGCGGACGGCCGAGGAACTGGCAGAGGTGACGGTGCCACGGTTCGCGGATTTCGTCTCGGTCGACCTGGTCGACCCCATCCTGCAGGGTGAGGAGCCGGTGGGTACGACCTTCCGCCGTACGGCCCTCAGCGGCATCCGCGACGACCATCCCCTCTACGCGCAGGACCAACTGATCACCTTCGCTCCGAGCACGCCGCATGCCCGGGCCCTCCACCTCGGGCAGGCGGTTGCCGTGCCGGATCTGAGCGACGACCCATCGTGGCAGCAGGATGCCGAGCGTGCACAACAGGCGCTCGCGTACGGATTCCACTCCCTTATCACGGTTCCGCTGCGGGCACGAGGAGCCGTCCTGGGCATAGCGGCCTTCTGGCGCTCGGAACGACCCGATGCCTTCGACGCGGATGACCGGAATCTCGCCGAAGAACTGGTCACCCATGCCACAGTGTGCATCGACAACGCCCGCCGCTACACCCGCGAACACACCCTGGCGGTCACCCTCCAGCGCAGCCTGCTCCCCCGTGGCATGCCCGGGCAGGACGCCGTCGAGGTGGCCTCCCGCTACCTGCCAGCTCAGGCCGGGGCGGGCGGGGACTGGTTCGACGTCATCCCACTGCCGGGGGCCCGGGTCGCCCTCGTGGTCGGCGATGTGGTCGGGCACGGCGTGCATGCCGCGGCGACCATGGGCCGACTGCGAATCGCCGTGCGTAATTTTTCCGCTCTGGACCTGCCACCCGACGAACTCCTCAGCCATCTTGACGAGCTGGTCACCGAGCTCGACCAAGAGGAAGGGGCCGAGAGCAGCGGCGAAGGAATCACCGGAGCCACCTGCCTGTATGCCATCTACGACCCGGTCACCGGCCGGGCCACCATGGCCCGCGCCGGTCACCTAGGACCCGTGCTGGTCCGCCCCGACGGCACCGTTGCCTTCCCCGAAGTACCCGCTTCCCCACCGCTCGGCCTGGGCGGGGAACCGTTCGAGACTGCCGATCTGCAGATGCCTGAGGGAAGCCAACTGGTCCTCTACACCGACGGACTCATCGAGGACCGCGACCGCGACATCGACACCGGGCTCGACCTGCTGCGCGCCGCGCTGACCGGCAGCACGGACCGCAACCCCGAGGAGACCTGCACGGCGGTCTGCGAGGCCGTGCTGCCGCCGCAACCAAACGACGACATTGCCCTGCTGGTCGCCCGCACCCGCCTGCTACCCCCCGAACAGGTCGCCGACTGGGACGTGCCGTCCGACCCTGCGGCTGTCTCCCAGGTCCGCGCCTCATGCACCCGCCAACTCGAGGCGTGGGGGCTGCAGGAGCTGGGTTTCACCGCCGAGCTGATCCTCAGCGAGCTGGTCACCAACGCCATCCGCTACGGCTCCGCGCCGGTACGGGTCCGGATCCTGCGCGACCGCAGCCTCATATGTGAAGTTTCCGACGGCAGCAGCACCTCCCCTCACCTGCGCCGCGCCAAGACCACCGACGAGGGCGGTCGTGGGCTGTTCCTGGTGGCCCAGTGCTCCGAACGGTGGGGGACGAGGTACACGGCCCGGGGCAAGGTCATCTGGGCCGAGCAGTCCCTGACCGGCGGGCAGCAGGAGGTGGTCATCCCCCTGCTGGACGATCTGGCCGGGTAGCGCAGCAGCCCACCGTGCCGACGCCTGGCTACACGTTCCGTACGTGCACGGGAAGAGGTTGCTTCTGCACGCGGCCGAGATGCCTGACCGCTGCGTCCGAGCGACGGCGATGTTCCCCAGGGGGTCTGTCGGGGGAATTCCCCACCCTCTGGGGTGTCGCCGATGTCAGCTGGTCGGGGGCTTGGCTGAGCCGGTGGGCCCCTTCGGTCGCTTGTTGGGCCGGTAGCTGGGGCCGTTCATGATGACTTGATGGCTCGCATTGATCAGTCGGTCCAGGAGCGACTCGGCGACGAGGGGGTTGGGGAAGAGGGGATACCAGTCGCTGGGTGCCCCGTTGCTCGTGATGATCAGGGACCGGCCCTGTCGTTCGGAGACGAGTTCGTAGAGGTCGTCGGCCTGGGAGGCGTTCATCTGGCGCATGGCGAAGTCGTCGAGGATGAGCAGGTCCGGGCGGATGAGTTCGCGCATGCGCTTGTCCCAGGTGCGGTCCGCGTGGCCGCTGGCGAGTTCGGCCAGGACGCGGCTGGTCTTGGTGAAGCGGACGTTGGCGCCCTGGCGGACGGCCTGGTGGCCCAGGGCCTGCGCGACGTGTGTCTTGCCGACCCCGACGGGCCCGAACAGGATGACGGACTCGCCGGAGTGGAGCCGGCGCAGGGCCGCAAGGTCGCGGATCTGTGCGGCGGGCAGCTTCGGAGAGGCGTTGAAGTCGAAGCCCTCCAAGGTCGCCTGCTGATCGAACTTCGCCCTGCGCAGGCGTCGTTCGAGAGCGACGGACTCGCGGCGGGTGATCTCGTCCTGGCAGAGAACCTGGAGGAAGTCGAGGTGTCCGAGCTCGCCCTTCTGTGCCTGGGTGAGGCGGGCATCGAGGGTCTCCAGCTTGCCGGACAGCCGCAGGGTCCTGAGTGAGTCGCGCAGGGCGGTGGTCAGCACGCTCACCGGTCGGCCTCCTCGGCGTCGGCGTCGCCGTGCCCCTGGTCGTCGTGAACCATCGAGCGCACCTGGTTCGCGGGCCTGTTCGCGACCGAGGACCGAGAACGCGGCATGCGCAGTTTCGCCGAGGAGGGCCCCGGCAAGGCCACGTTCCTCTGACATGAGCACTGGTGCCATCGCACCCGATGACGTGGGCTCTGTTGGTGGCGAGTTGGGGCCTGGGCGGGGCAGCTCGGCCTGGGTCGGACGATTCAGCCGCCTCGGATGTCTTGACACGGCAGGGCGACATCACCGAGCCGCGAGCGGTGTCAGCCGCGGGGCGGAAGGTGGGCGATCTGATGGTCCGCCACGGAAGATCCGGGTGGCGAGCGGGTAGAGCAGTTCGCGCGTGGCATGCGGACGCCGCTGAGGATCACGGCCGAAGTGGTGCGACACCAAGGCGGAGGTACCACTGACGGCCGGCAGGAGCACGGTCCGCCTCACCTCCGCCAAGGACGACGGGCCAAACGTCGACTACCTCACCGTCTCCGCCGTGCACTGAGGCACCGTATCGCGGGGTCCTCCGCGACCACGGCAGGCCGTGGAGGACCGCCGCCATGGCCGGAAATACCGCCCAATCATTACCGGGATGATCGGTGTTGTTCGGTTGAGCCAGCATTCTGGCCGAGTCCTCGGTGCGCACCTACAGTCCGAGGACTTCCCTGCTGTGCTTTTCGGCCGCAGACGCCGTTTCCCTGAGGAGGACGCTGTGTTTCCGTGCAAGAAAGGTCGGCGCCGACTGGGCGCCGCCGGCATCGCGATAGCGCTGACGCTCGGCGCGGGCGCCTGTACCGGGGGCACCACGGAGAGCGCTAACGGCACCGCGAGCGGAGGCCGGGCGCTGACCATGACCGCAGGGGCCGTCACGACCTGGGTGCGCAACTTCAACATCTACTCGCCGGCCAGCGACAAGAGCCCGGCCCCACGAGTGATCTTCGAGCCACTGGTGAGAGTCGACTACACCAAGGGCGCGAAGATCGACCCTTGGCTGGCGAAGTCGTTCGACTGGAACAAGGACGGAACCGAGCTCACTTTTCATCTGCGCTCCGACGTGAGCTGGTCGGACGGGCAGAAGTTCGACGCCGACGACGTGGTCTTCACACTCCAGCTGATGCTGGACAAACCCGAGCTGAACCTCGCCGGCGTCTCGTACAAGAAGGTGACGAAGGTCGATGCCCATACCGTCAAGGT
Organism: Streptomyces sp. NPDC002520; assembly: GCF_053595235.1. Classification (NCBI taxonomy): domain Bacteria; kingdom Bacillati; phylum Actinomycetota; class Actinomycetes; order Kitasatosporales; family Streptomycetaceae; genus Streptomyces; species Streptomyces sp. NPDC002520. The sequence continues at coordinate 125,888 of NZ_JBSFXG010000021.1, read as the reverse complement.
CACCTGGGACCATCCCGCCTACGCCGAGCTCAACAGCTTCGGCGCCGGCAACCTCGACATCGTCCCCAAGCATCAGTGGGCCGGGAAGGACCTGAAGTCCTGGACCAACCCGGAGCCGGTCGGAACCGGTCCCTACACGGTCGGGGGTTTCAGCAGCCAGCAGGTGACCTACCGGGCCCGCGACCACTACTGGGGCAAGCCCGTCGCTGTTCCGACGATCAAAATTCCCGCTCTTCTCGGCGACGCCACCAAGCCCAAGCTGCTCAGCGGTGAGCTCGACCTGGCTACGGCCGCGTGGGCGAACGCTGACAAGGAGTTCGTGGCCAAGAACCCGAAGACCAACCTCTACCACGTCTACGCGCAAGGCGGCAGCACGGCGCTGTACTTCAACAACGCCGTAGCGCCGTACAACAACGTCCACGTGCGCCGCGCCATCTCGGCGGCCGTGGACGCCGAGAAGATGCTGGCCCTCAGCGACACCGGACAGGCCGCGGCCAACATCACCGGCCTCGACGAGCAGACGTACAGCGACCTCATCGCCAAGCAGTACCGCGGGAAGACCAACAAACAGGACGTCGGACTGGCGAGGAAGGAACTGGCAGCCAGCGGCTACCAGGTCAAGGACGGCAAGCTGGTCAAGGACGGCAAGTCCTACCCCCTGGAGCTGAAGTTCATCCAGGAGTACGCCAATTGGCAGGCCTTCGCCCGGGGCTTCGCCGACCAGGCCAGGAAGTCCCTGGGCCTCGCGGTCAAGCTTTCGCCCGTCCAGTCCTCCAGCTTCGACCCCGAGGTGAACGAAGGCGACTTCGGAATGGCGTTCAACTACGCCGGCTCCGGCAAAGGCGTGTACAACTCCTACTCCTCCATGCTGGACAGCAAGTACGCGAAGCCGATCGGCCAGAACTCCAACTTCAACGACACGGTCCGCTGGCGCGACCCGAAGACCGACGAACTGCTCGACCAGCTGCGCCGCACCGACGACCCGGAGCGCATCAAGAGCCTGACGGCCCAGCTCGAGAACATCGTCGCCGAACAGGTGCCACTGCGCCCGCTCTTCCAGACCGTGTGGTTCGTCGACATCAACGCCGGCCGGTGGCGGGGCTGGCCCGAACCGGGCAAGTCCGGCTACGTGCCGCACTTCATCAACGGTCCGGACTTCACCATGACCCTGCAGAACCTCAAGCCGGCCACGTGAGAACCGGGACCGCATCGTGACTGAGCCATCGCTTCTCATGACGGACGAGCCGGGGGCCTTGCCAGCCCCCGGCTCCTCCGCCCGGCGCGGACGCCGGGCATCCCGATGGATGCCCCTCCTCAAGAGAGTCGGCTTCTATCTGGCGGCGGCCTGGGCCGCGATCACCGCCAACTTCCTGATCCCGCGGTTGATGCCCGGTGATCCGGCCGAGGCGATCCTCCGCCAGTTCCAGAAGACCTCCGGCGGCGAGCAGCTCCCACCCGGAGCCATCGACAACATCCGGGCGCTCTTCGGTGACCCCAAGACCAACCTGTTCCAGCAGTACCTCGACTACCTGGGCAATCTGGCGCATCTCGACTTCGGTCTGTCGGTGAGCCGCTTCCCGGTGCCCGTCTCCGACCTCATCGCGGCCGGTCTGCCCTGGACGCTGATGCTGGCCGGCGTCTCCACCCTGCTGGCCTTCGTGATCGGAGTCGTGCTGGGCATCGTCACCGGATGGCGCCCCGGCCGGCTCACCGACTCGGTCATGACGCCCCTGGCGATGTTCACGACCTCCGTGCCCTACTTCTGGGTGGCACTCCTCGCCGTCTGGGTGCTCGCGTTCCACCTGCACTGGTTCCCGCTGTCCGGTGGATACTCGCCCGACGAGGTCCCCGGTTCCTTCGGCTACCTCCTGAGCGTCCTGCACTACGGGATCCTCCCGGTGGCGACGATCGTCTTCGCCTCGGCCGGGAGCTGGCTCATGGGCATGCGCAACATGACGGTCACCACAATCAGCGAGGACTACGTCCAGCTCGGCCGAGCCAAGGGACTGTCCACCTGGCGGGTGATGACCCGCTACGGAGCCCGCAACGCGATCCTGCCCAGCTTCACCAGCTTCACCAGCTTCGCCCTGGCCCTCGGCCACGTGGTCGGCGGATCCCTGCTCACCGAGATGGTCTTCTCCTATCCCGGCATCGGATTCCTGCTGTTCGACGCGATCGACAAGCGTGACTACCCGTTGATGCAAGGGGTGTTCCTGTTGATCACCCTCGCGACCTTGTGCGCGAACTTCGTGGCGGACTCGGTCTACAGCCTGCTGGACCCGCGCACCCGGGAGGTGAGCTGAGCGATGAAGGACTTCGTCCACAGCTGGAAGGTCCGCGTGGGCCTGGGCCTCCTCACCGTGTACGGTCTGCTCGCCCTGTTCGGCCCCGCTCTCAACAGCCTGCTCGGCCTGAATCCGCGGGCCATCGACTACGGCGCCACCGGGCAACCGCCGTCGGCCGTGCACTGGCTGGGCACCACCACCGGCGGTGAGGACGTGCTGGCGCAGGTGCTCGCAGGGACCCGTGGATCGGTCGTGGTCGGCCTGATCGCCGGGATCCTGAGCACCGCCATCGCCGTGCTCGTCGGCGTCATCGGCACCTTCGCAGGGGGCAGGGCGGACGCGTGCACCACCTTCCTGATCAATCTGTTCCTGGTCCTTCCCGTGTTCCCGCTCATCCTGGTCGTGGCCGGCTATCTGCAAGGCGGCGGCGTACTGATGATCGGGCTGCTCATCGGCTTCTTCGGGTGGCCCGGAGGCGCCCGTACCCTGAGGGCCCAGACCCTGAGCCTGCGCAACCGCGACTTCATCGTCGCCATGCGCATGCTCGGCGAACGCCGCTGGCGGCTGGTGTTCGTCGAGACGATGCCGCATCTGGCCGGATGGACCTCCGCGATGTTCCTGCACGCGGTCGTCGGCGCGGTGCTCGCCGAAGCCGGACTCGCATTCCTCGGCATCACCAGCCCCGACGCCGTCAGCTGGGGAACGATGATCCAGCAGGCGAACCAGCAATCCGCACTGCTGAGCGGCCTGTGGTGGTGGTTCGTGCCGCCCGGTGCCTGCATCGCGCTGCTCGGACTGGCGGCGGGCCTGGTGAACTTCGGCATCGACGAGATCGCCAACCCCCGCCTCAAGGCGGCACGGCGCAGCCTGGTGAAGCAGGTCGAGAAGCGCGTCAGGACGATCGCCGCTCGCCCGGAGCCGGTGAAACAGGAGATCCCACGATGAACGACTCCCCACGCGCCGAGGCGCCACGCCACGAGGTGCTGCTCCAGGTCAGGAACCTGACGGTCGAGTACGTCCGGCCCGCCCCCGAACCGGGCGTGGTCGCCTGCCGCGATCTGACCTTCGACCTGCACCGGGGTGAGATCCTCGGCGTGGCCGGCGAATCGGGGTGCGGCAAGTCCACCTTGATCACCGCGCTGACCCGGCTGCAGCGGATGCCCGCGGTGACCACGGGCGGTGAGATCTGGCTGCACCGCGACGGCGGGCAGCCCGTCGACCTGGTGCAGCTCTCGGAGCGAGCGCTGCGCCGACTGCGGTGGAGCGAGATCGCCATCGTGATGCAGTCGGCCATGGACGCCCTCAACCCGGTGATGCGGCTGGGCGCGCAGTTCGCCGACGTCCTGCGCGAGCACCACCGCGACATGAGCAAGAAGGCCGCCTGGGCCCGGGCGGCCGAACTGGTCGCCATGGTCGGCATCTCCCCGGACCGGCTGCGGGCCTATCCGCACGAGCTGTCCGGCGGTATGCGGCAGCGCGCCTCGATCGCCCTGGCCCTGGCGTGCGAACCGTCGCTCGTCGTCATGGACGAGCCGACGACCGCCGTCGACGTGGTGATGCAGAGGCAGATCCTCTCCCAGGTGCTGCAGATGCGCGAACGGCTGGGCTTCGCGGTGGTGTTCGTGACCCACGACCTGTCACTGCTGCTCGAACTGGCCGACCGAATCGCGATCATGTACGCGGGCCGGGTGGTGGAGATGGGAGCCGCCAGAGACCTCTACAGCAACCCCCAACACCCCTACACCCGCGGACTGCGGGACTCCTTCCCGCCGCTGTTCGCGCCCAGGCGGGAACTGCACGGCATCCCTGGCACACCCCCGAGCCTGTCGAGCCCACCACCGGGCTGCGCCTTCCATCCGCGCTGCACGCGGCGATTCGAACCGTGCGACGACCGGACACCCCTGCTCGTACCGTCGGGCGGGGGCCACGTCGCCTGCCATCTGCACAGTACAGCCGGTATTGATGCCGGCCCCGTACCCGAGGAGATGAGTCTGTGACAGCCCAGAAGGCTCCCGTCCCGGTGCCCGTGCTCGAGGCGGTCGGTGTGACCCGCCACTTCGACGTCAGCGGCACCCTGGGCAGGACACAGGTGGTCCGTGCCGTGGAGAACGCCGACCTCACCCTCCACCGCGGCGAGATCGTCGCCCTCGTCGGTGAGAGCGGCAGCGGCAAGACCACGCTCGCCCGGCTGCTGGCACTGTTCCACCCCGTCACGGACGGGGAGATCCGGCTGCAGGGCAGCGTCGTACGGCCGAGGACCAAGGCCGCCAGGGCGTACCACTCGTCAGTACAGATGATCTTCCAGGACCCGTTCGGATCCCTCAACTCCATGCGTCGGGTACGGCACAACATCGAGCGTGCCCTGAGACTGCACGGTCACGCGGCGACGTCGAAGGCCGAACGGCGACGGCAGGTCCTGGAGCTGCTGGAAAAGGTGAACCTCACGCCGGCGGAGCACTTCATCGACAAGCTGCCCCACGAGCTGTCCGGTGGCCAGCGGCAGCGCGTCGTGATCGCCCGCGCGCTCGCGGTCCGACCGAGTGTGCTGCTCGGCGACGAGCCGATCTCCATGCTGGACGTGTCGATCAGGCTGGACATGCTCAACCTGCTGGCCAGGCTCCGGGACGAGGACGGGCTGTCGCTGCTCTACATCACGCACGACATCGCCAGCGCACGCTATCTCGCCGACCGCGTGTATGTGATGTATGCCGGGCAACTGGTGGAGTCGGGGCCCACCGAGGAGGTCATCCAGCACCCCAAGCACCCCTACACCCGGCTGTTGCTCGAGTCCTCTCCCGACCCGGAGCGGCTGATGGACCCGGAGTTGGGCAGTGCGTTCGACCGGACCGCGTCGCCGGGAGAGCCCCCCAGTCTGGTGAACCCGCCGCCAGGCTGTCGTTTCCACCCCCGCTGCCCTTCGGCCCGCGACGAGTGCCGTCGGGCCTTTCCCGGCCGGACGGAGTTCCCTTCCAGGCAGTGGACGCACTGCTGGCTGCACGGCTCCGAAGGCTGACCACCGGAGCCGTGCAGCGGCCTTCAGCTTCATGAGAAGCCGAGTTCGTCCCGGCGCTTTTGAAACCCGGCGACTGCGTCGGCGTGTTCGACGTCATCGATCGCGTTGCGCAGTTCGCCGGGATCGGCCCGGAGGTCGAACAGCACCTCGGGCATGCCGGGACCGTAGGACTGGTACTTCAGATGGTCCCGCTTGATCATCAGGTTCCTGGCCTGGAACTCCGAGACCGCCTCGTTGTCCCAGCCCGAGTCGTCACCGTGCAGGAGCGGGACGAGACTGCGGCTGTCGAGGCGGACGGGCACATCGATGCCGGCCAGCTCGCACAGCGTGGCGAACAGATCGCAGAGGCTGACGTTCCGGTCCACCGTGCGGGCCTGGAACCGGCGGGGCCAGCGCACGATGAGCGGCACCCGCACACTGCCCTCGAAGAACTTCTGCTTTTCGAAGACACCGTGCTCACCGAGCATCTCGCCGTGGTCGCTGGTGTAGACGATGAGCCAGTCGTCGGGGTCCTGGCCGGCATGCCGTATCGCGTCCAGCACCCGCCCGAAGCGCTCGTCCGTCGTCTCGACCATCGCGTAGTACGCCGCGGTGGCGCGGCGCAGGTCGCGCTCGCTGACCTCCTCCCCGGCCCGAACGCGGCACGCCCCGCCCAGGAAGGGATGGTCGAAGAGGCTCTGCCCGGCATACGGGGTGACGCGGTTGAGGTAGTAGTCGAAGCGGTCGGCGCGTGCGGTGATGTACGGGTAGTGAGGCTGGTTGAGGCTCACCTTCAGGAGCAGGGGCGTGTCAGGCAGCGCCCGGTCGTAGCCGCTGTCCACGAAGTGCCGGTCGAGATAGTCCAGCGCGCCCTGTACGGCGTACTCGTCGTCGATCTCGTGTGAGGCGCGCCCGGGGCCCGCGCGCCGCACCTCCTTGTCCTGCGGCCACTTCAGGTCCATCGGGACGGGTATCGGCTCGATCCGGCCCGGCACCAGGCCGGGGTCCATGGCGATGTCGGCGCCATAGCGGCGCAGCCAGCCCTGCATCTGATCGACTCCGTCGTGGTGCAGCTTGCCGCACGCCACCGTCTGGTAACCGTACTGGGCGAACCGGCGGGCGAACGTCATGTGGCCGGGCGGAAGGTCCTCGCCGTACCGCTCGCATCCGGTCGTGTGAGGGAGCTGCCCCGCGGCCAGGCTCTGCCGGGCCGGAATGCAGATCGGGGCCGGGGTGTAGGCGTTGGTGAAGACCACGCCCGTACGGGCCAGTTCATCCAGGACCGGGGTGCGGGCGACCGGATCGCCGGCGTACCCGGCGACATCGGCCCGATGCTCGTCGTCCATCAGGAACAGCACATGCGGCCGGTTCGGCCGTGACGGCGTATTCATCTGACTCCTCCTCGTGTGTTCACTGCCTGCGGGCGGTCGGAGAGGATCACCGGCCGTTCCTCGGGGGAGATCCGCGCATAGCGCACGGGGCCGTCCAGCCGGTGGCCGCCGAGGGTCGGCGTGTGCGCGGCCTCCCCGCCGAGAGCGACCAGGACCCAGGTGCCGTCGGGGAACCGCGCCGTGACCGTCGTCCCGTCGACCTCACAGCGCGTGCCGGAGGGGACGGGAGCCGGTTCGGGGCCGCCGCCTGTGAGGCCGACCACGGCCGCATGCACGGTCCGGTCCGCTGCCCGCTCACCGATGGCGTACGGGACGGCGGCCCAGCGGGCGAACGCGCTGGTGTTCTCGGTCGCCGCGACGGTCACCGCGGTGTGGCCGCTGAGGGAGACGAAGATGCTGGTGAGCCCGGAACCGGTGACGGCCGTAGCCCAGCGGTCGCTGCTGTCCCGCTGCGGCGGCTTGTCATCTGCGACCTGCCATCCGCTGTCGTGCAGGGTCAAGCGGGCGGGCGCGTCGACCAGATGGGCGCGCAGCTCCCACGGCCCCCACATCACGCTCGCCGTCTCGATCCGGGCGTCGGCGCCACGGGCACCGGGGGTTCGCATCTCGGCGTTCTCCGGCTCCTGCGTGCCGGGCCAGACGGGGCGGTGCCAGGACGCGGCGTAATGGTCGGCGACGCCGAGCCGGTGGATGCGCGTACGGCTGGACAGGCCCAGAGCGGGATCCATGAGCCCCACATGGTTGTCGGCCACGGGGAGGCCGGCGGCACCAAGTACTGGACCGGTGGCCGTGGAGTAGGCGAACCGGGCATAGTGCGGGTCCGAAGAGGTGCGGCCGGGCGCGTGGTTGTCGCTGCCGTGGTTGACGAGCCGGACGATGCCGTCGGCGTGGGTGGCCGACATGAGGAAGCCGGGTGCGGGCAGTGCCCGCACCCGGTCCTGGCCTTCGACGGGCAGGGGCTCTTCCACCGCCGTCCAGCACGGATGATCTTCCGGCAGCAGGAGCCCGGCGAAGGCCTTGGAGAGCCAGTACGGCGATCCGGGTCCCGAGTACCCCTGCACCATGGGCGGGAAGGGCCCGTACCAGCCGAGTGTCGGGATCCCGTGAGCGTCCCGGAAGCCACGGTCGACGAAGTGCCTCAGCGCGCCACTGGCCAGACGTCGGGTCAGCCCCGGGGCGAGCGGGGTGGCGTCGGCCAGGGCCCCGATCCAGGGAGCTGTTGCGGCAGCGAACCGATAGATCAGGGACCGACCCTGGTACATCGGCGCGCCGTCCGCACCGAAGAAGAGCGGGAAGTCCTCCAGGAACCGCACCAGCCGCTCCCGGAACACCGGAAGGCGCGCGTCTCCCCGCTCGCCGGTCATCAGCGCCCACAGGATGGGATAGTGATGCATGGCCCAGCCGCAATAGTGGTCGAAGCTGTCGGCGGTGCGGGCGTCGCCACCGTCGCGGTACCACCCGTCGGCCACGTAGAAGTCCTCGATCCGGGCCAGATCGGCATCCATTTCGGCGCGGTCGTGGTTGGCCCCGACACTCGCGAGGAACTCTCCCACGACCACCCGGAACATGTGCCAGTTGTTGTCCGGGATCTCCAGCCCCCACACGCCCTGGAACCAGTGCACCACGCGCTCCTGGACCACGGGCGGGAGGCGGTCCCACAGCCACGGCCGGGTCAGGTGCAGGCCGAGGGCGAGCGAGCACGCCTCGACCAGGGTCTGGCGGCACTCCCGGGCGATCGTCGGCCATGCTTCAGGGTGCCGCGGATCGGTGCCGGCCGCGATGCCGTCGGCGTACGACTGGAGCAGCCCGGCGGGCGCCTCGCCCCCGGAACCCGTGAGCCGGTGAGCGAGCAACAGGAACGTGCGTGCGAAGCCTTCCAGATGGTCGGAGTCGGGGCCCGACGAAGAGGCCTTGCCCGGCAACACAATCCGCGCGCCGGACGGTGAGGCGAACCGGTGGGCGTCCACCAGCAGTTGGTCGGCGACGGTGAGCCAATGAGCCCTGGTGTACCCGGTGATGGGGGAGAGTGTGCGGTCCTCCGCCGGCAGTACCGGTCCGGACGAACCCATGAGCGTCTCCTCGCTCTCGTAGCGGCGGCACGAATGGCGATCGTCAGCATCACCGCAAGCCTGAGCCAACACAAGGAGATCGAAAGCAATCGAAAGCAAGAGGTTTCGATCGAAGGCCGGAGTCATTAGGCTGCACGACTCACACACCTCACGGAGCATCGGTCGACCAGGGGGACTGGGTGATGTTGGCGGTAGAGCGCTACGAAGCGATCATGCAAGCGGCCCAGAGCCAGGGCTGGGTCCGGGTGACGGACATGACGCAACGGCTGGGAGTCTCCACCGTCACCATGCGGCGCGACATCGGCGCCCTGGTCGACCGGGGCCTCCTCGAACGGGTCTACGGCGGGGCGAGTATCCCGAGCAGAGCGCCGGTGCCCAAGAGGGGAGGTGACCGTGCGCAGCGCACCAGGCACCGGGCGACCATCGGCCTGGTGGTCCCGTCGTCCACCTACTACTATCCCGCGGTCATCCGCGGAGCGGAGTCCGCGGGAGGGGCCCTCGGAGTACGTGTCGTCCTGGCTGTATCCCACTACAACGTCGAGCTCGAGCGCCAGCAGGTCGCCCGGTTGCTGCGCGCGGGGGTGGACGGACTGCTGATCACGACGGCCGACCCGCCCGACCAGGCCCCGGAGATGATCGACTGGCTGACCGGCATCGACGTCCCCGTCGTCCTGGTGGAGCGATCGCTGGCCGGTCCGGCCGCCGCGCGCATCGAGTACGTCCGCAGCGATCACGCCGCCGGTGCCGAACTGGCGGTGGAGCACCTGGTCTCCGCCGGCCACACCCGGGTGGCTGCCGCTGCCGGGCTGCGCAGCCCTACCGCCCGGTGGCTGTTCGACGGCCACACCGCCGCTCTGGCCCGGCTGGGCATCACCGACGGCGGGGTCGGACACACGCAGCTGCCTCGCTCCGACCTCGATCCGCTCGGGAACGCCGAAGCGATCGGCTCCCTCGTGGACCGCTGCCTCGCCGCCGGGGTACGGGCGCTGGTCGTCCACGCCGACTCGAACGCGGCGGCCATCGTGCACGCAGCCGCCGAACGCGGATTCGACGTCCCCGGCGACCTCGCGATCGTCGCCTACGACGACGAGGTCGCCGCGCTGGCCGAGGTGCCCCTGACTGCGGTAGCCCCGCCCAAGTTCGACGTGGGCCGCACGGCCGTGGAGACCCTGATGCTGCGCATCAGCTCGCCCGGCGACGCCGTGGCGACCCGTCGTATGTCCCTGCTACCCGACCTCGTCGTCCGGTCCTCCTGCGGCACCGCCTGAGAACCGCTCCCGCTTTCACTTCCTTTCGATCGGCCGGGTGCGCGTTGACGCTTTTCGTCCAGTGATCGTTGGATGGTCGCACATCCGACACGGCCGAGGAGAAAAGTGACCAGGAGCAGCCGAGCGCGCGTGGCCTTCGCCATGCACCGCGGCCTTCGCGAGCGCCTGCTCGACGACGAACTGCTACACAGATTGAGCGCGGTCGCGGACATCGAACCGGGACAAGCACTCCACGAGTTTTCGACTCCGGAAGCCGTGGCGTGCCTCGGCCGGGCCGAAATCCTCGTCACCAGCTGGGGGTGCCCACCGCTCACGGCCGACGTACTCGCCCTGGCGCCGCGGCTGCGAGCCGTCGTGCACGCTGCGGGATCGGTCAAGCACCACATCACCCCGGCCTGCTGGGAGCGGGGCCTGTCGGTCTCGTCGGCCGCCTCGGCCAACGCCATACCTGTCGCGGAATACACCGTCGCCGTGATCACTCTCGCAAACAAGCGCGTCTTCCCACTCGCCGCCGAGTACCGCTCCGCCGGAACCTCCACGAACCTGAGCGCCCGGTACCCGTCCCTCGGCAACTACCGCAAACGCATCGGCATCGTCGGGGCATCCGCGATCGGGAGGCGGGTCCTCACAATGCTGCGCGACTACGCCTTCGACCTCGTCGTGTCCGACCCCTACCTCACCGCCTCGGAAGCCGGCGAACTCGGCGCGGAGCTCGTCGACCTCGACGAACTGGTGGCGACCGCCGACGTCGTCTCGCTGCACGCCCCGGCGCTGCCGGAGACCCGTCATCTGATCAACGCACGACGGCTGTCGATGATGCGCCCGGGCACGACGCTGATCAACACGGCGCGCGGTGACCTGGTGGACACCGCCGCCCTGACTGCGGCGGTGCAGGGAGGGCAGCTGTACGCGGTCCTCGACGTCACGACCCCCGAGCCCCTTCCGCTCGACAGCCCCCTGCGAGACCACCCTCATGTCCTGCTGACGCCCCACGTCGCGGGTTCCCTGGGCACCGAGCTGTTCCGTATGGGAGAGCTGGCCGTGAGCGAGGTGGAGCGCCTCGTCGCGGGGGTGCCTCCGCGCCACGCCGTGCTCCCGCACATGCTCGGCCGTACGGCATAGGGATCCGGGCTACGCCCGACCCCTCCTTCGTTGACCATTCACCTTGCTTTTCCTCTGGAGGCCTCATGTCGTCGCGGAACACGCGGGGAAAGCTTCGGCTCGGTGTCGTGGGACTGGGCGTGCGCGGCGGCCTCGGCAGACATGTCGCCGAGCGAGGACTGCCGGCCGCGGTGACCGCGATCTGCGATCCGATCGCCTCGCGCCGCGAGTCGGGAGGCGCGCTGTACCCGGACGCCGACCGGTACGCCGACCACCGCGAGCTGCTCGCCCTGGGCCTGGACGGGGTCGTCCTCACCACGCCGGACCACACGCACGAGGAACTCGCCGTCGACTTCTTGGAAGCCGGCGTCGCGGTGTTCGTCGAAAAACCCCTGGCGATCACCACCGCCGGTTGCGACCGGATCCTCGCCGCGGCCCAGCGCACCGGCACCAAGCTCTACGCCGGCCACAACATGCGGCACATGCCCGTCGTGCAGGTCATGCGCGAGCTCATTCAGGACGGGCAGATCGGAGAGGTCAAGGCGATCTGGTGCCGTCACTTCGTGGGCCACGGCGGAGACTTCTACTTCAAGGACTGGCACGCCGACCGGCGCAATACGACCGGACTGTTGCTGCAGAAGGGCGCGCACGACCTCGACGTGATCCACTGGCTGGCCGACGGCTACACCACGCGGGTCAACGCGATGGGCGGGCTCACGGTCTACGGCGACATCACCGCGCGGGGAGGCCAGGGCGACAAGACTCTCTTCGACTGGTTCGACCCGGACGGCAACTGGCCGCCGACCTCGCTGACCGGACTCAACGACGTGGTCGACGTCGAGGACATCTCCGTGATGAACATGCACCTCGACAACGGCGTCTTCGCGACCTACCAGCAGTGCCACTACACACCCGACTACTGGCGCAACTACACCGTCATCGGCACCCGCGGCCGGCTGGAGAACTTCGGCGACACCGACGGAGCCGTGGTGAATGTGTGGAACGCGCGGCGCTCCGGCTACCGCCTGGACGCGGACCTCGTTGTGGAGGTGCCGAGCGGGGAGGGCGGACACGGCGGTGCGGACCCGAAATCGCTTGCCGAGTTCGTGGACTTCGTACGCGACGACGTACCCACACTCACCTCACCGGTCGCCGCACGTCAGGCGGTCGCAGCCGGATACGCCGCCACCGAGTCGCTGCGCGGAGGGGGAGTCCCGGTCGAAGTACCGACTCTGCCCCGGCCGCTGGCCCATCTCGTTGGCCCCAGGTAAACGAGGTAACGCCCGAGAACGGCCGACGAACACGGGTCTCCTCATCCGGTGGCGAGTGCATCGGCCACCTTCCTGAGTTGTGCGACTTCCACCCCGGGCCTGGGGAACCGCTCCGAACGTCACCACACCGGGATCAGGCGGGCCCACCGTCGGACAACAGCGCTCGCGCCTGCTGCGGGAACCTGTGCGGCGACCGACTCACCCCGTGTCACGTGGTCGCTCAACCACGGATGGCGCGCGGTGCTGGGAGACATCGACGCCCTGCATGGCGGGCTCGCCCGGCACCACGACCTTCTGCCAGTCTGAGATGTCGGTGTCGTCGCGCCGGAAATCCGCAGGTGGTTCGGTGGTGAGCGACCACGTGCCGTTGAGGGCCATCACCGGCTGGGACACGTCCGCGACGGCGTCAGGCACGGGCGTCAGTGTGACGGCGGGCTGGGGCAGGTCGCCGGCTCAGTCCGGTTGACCGCCGATTCGGGCGACCAAGCACAAACCGGTTGTGGGGCCGACGGCGATGCCGAAGTGGCCTACGAGTCGTGGCGGTTGGCATCGCTGCTGTCGCCGCCCCGGGTGCACGGCTCGCAGCGAGCGCGGCGCCGGTTGCCTGCCCTTGGGCGTACCTGTCACCGGAGTCGGTGGATCGGGCGACGTACACCGACCACGGGTCGGCACCGGAGCTGCTCGGCAGGCCCGTCACGGGACGCGTTTCGCGCTGCCGACCCGTGTGGTGCCGTACCGGGCGACGTCGACCCGCCCGGGGCGCGGGGCGTGAGTGTCCGGCCCGGTGACCGGAGTCGGCAGACGACATGGAAAGGCCGGGGATCAGGGGAAGGATCGACACGGGCAACCCGAAGGGGAGGGCACCGGAGGATCCGAGACGTAGCTTCGTCGCAGGTCACGCTGACCTCGACCACCCGGCGGCGGAGATCGGGACGTGTCCGTCTTCTCTGGTCAGCCGCGCTCGGCTCTGCGGACGTCGGGAGTCACGACCCCCTCTGGAAGGGGGAAAGCCGTGCCGGCCTTGTGCCGAGGCTGGAGAGGAGAACGCTTATGGAAGCCCGACCGCAGACGGCGCGGGAGCTGAAGTTCCGGCGGCTCGCCGCCGAACTGCGCCGAAGGGTTCTCGACGGCACATGGCCGCAGGGCAGCAAGCTGCCCACCGAGCACGCCCTGGCCGCGGAGACCGGCCTGTCGGTGACCACGGTTCGGCGGGCATACGAAGTGCTCGTCGAACAACAACTGGTCGAGAGGAGGCAGGGCGCGGGGACCTTCGCGACGATACGGTCAGCCGACGCTCGCCCGCGCGGTCAGGTGGTGGGCGTGCTGGTGCCGACGACCGCGCTGTACTACCCACGCGTGCTCCAGGGCATCGAGGAGACACTTGCGGCAGTCGGCGCTCGGCTGGTCCTGGCCTGCTCGCACTACGACCAGGCAACCGAGCGCGACGCGGTCGACCGGCTGCTCGACTCCGGAGCCGACGGGCTCCTCCTGGTCCCCCTGCTCCATGAACTCGCCGACCCGCTACGGCGTGCTCGGGAACTGCTCCAACTGCCCGTACCGGTCGTGCTGATGGAACGCCGGCTGACCGCTGCGGGCCCACGTGATGTGACAGAGCACGTGTGCACCGACCACGAGAGCGGCGCCTATGTGGCCGTGCAACATCTCCACAGCCTCGGCCACCGCGAGATCGCACTGGTATTGCGAGCTGACGGACCGCATGCGACGTCCATCGCGACCGGTTACGACGTGGCAGCGGCGGACCTCGGCCTCCCGGAGACCGTACGGGTGAGCGAACCCACGAACGCGTGGGACGTCGAATGCGCGGAGGTGGCGATCGGACACCTGAGAGCGGCCGGGGTCACGGCCGCGCTGTGTTTCGGCGACCGGGAGGCATCCCTGCTCCTGGGCGCGGCCCGCCGTTCGGGTCTGCGAGTGCCGGATGACCTGGCCCTGGTCAGCTACGACAACGAGGTCGCCGACGTGGCCGAAGTGCCCTTGACCGCCGTGTCCCCTCCGAAGCACCGACTGGGACGGCTCGCCGCCGAGATACTTCTCCAGCGGCTCACCGACGACGGCACCGGACCGGTGCATCAGGTGCTGCTCCGCCCCCGACTGGTGGTTCGTGCGTCCTGCGGTGGCAAGCCGCCCTGGACGGCCCACGTCCTGGACGACCGCTGAGCGTCCAGGCTCCCACCGAACTCGGCGACCAAGTTCGTCGCTCGGGCACTCGCGGACGCGCGCCGCGCACAGGAGCGTGCTCCAGGGAACCGAGCGAGCAGCTCTCACCAGGGCCGTACCGCCGTCGGCATGCACCAGAAGCTCCGTGGCCAGAAAGCCAGAACCTACGTCGCCGAGCGGTGCATCCGGCCTCCCGGCCTCGCCCGTCCATCGCCGTCGTCGGCATCCTCACGGCGTCACGGGACATGGAGCTCACGAACATGACCGTCGACGCCGGCCGCTGATCCGGGCGTCGTCCCACCGCGTCCCGGTGTACCGCGCAGTTCTTGTTGATTCCTGTTGTCCGGACTCCCGAGCATGAGCGGCTGTCCCCCTCCCCGAAACTGGAGGTTCCGCATGCAACCCATGCCTCACAGGGCACGGGCTCGAAGACTGGCCACTGCGGCGACCTGTCTCGCTCTGGTCGCACCGATGCTGACCGCGACGGCCGGCACCGCCCAGGCGGACAGCAGTACGCTCTCCCTCTCCACGCCCGAGATGACCGTCCAGGTCGACCGGGACTTCCCCGCGGTCGAGCGCTATACCTGGACGGCCGACGGTTCGACCCTGTACGGCCGCACGAACGGCTCCGACGAGCTCGTCGTCAACGGAACGAGATACACGCCGACGGTCACGAGCACGGTCGGTGACGAAGCCGTCGACTACACCCTGCGGGTCGCCGAACTGGACCTGACGCTCCGAGCCCGTCTGGCGGTCAGCGGCCACGCCCTGACCTTCAAGGTCACGGACATCAAAGAGGGCAGCGCCCACCAGCTCCGTACGCTGGCCATCCCCGATCAGGGTCTTGTTTCGGCACGCTCCGACCAGCCGGGTGCCGAACTGGCCGATGCCCGACTGTCCCTCACCGGCGAATACAACACCGAGCCGGACATCGACAAGCACACCAAGATCGCTGATGCTCCGGTCGCCAGCGCTCCACGTGGCACCACCTACGCCGTCCTCAACACCGACGGGCTCGCCGCCTCCGTCGAGACGAACTCGCTCGAGGACCAGTCACGACTGCTGATCCGTACCGCACAGACCGGCGAGGTGAAGACCACCTCGGTGTCGAGTGGTATCTGGACCTGGCGGCCCGACCTCGTGTCCGGCCAGGACGCGAAGCCCACCGAACTGCCCTACGCCAAGGTCGTGCTCACCGGTGACCGCAACGACGACGGCGCGGTGGACTGGCAGGACGGCGCCATGGCCTACGGGGAGATCATGTACCGGCCGCTGGGCGCGGACCGGACCAAGAACTTCGTGGTCTCCAACATCGAGTACAACACCAACAGCTTCGCCAGCCACCCCTTCACCCGGGTCCTCGACGACATCAAGAAGGGCAGCCTGCTCACCGATGGCCTCGGCCAGCTCGTGCAGCTGAAGGGGTACCAGGCCGAGGGCCACGACAACGCCCACCCCGACTACGGGGGCCACATCAACGAGGGCGCGGGAGGAAGGAAAGACCTGAACCTCCTGGTCGAACACGCCAAGGAGTACGGAGCCGCGATCGGGGTGCACATCAACTCCACCGAGGCCTACCCGGACGCGAAGAGCTTTCGCTGGGACATGACCAACGGCCCGGGCGACACCGGCTGGATCTACCGGGATGTCTCCTACCACATCAATCGCGACAAGGACGTGCAGTCGGGTGCCTTCGGCAAGCGGCTGGACGGGCTCGCGAAGGATGTTCCGGGATTGTCGTTCATCTACAACGACGTGTACTTCGGGCGCGGCTACAACGCCTACGAACTGGCCCGTCTCCAGCACCAGCACGGTTGGATGGTGCACACGGAGTTCGAGGACTACCTCGACCGCGACGCACTCTGGTACCACCGGTCGGGTCAGTACGAGGGAAACGGCGTCCGCTCGCAGATCATCCGGTTCATCCAGAACACCGACCGCGACATCTGGTACCGCAAGGACGCGACCCTGCTCAAGGGTCTGTCCAACCTCTCCTATGGCGGCTGGATGGGCCAGACCGACCTGAACGCCTGGCAGCGCAAGATCTTCACCAACAACCTGCCGACCAAGTTCATGCAGCACTTCCCCATCACCAAGTGGACCGATCACCGGGTCGACTTCACCGACGGGGTGTACTCCACCGACACCTCCGGGACCTGGCAGCTGTTCCAGGGCGCCACCAAGCTCGCCGAGGGCGACACGATGTTCCTGCCCTGGGATCCCCGGCGTCAGACGAAGATCTACCACTGGAACGACAAGGGAGGCACCACCACCTGGCTGTTGCCCCCGAAGTGGCGCAACCTCGAATCCGTGAACCTCTACCGGCTCACGGACACCGGCCGCCAGGACAAGAAGACCCTGAAGGTCACAGACGGCCGGGTCACCATCACCGCCGACGCCCGCACCGCATACGTCCTCTACCGCGGCCAGGCGGCCCCGCAGAAGACCCACTGGGGCGAAGGGGCGATCGTCAAGGACGGGTCCTTCAACAGCCACACCCTCGACGCCTGGTCACGGGAAGGTGACGCCCGGATCGAAACCAGCGACAAGGGATGGCAGTTCGCCCGCTTCGACGGGTCCCGGGCCGGCCGGTTGACACAGACCCTGCACGGCCTGACGCCCGGTACCTACGCAGCCTCCGCCTACGTACGGGTCAGCGGCGGGCGGACCGCCACCCTCGGGGTGAGCGGATACGGCGGCACGCCCGTGGACAGGTCCACCCACACCTCGCCCGCTGAGCTGAAGGACCCCGTCAACGTCTGGAGCGGCACGAGATTCCAGAAGATACAGGTGGCCTTCACCGTTCCCAGGGGCCGGAGCACGGCCGTGATCAGCCTGGCCGGCAACGCGGGGGGCGACGGAGCCGCGGCAGACTTCGCCGACGTACGGGTCAACCCGACATGGGTCAGCCCCGAGAGCGCGCATCACTACTTCTTCGAGGACTTCGAGGCGGCCGACCGTGCCTGGGGACCGTTCGTCAACAGTGAGGGCTCCGGCAGTGACAACCCGCACAGCCACCGCGCCGAGCGCCACCAGGGGTACACCCGCGACACCATCAGCGGCGACTTCTCCTTCAAGTCCTTCCGCATCGGTCCCGGTGACGTCTGGCGGACCGTTCCGCAGACCCTGGAGTTCAAGCCCGGCCGCACCTACCGCGTGGGGCTGAAGTACCAGTCCGACACGGCAGGCCAGTACCGGCTGCAGGTGCGTTCGGGCGGCGCGGGCGAGGAGAGCCGGACGCTCGTCGACGACGCGCTGCCGACCACGACGAACCGGCCGCTCGACAGCTGGCCGGCGGCTGACGACCCCCGGCCGGCGGGCTGGAACGACAGCGCGCCGCCGCAGGACAGCGCGCCGAGCAAGGACTACGGCACGGTTTTCAGCACTGGTGGTGTCGAGTGCGGTGACCCGTATCTGGCGCTGACCTCCACGGGCGGCAAGGGCGCCGTCACCGTGGACGACCTGGTGGTCGACGACCTCGGCCCTGCCTCCCGGTCCACCTCCGGCTGCCCGCAAACGGGAGCGGTGAGCCTGTCGGTCGACGACATCAAGGCTGACGCGGGCGGGGACGTCCCGATTGCGGCGACGTTCACCAACCACGCCGACGTGCCGGCAACCGACGTCGCCGTCGAACTGGCCGCGCCCTCCGGCTTCACCCTGCGACCCACATCGCCGACCATCATGAAGACCGTCGCGCCCGGCGAAACCCTGAAGGTCTCCTACACCCTGCGGGCTCCGGCCGAAGCGAAGCCGGGCTCGTACCATGTCAGCGGCGAGGCAACGAGCAGCTACGGCGGGCAGCGCGTCACGGCCCTCGCCGATCAGAGGCTCACGTTCCACTGCCGGGCCGGTGTCCGCTGCGAAGCGGAGGACGCGGTTCTGGGGGGTGGCGCGACGATGGAGTCCCTGGCACGAGGACAGAGCGGCGACAGCTACGTCAACTACCCGTCCGGTTCGGGCGGCTTCATCGAGTGGCCCGTGAACGTGGACGAGCCCGGCGATTACACCTTGACCGTCCATTACGCCCTGCAGTCCGGCGACCGGCCGCTCACCCTCTCGGTCAACGGTCAGAAGATCAGGACGGACTCCTATCCCATCACCGGATCGTGGTCGCAATGGTCCGACGCGCAGGCCCCGGTGACGTTGAAGGCGGGCACGAACACGGTTCGCCTCACCTCGGCCAAGGACGACGGGCCGAATATCGACTACCTCACCGTTACGGCGTCGGACACGAGCACCCGCGGCTGAGCCCCAGGGCCCCTGCCGCCGACGAGGCGGCAGGGGCTCACGGCCGACGCTGTCGCAGTGAGTCGTTGATCGACACACCCGGCCACCCCGGCGAGTCATTGACCTTGCCTCGCGGCCCCTGGCCGGTGGGTGGACCCTGTTCACCAGAGTCGTCCTTGCACGACCACGACCGTATCGTCAGCCGTCAACTCGCCCCTCGGACAGTCGCTTTAACGATACGGAATCGAGGGCCTCGACCTGACGGTCGCGGTCCTCGTTGCGTTGTCGTAAGCGATGGTGATCCCCAGGGCCTCGTAGAGCGGCCCTTTCTTGTCGGCGTCGGCGGCTTGGATGCGTTGTGCGATGTTGCCGAGTCTTTCGGTGATCGCCTTGATCTGGTCGGCGGTGAGGGGTGATTCCTTCTTCCGGTTGACGGCGGGTAGTGCGTCGAGCTTTTTGTGCGCCGCGTCCTTGTCCCGCTGCGCCTCGTTGATCCACTGGGTGACGACGGCTGGATCGGCTCCGGCGTCGAGGGCGGCCTGGTAGCGGGCGAGTCGCCGCTCGCTTTCCTTGATCGCCTGGCGTGCCTGGGCCTGCTCGGGCGTGTGGACCGGTGCGGTGCTGGCTGCGATGCTCGCGGCGCTGAGTGCGGTGATGGTGGCGGTGAGCCGTTCGGGCGCGAAGGCCCGGGCGATCCATGCATCCAGTGCCTGGCAGACGATGTCTTCACGCAGGTTGACGGTCCGCGGGTGGTCGAGCCCGGGATAGAGGGCGGTTTCCGCCCGCCCGCCGAGGTAGCGACCCTGCAGCTTGGCTTGGGAGCCCATAGCGGTGCGCACCCGGATCTTGACGCGGTTGCGTTCCCCCACCGGTTCAGCCCCGGGCGGCCCCTTCCGGTGGCAGCGTCGCCCGCCGGTGCGCTTCCCGTACGGTCTCCACCAGCACCGGGGCGCGGGGTGCGAGCACGCTGTCGCGGTGCCATGCCAGCAGCAGCCGCATCCGTACGGACCCGCCGGCGATGGGGCGCACCGCGATGCCCTCGCTGCCCTTGTACGAGGCCTGGCAGGCGGAGATCGCGCGCCCGGCCGCGACCAGTTCCGTCCGCATGCCGGTCTGCTCCAGTCGGTAGCGGACGCGCGGGCGGAAGCCCGCGCGTTCGCACTCCTCCAGCAGGTGCTCGGGCCAGCCGGTGCCGTCCGAGGGCGACAGCACCCAGTCCTCGTCGGCGAGATCCGCGAGTCGCACCTCCTCCCGGGCGGCCGCCGGATGCCCGGCGGGCAGCGCCACATGGACGGGCTCCGTGGCCACCTCGGCGTACCGTACGGCTGGCTGCGGGCGCAACTCGAAGCCCGGGTAGTCGGCGAGCAGCGCCCCGTCGAGCCCGCCGGTGGCGATACGGTCGAGTAGCAGCCCGGTGTAGTAGGCGACCTGGAGCTCGGTGCGGGCCCCGGGCAGCAGCGCAGCGACCCGCTCCACGATCTCCAGGGCCAGCGGGCTCTCGTACGCGCCGAAGCGCACTACCGACTGCGGCCCGGCCCGCCCCGGGGCGTGGTCCAGCAGGTCGTCGACGTTGCCGAGAGCCGCACGCGCGCGCGACATCACGAACTCGCCGAACGGCGTCGGCCTCACCCCGTGTCGCCCCCGTGTGAACACCTCTCCACCTAGGAGACCCTCGATACGCCGGAGTTGGGCGCTGAGGGCGGGCTGTGACACGCCCAGCGCCGCCGCGGCCCGGGTGACGCTGCCGTGCTCGGCGATGGTGCTGAGCGCCCGAAGGTGTCGTATTTCGAGTTGCACGGAAGAACCCTAACTTCCCATAACGTCATAGTGTTATGACGGTTTGGGATTACTCATGCGACAGGTGGGTGAGGCAAGGTCAGCGGACCCCCCAACGCTGCCCAGAGAAACCGGAGGCCAGAGTGCGTACGCGCACCATCCCGACCCTGCTGCTGTCCGCCGCGCTCACCACGGGCGTCCTCGCCACGACCGCGGCACCCGCCACCGCCGCGGACACGGGCGTCACCGCAGAGGCGTCCTTCGCGGACCAGCTGCGCGCGATACCCGGCGTGACCGTCACCGACGTCACCGACAAGAGCGGCTACCCGCTCTACTCGCTCACCATCACGCAGCCGATCGACCACAGCAAGCCCGAACTCGGCACCTTCGGGCAGCGGTTCACCCTCTGGCACAAGTCGGTGACCAAGCCGGTCGTCTTCTACACCGGTGGTTACGGCCTCTCCAGCTCCACCCGTGAGCCCACCACCATCCTCGACGCCAATCAGCTCAGCGTCGAGCACCGCTTCTTCGGTCCCTCCCGCCCCGCCGACGTCGACTGGTCGAAGATGACCGTCTGGCAGGAGGCGAGCGACGAGCACGCCATCGTCGAGGCGATCCGCCCGCTGTACGACAAGAGTTCCAAGTGGCTCGGCACCGGCGGCAGCAAGGGCGGCATGACGCAGACGTACCACCGCCGCTACTACCCCGAGGACCTTGACGCGGTCATCGCCTACGTCGCTCCCAACGACGCCAACAACCATGACGACAAGGGCTACGAGCGATTCTTCGAGACCGTCGGAACCAAGGAGTGCCGTGGCGCGCTGAACGCGGTCCAGCGCGAGATGCTTGAGCGCCGGGACACCCTGCTGCCCAAGTTCGAGGCGACGGCGAAGGAGAAGGGCTACACCTTCACCAACACCCTCGGCACCACCGATCGTGCCTATGAGTTCGCCGTCCTGGACCAGGTCTGGAACTTCTGGCAGTCCGGTACCGCCGCCGACTGCCCGACCGTGCCTGACGCCGAGACCGTGTCCGACGACGACCTCTACACCTGGTCGCTCGGCCACGGCCTGTCCGTCTACGAGGACAGCTCACTCGGCGCCAACGGCTCCGGCCCGTACTACCGACAGGCCGCCGCTCAACTGGGCTGGGCCGACCTGAAGTTCAAGCACCTCAAGGGCGTCCGCCACTACCCGAACATCTACCAGCCCAACTCGGTGCTGCCTGCCGGCATGCGCACCGACTACAACGGCAAGGCCATCTCCGACGTCGACAAGTGGGTGCGGAGCGACTCCGAGCGCATGATGTTCGTCTACGGGCAGAACGACCCGTGGAGCGCCGAGCAGTTCGAGTCGAGCTCCCACGACTCGTACAAATACATCGTTCCCGGATCCAACCACGGCGCCCGTATCTCCGCTCTGCCCGCCGGCCAGCGGGACGAGGCCATCGCCACGATCAAGCGCTGGGCCGGACAGTGAGAGTTCGCCCCATGGGCGGCTGACATGCGTTCCCCGCGGCCCGCAGGGATCGCCGGCTTCTACCGCCACGCCTCCATCGCGACCCCCCTCACCCCCACCGACCGCACGCTGCGCCAGCTCGCCACTGCGCGGGTCGACGTGCCGCGACTGGCGAGCAAGCAGCCGCCTGACGTCCAGTGGTACCTCGACGGAAAGTCGCTGACCGCTCAGTCAGGCCGGACCGCCGTGCCCGTCGCCGCGCTCCACCTGGACTCGCGGGACGTCCCCAGCCACCAACTCACCGTCGTCGTCACCGACCGCACGGACGCCGTGCGCGACCCGGCGATCGCCACGACTGTCAAGGACGAGCAGTCCTGGACGGTCCGGCACTGATCCCTGGACTACCAGGATGTGGAGGCCGCCTTAAGGCGGCCTCCACATCCTGTGCCGTCTGGAAACCAACAGGTCAAGGAGCTTCCTTGTGAAACGTATATTGGTTCCACTTGTTGCGGTGGCTGTAGCGTTCGGCGCGATCGCCGCCGCGCCCGCCGCGACGGGTGCCGAAAGACAGGCGGCCGGCGGTCCGGTGAGCGCCGCGGCCGACGACGCGACGGTCGTTCCGATCCAGGTGACCGGCGACCCGTCGAATCGTTGGAACCTGGTGGTGCTCGGTGACGGCTACACCGCGTCCGAGATGCCCAAATTCCTCCATCAGGTCGACCAACAGCTGAACGTGCTCTGGGGCCTTGAGCCCTACAAGAGCTACCGGAACTACATCAACGTCTACGCCGTCGAGACCCCCTCCCAGGAGTCGGGGATCAGCTGCGACCCTCAGCTGGATTCCCCGATGCGCAACACTCCTTTGGGGATGAAGCTCTGGAGCGGCTGCTCCGGGAACGGCATCCAGCGGCTGCTCGTGATGGACCACAGCGCGGCCAAGAAGTACGCGGCCCTGGCCCCGAAGGCGGATCAGATCCTCGCGCTGGCCAACAGCGACACCTACGGCGGCGCGGGCGGCTCGTACGCCACGGCGACCGGCGGCAACGCCATGTCGGCACTGATCGCCCCGCACGAACTCGGCCACTCCTTCGGTGGTCTCCAGGACGAGTACGACTACTACTCCCGGGGAGTGACCAGCGGAACCTACAGCGGTGGTGAACCCAAGTCGGTCCATCACACCCTGCTGACCGAGCGGCAGATGCGCGACCAGAAGGCCAAGTGGTGGCGCTGGCTGGGGGAGAAGAGCGAATCGGGCGGCATCATCGGCCGGTACGAAGGCGGCATGTACTACACCGAGGGCGTCTGGCGGCCGAGCCGGCATTCGATGATGAAGTCGCTCGGCTACTACATGGACCAGGTGAGTCGTGAACAGATGACGGCGGGCCTGTCGGGGGCCGTCAACCTCATCGAGGACTCGACGCCAACCGATGAACCCGTAGGTCTCACGGACGAGTTGTGGATCGACACCGTTCACCCGGTCTATCACGAGCTCGACGCCGCCTGGAGCGTCAATGGCAAAGCGGTCCGCACCGTCGCCAACGCCCGCAGCGTCAATGTGCGGGACCTCCACGCACGCGTCGGCGACACAATCGGCGTGAAAGTCGTCGACGACACGGACTTCGTCCGCGATCCCGCCCTTCGGAACAGCAGCAAGATGACGGCCACGCGCGAGTGGAAGGTCGGAACACCCTCCGCACCGCTCGCCGACGACGACGTTCCGAAGATCACCCTGGCAACGCCCGCCAAGCGGCCCGTCGGGGCGACTGACGTCCTGTGGGTCAACCCGAGTCACCCGCGCGACCACGCTCTGAACGTGGTGTGGCGGCTGGACGGCCATGTCGTGGGGCACTCGACGAGCCTTGATCTCGGCGGCCTCCGACTCGGCAAGGGCACCCACCATGTCGACGTCACCGTAACCGATTCACGCAAGCCCACGTCGCCTGCGGCAACCGAACAGTGGACAGTCGACAACACGGCGGCAACCACCAGCTACCTTGTGTCGGACCCGGTCAGCGTCTCGAAGAACAGCGACGGCACGCCGCACTACACCGTCAAGGATTCCTTCAGCCTCACCCTCTCGGCACACGACGACCAACCAGGGGCGCTGACCTCGGAATTCCGGGTCGACGGCGACGGGTGGTTCCACTACTTCGGCTGGCCTACGGACGGTTCCAAGCCGTTCCTGTTCACTCCCACCGGAACGAACGTGGACGATCTGATCTACGGCAACCTCGGCACCGGAGGCCTGTCCACCTCACCGTTCGCCGAGCGGCTGCCCGGATACGGCACCCACCAGATCGAGTACCGCTCCGTGGACGCCGCCGGCAACGTGGCACCGCCCCAGAAGTTCTCCGTCACGGTGCTGCCCAAGGACCCGACACCGCCGGGCTCCGTACCCGTCACATCGAGCGCGGTGACCCTCTGCGTCAGAGACCAGACGCAGGTCGAGGTGTCCGCCCGGAACGGGTCGGCATACCAGGCCGACCTCACGGTGAAGACGTCCTACGGCGAGCGGACCTTCAAGAACGTCCCCGCGGACGGCAAGGTCTCGGCGGTCTTCCGCACCGGCGAGCCGACCACCGAGACCGGCACCGCGACGGTGACCGCGCACGCGAAGGTCAAGGGCACCAACGACACGAACGAGCATGAGCTCGAAGCCACCTATCAGGTCCCCTACAACCGGTTCGCCTGCGACTGAGCCCATCCTGCGGTTGGGCGGTGGTCCCCGCCGGGGACCGCCGCCCAGCACCGTTCAGTTGCAGGCGCTCGCTTTGGGCACGGTCCACCGGCGTCGCGGTCAACCGTGTGACGGTCGCAGCAGCACGGTCGATCATCGTGTCGCGGAGCTCGTCGGCTGTGGACGTGACCGATCAGGGCGACTACGCCCTGGCCATCCGCTGCGCCCTCCTCTCGGGTGACCGGCCGCTGACCCTCTCCGTCGACGGCCAGGAGATCAGGACGGACTCCTTGCGCCTGCCGAGAACCTCATCCGTCCTGCTCAGGCTGCATGTCGGCACTCGTGAAGGGTGCCGCTGAGCAGATCTCGTCAGCGGATCTCCAGGGTTTGATCCGAAGTCTTGAGCGCAGACCCCCTTCCGGCGCCGCCCGCCGCCCCGAGAGTCCGCGGTCCCGCGCGAACTGCGGACTCTCGGGGCGGCGCGCTCCGGCAGGGAGCGCACGGCCGGTCAGCCGGTTGCCCGCGATTCCAGCATCCTCCTGGCCTCGGCGACCACCGCTGGGTCGGTGACGAAGTACGTGTCCTGCTCGGCGGAGGCGCTGGAGGCGCCGAGGGGGATCCACGCACCCCCGCGCCGGGGTTCGGCGCGGCGCTTTGCGGAGAGGTGGACGGCGGCGACACCGGCGGCGGTCAGGGCCGGGATGTCGGCGGGGCGCACCCCGCCGCCCGCCATCACCTGTACGCCGGGCGCGGCCTCGACCATGGCGGCGAGCGCGGCGAGTCCCTCTCCGGCGGTCGGGGCGCCGCCGGAGGTGAGCACCCGGGTGAGCCCCAGGGCGGGCAACAGCGCGGCGGTGGCGACCGGGTCCGCGGACAGGTCGATCGCGCGGTGCAGGGTCACCTCGACGGGGCGGCCCGCGTCATGAGCCGCCGCGGCGAGGCGCGTGACGGCGTCGGTGTCCAGGCCGCCGTCGGCGGTGAGCGCGCCGACGACCACGCCGGCGGCGCCGGAGGCGATCACGGACCGCACCTCGGCGACCATCAGGGCGATCTCCTCGGCGTCGTGGACGAAGTCGCCCGGTCGGCAGCGGACCAGGACCTGCACCGGCAGGCCTACGGCGGCGACCGCCTCGACGAGGGAGGCCGACGGGGTCAGACCGCCCAGTTCCAGGCCGGTGCAGAGTTCGACGCGATCGGCTCCGTGGTCGAGGGCGACACGGGCACCGGCCGGTGAGGTGACGGCGATCTCCAGTGTGGGCCGGCGGTCCGGTCCGGCTGGGCCGGGCCGCCCGAGTCCGGGAACCTCGTCGGCCGCCACCAGTGCCGGGGCCCGGCCCGCGCCGCCGGCCCGGGGCGGGCCGAGGGGCCGGGTGGTGTGGTCGGTCATTCGTCGTCCCCGGTGAGCGGCTGGTTGGAGGCCGGGATGATACGGGCTGTCAGGTCCGGGTCGGCCATGTCGCGGTCGAAGGGGAACATCGGGCGGCGGATGCGGCGGTGGCCGAGGCGTACCAGGTCCTGGTCGACACCGCCGGGAGTGAGGGCCATCTTCCAGCCGACCGACATGTCGAACAGCTCGGGCTCCAGGTAGCCGATCTTGACGATCACGATGTCGGCGGAGCGCGGGTCGAGGTCGAGGTCGATGAAGTCGTGCTCGTGGTGGTACGGCTTGCGCAGTCCGGTGAGGATCGCGTACACGCTGCCGACCCGGATGACGACCTCGGTCCCGGCGTCCCGGTCGCCGTGCCGGATCGCGTGGACCACGCCGGTGAGGGTGACGGGGCCGGCGTGCCGGTCGTCGACCTCGGCGCCGGCGCTGACGGTGACGGTGGCGCCGACCCCGGCGGCGACGGCGGTCTCGATCGCGGCGGGGCCGGGTACCGAGGCGTAGATGACGGTCGGCCCGTCCTCCTTCCGGAACTCGGGGCGCTCCAGCAGCCGGGTCAGGCCCCAGGTGACGTCACCGGCGCCGCCCGCGGTGGGGTTGTCGCCGGTGTCGCTGATGAAGTACGGCCGCTGGTCGGAGGCGAGGGCCTCGTCGAGGAGTTCGTCGTAGGTGCCGGTCGGGGCGACGAAGTCGAAGTCGTGGCGGGCGTTCCAGAAGCCACGGGCGAGTCGTTCGGCCCCGGCCGAAACCGCCGCCGTGTCGCCGCCGGTGACGACCACGACGGCGCGGTTGCGGGGTTCGTCGGCCCAGGCGTAGCCGACCCAGATGGCGGCGTCCGTCACGCCGTCTGCGGCCTCGACCTCGTCGACCGCCGCGTACACGCTCTTCGCGGGTTCGATCCGGGTGGAGGTCTGCTCGCCGGCCAGCAGCACCGGGACCGGGACCCACGCCTTGACCGGGCGGGGGACGCCGGACGCCAGCAGGTCGACCAGGTTGCGGACGGCACGCTCCTTGGTCTCCATGTGGTCCTCGTGCGGGGCCATCCGGTAGCAGGTGATCAGGTCGCTGCGGTGGGTGAGTTCGCGGGAGACGTTGCCGTGCAGGTCCATCGAGGTGGAGATGATCACGTCGGGGCCGACGGTGGCGCGGATCCGCTCCAGCAGCACGGCCTCGGCGTCGTCGATCCCCTCCACGGTCATGGCGCCGTGGATGTCGTACCAGAGGCCGTCCAACCGGGGCAGCGCGGCGAGGCGCTCGATGAGCTCGTCGGTGAGCGCGGTCCAGGCGGCGGCGGTGACGGTGCCGCCTGGCAGCGACTTGCCGACCAGAGCGCCGTGCCATTCGGCGGCCTCACGCAGTTCCTCGCCAGGGGCGAGGAAGGGGTACCGGTCGAAGATCTCGGCGCCGCGCGAGGGGTGGAAGGCGGGGGCTTCGGTGCGGGCCGGGGAGAAGGTGGAGGACTCGATGCCGAGCCCGGCGACGGCGATGACTGGGCGGGCGGCGGGGGTGCGGGTGTGCGACATAGCTCCTCGGGCGGGGTGTGGTGCGTGAGGCTCGTTCCGCGGCCCGCCACGAGGGGGCGTGCCGCGGACTTCGATATCTGGGCGGGTGCGGGGACTTCGGGAGTGGCCCCTGGACAGGCCCCTGGGTTCAGGGCTCGGGGGGCGCAGACCGGGGGATCGCCCGGGAGCCGGGGTACGGGCCGCGGCGCCCGGGCGGGTACGTCGCCGTGTGCGCGGAGTAATTTCCGCGGCTGTCAGGCTTTTTGCAGCGGCGTCAGATCCCTCCGCGGCCCGCGGCGGTGTGCTGCCGGTCGGCGCCGGGGGTGGCGCGGCCGATGTCGCCGAGGGCGCGGGTCAGGGCGCGCTGCAGGGCGAAGAGTCCGGCGCCGACCAGGCCGGCGTCGGCGCCGAGACTGGCCCGCTCGATGGTGAGGTGTTGGGTCACCAGCGGGTGGCAGCTCTCGTAGAGCTTGCTGCGCACCGCGGCGACGAACGGTTCGAGGGTGGAGAGGATGCCGCCGAGGTAGACGGCGTCCGGGTTGAAGAAGTTGACGTTGGCGGCGAGCACCTGGCCGAGGTGGTCGCCTGCCCTGCGGACGGCGCGGGTGGCTTCCGGGTCGGCGTCGGTGGCGAGCCGTACCACGTCCTCGGGGCTGGCGACGTCGAGACCGCGTTCGCGCAGGATGCGGACGAGCGCGGCGCCGGAAGCCACCGTCTCCAGGCAGCCGGTGTTGCCGCAGGAGCAGGGGATGTCGGCGCCGCCGTCGATGCGGATGTGGGTGATGTCGCCGGCGGCTCCGGTGGCGCCCCGGTAGAGGCGACCGTCGGCGATGACACCGGCACCGATTGCCGAGCCGATCTTCACCATGATCGACTGCCGGTGGTCGGCGGGCCTGACGCTCTGCTCGCCGACCGTCATGCAGTTGGCGTCGTTGTCGACGGCGGCCGGGACCCCGAAGCGCTCCTCCAGCCAAGCGGCGACCGGGAAGCGGTTCCAGCCGGGCATCCGGGACGGCAGGACGACGGCACCGGAGGCGACGTCCACCGGCCCGGGCAGTGAGAGCCCGACGCCCCGGAGCCGGTCGCGTCCGCGCTGCTCGGCGAGGGACTCAAGGTGCTCGACGAGCCTCGGCAAGGCGGCCTCGGGACCGTCGGCGACCTCGAACGGGACGTTGGCGACGTCACGGACGCCGCCGCCCGGGAGCACCACACCGATCCGGGCATGGCGGCCGCCGACGTCGGCGGCGACGGCGTACTCGTCGTTGCTGCCCGCCCTCAGGACCCTGCGGGGGCGGCCGCCGGTGGAGGACTGGGTGCCCTCCTCGGCGATGAGCCCGCGCTCGACCAACTGAGCCACGGTGAGGGAGATGGTGGAGGCGGCCGTGCCGAGGAGTTCCGCGAGTTCGGCGCGGGACGACGCCTGGCCCGAGGCGACGAGTTCGAGGACCCGCGTGGCGAGGGTGGTCGTGCTCTTCGGGGACACGCCCTTGGTGGTCTTGCGGTCCCGTGCACTTATTTCTGTCATGTACGAAGTAACTTCCGCAACGGTGGGTGTGACGGAGACAGTACGCCCGTCCAGGTGGGCGGGGAACAGCTCCATGAAGAAAGTGGAGAGCGTCGATGCAAGTTAAATCGCCTCAAATTGGCGCATAGATACCGCCTGAGGCGCCTGGAGTGGAGGGGAGGGACTTTTGTCGATATTGCAGAAACTTACTTGTTATTAATTCTTGTTTGTTTGTTCGGTGCGTCCGTCGTTGACTGTCGGCCGTACACAGCGCCGACCCCGCGGCGTCGACCCGGTCTCCCGGGACGGGTCCTTTCACTCTGAGGAGAGCCATGTTCCTTGCTCACACGGCGGCCGGCCGCCGCTGGGCCCTCGTCGCGGGTGCCGCCGTCACCACCGGCGCGCTGCTCACCGGCTGTTCCGGCGGCGGTACCTCGTCGTCCTCCGGCTCGGCATCGTCGGACACCATCAACTACGCCCTCCCGGCGAACTTCACGCCGAACTGGATCCTCCCGGTCGGCACGGCCTCGCACCTGAACACCAACAACTCCTCCATATCCCAGGCCGTCTGGGAGCCGCTGATCGCGTACGACGGCTCCACCGGCAAGGTCGGCTGGAACAAGGACAACTCGCTGGCCACCGACGCGAAGTTCGCCGCCGACAGCAAGAGCGTGACGATCGCCCTCGGCGATCGTCACTGGAGCGACGGCAAGCAGATCACCTCACGCGACGTGGAGTTCTGGTTCAACCTGGTCAAGGCCAACAAGGCGGACTGGGCAAGCTATAGCCCGGGCAAGGCACCGGACAACTGGACCTCCTTCAAGACGGTCGACGACACGCACTTCACGATCACCTTCGACAAGGCGTACAACCAGGAGTGGATGCTCGCCAACGAGCTGAGCATGATCCGCACGATGCCGCAGCACGTCTGGGACAAGACCAGCGACTCCGGCGCCGTCTCCGACCTGGACCGCACCGCCGCCGGCGCCAAGAAGGTCTGGACGTACCTCAACAACGCCGCCAAGAAGATCTCCGGCTACGCGACCGACCCGCTGTGGAAGACGGTCAGCGGCCCGTACACCATCAAGTCGTTCTCCACCGCGGGCAAGGTCGAGCTGACCGCCAACGCGAAGTACGACGGCGGCGGCAAGGCCAACATCAAGAACGTCAATCTGCTGCCGTTCACCACGACCGACGCCGAGGAGAACGCCCTCCGCGCCGGCACCGTCGACTACGGCTACATCAACGCCACCGACCTGAGCCAGGAGTCGTCCTTCAACGCCAAGGGCTACTCGGTGAAGCCGTGGACCGGCTGGGCGATCACCTACATGCCGTACAACTTCAACAACCCCGCCATGGGCCCGGTGTTCAAGCAGCTGTACGCCCGCCAGGCGATCCAGATGTCGGTGGACCAGGCCACCCTCTCCAAGGTGGTC
The DNA here is from genome assembly GCF_053595235.1 of Streptomyces sp. NPDC002520. Lineage (NCBI taxonomy): Bacteria > Bacillati > Actinomycetota > Actinomycetes > Kitasatosporales > Streptomycetaceae > Streptomyces > Streptomyces sp. NPDC002520. The sequence goes on along the minus strand of NZ_JBSFXG010000021.1, from coordinate 95,370 downwards.
TTCAACGGCACCGCCGTCTCCACCTACGGCCCGATCCCGCAGGGCCAGGACTCCTCCTTCGTCTCCCCGGAGCAGAAGAGCAACCCGTACCCGTTCGACACGGCCAAGGCGAAGAAGCTGCTCACCGACCACGGTTGGACCGAGCAGGGCGGCACCATGGTGTGCAACAGCCCCGGCACCGGCGACAACCAGTGCGGCGAGGGCGTCGACAAGGGCACCAAGTTCGAGATGCAGGTGCTGTCCCAGTCCGGCTCGACCGTGACCGACAACATGATGAGCGCGCTGCAGTCGTCGTTCGCGAAGACCGGCATCAAGTTCGGCATCAAGACCGCCCCGGTCAACTCCGTCCTGTCGCAGTCCGGCCAGTGCACCGCCGACGAGCCGGGCTGCAAGTGGCAGCTGTCCTTCTTCGGCACCGCGGGCAGCTGGTACTTCCCCGCCTACCCGAGCGGTGACTCGCTCTTCGCCACCGGCGGCGGCTCCAACTTCGGCAACTACTCCAACGCCGAGGTCGACAAGCTGATCACCGAAACCACCACGTCCTCCTCGAGCGAAGCGGTGCAGAAGTACAGTGCCGCGCTCGCCAAGGACCTCCCGGTGATCTGGCTGCCGGAGCCCGACTACCAGATCTCCGTGGTCAAGAACGGCCTCAGCGGCTTCGCCCAGGACTCCCTCGCCAACTTCCACCCCGCCATGTGGAAGTGGACCAAGTAAGCCCGGTCGGTGCCCGCGCGGGCCTGCGGAGTCGTCCGGCCACCCGGCCGGCCGTCCCGGGGCCCGCGCGCACCCCTCGCGCGCCCGCGCCACACCGGCACCCGCCACGCCGACACCCACGTCGCCGTGACGTCCCTGTCCGGGTGACGCCCGCGCGCACCACAGAAACGAAGCGACCGGAAAACACATGACCACTTCCTCGTACCTGATACGACGCGTCCTCCAGGCCGTCGCGGTGATCGTCATCGTGACGATCGTCGTCTTCGGCCTGCTGCACGCCCTGCCCGGAGGCCCCGCGCGCGGGATCCTCGGGCCGCAGGCCACCGCACAGCAGATCGCCCACTTCAACCACGAACAGGGCCTCGACAAGCCCCTGCCCGTGCAGTACTTCTACTACCTCGGCCAACTGCTGCACGGGGACCTCGGGACCTCGTACACCCTCAACGAGCCGGTCTCCCAGCTCATCACCGAGCGGCTGCCGAAGACCTTGGTCCTCACCGTGCTGTCGGCTCTCGTCGGCCTCGCCCTCGCCATCCCGATGGGCATGTGGCAGGCCGTGCGCCGCAACAAGCCGGTGGACTACGTCATCACCACGCTGAGCTTCATCGCCTACTCCACGCCCGTGTACTTCCTCGGGCTGATCCTGGTGCTGGTCTTCAGCCAGGGGCTGGGGTGGTTCCCGTCGCAGGCTCCGCAGGGCGAGACGCTGGGCCAGGTGTTCTCCGAACCACAGGCCCTGGTACTGCCGGTGGTCGCGGGCGCGGCCTCCATGGTCGCGGTGTTCAGCCGCTACATGCGGGCGGCCACCCTGGAGAACCTCTCCGAGGACTATGTCCGCACGGCCAGGGCGGGCGGCTCCCGCGCCCGCGCCATCCTGTGGCGGCACGTGTTCCGCAACTCGCTGACGCCCGTGGTCGCCATGCTCGGCTACTACGTGCCGGTGCTCTTCGGCGGTGCCCTGGTCGTCGAGCAGCTCTTCAACTACCCCGGCATGGGGCTGCTGTTCTGGACCGCGGCGCAATCCTCCGACTACCCGGTCCTGCTGGGCTGCGTCCTGGTGATCGCCGTCGCCACCGTCGTCGGCACCCTGCTCGCCGACATCGTCCAGCGGATCATCGACCCCCGAGTGAAGGCAGGCCGGGCATGAGCGCCGTCATCCAGCCGGACATGGCCCCGACGAAGGCCGCCGAGCCGCGCGAGGCCTCCGGCGCACGACTCGCCGTCCGCCGCTTCCTGCGCAACAAGCTGGCCGTCGTCGGACTCGCCGTCGTGGTCCTCTTCTTCCTGTTCTGCTTCGCCGGTCCGCTGGTGTACTCCACCGACCAGACCCACACCATGCTCCAGCAGGTCAACCTCGCCCCCAGCGGCGCGCACTGGCTCGGCACCGACGCCGTCGGCCACGACGAGCTGGGCCGGCTGATGTACGGCGGCAAGGTCTCCCTGATCGTCGGCCTCGCCGCGGGCGTCCTCGCCACCGTCATCGGCACTCTGTGGGGCGCCGCCGCCGGTTACGCGGGCGGCTGGATCGACGCCGTGATGATGCGGATCGTCGACGCCGGCATCGCGATCCCCGCGCTGTTCATCCTGCTGGTGGTCTCCGCCATCACCACGCCGGGGCTGACCGGTCTCGTCGTCATCCTGGGCCTGGTGTCCTGGCTGGTGCCGTCCCGGCTGGTCCGCGCCGAGACGCTGACCCTGAAGAACCGGGACTACGTCCTGACCCTGCGCGCCATCGGCGGCACGCACGCCCGGGCGATCCTGCGTCACATCCTGCCGAACTCGGTCTCCACCATCATCGTCGCCGCGACCTTCCAGGTCGCCGACGCCATCCTGCTGGTCGCCTACGTCTCCTATCTGGGCATGGGAGTCCGGCCGCCGCAGACCGACTGGGGCGGCATGCTCTCCGCCGGTCTCACCGCCGCCTACTCCGGCTACTGGTGGCTCATCCTGCCGCCCGGCCTGGCCATCATCCTGGTGGTGTGGGCGTTCAACGCGATCGGGGACGGACTCCGCGACGCATTCGATGTGAGGGGACGCGGATGACCGCCACCACCAAGGGCTCCGCCGCCCGCACCGCCCCATCCGGCCCGATCCTTGAACTCGACGACCTCGGCGTCGTCTTCACCACCGAGACCGGCGACGTACCCGCGGTCAAGAACGTGTCCCTCCAGGTCCGGCCGGGCGAGACACTGGCCCTGGTCGGCGAGTCCGGCTCCGGCAAGTCGACCATCGCGCTCGCCGCGATGGGCCTGCTCGCCGGGAACGCCCGAGCCACGGGCAGCGCCGTCATCGCCGGCACCCAGATCGTCGGCGCCTCGGAGAAGGGCCTCGCGGGGCTGCGCGGCAAGACCGTCTCCATGGTGTTCCAGGAGCCGGCCACCGCGCTCGACCCGCTCACCCGGATCGGCAAGCAGATCACCGAGGTGATCCGCAACCACCGCGAGGTGTCCGCCAAGGACGCTGCCGCCGAGGCCGTCGAACTGCTGCGCCGGGTCGGCATCCCCGAACCGGAGAAGCGCGCCCACGCCTACCCGTTCCAGCTCTCCGGCGGACAGCGCCAGCGGGTCGTGATCGCCATGGCCATCGCCAACGAGCCGGGCCTGCTCATCGCCGACGAGCCGACCACCGCCCTCGACGTGACCGTGCAGGCCGAGATCCTCGACCTGCTGCGCCGGCTCGCCGTCGAGACCGGCACCGGCGTGCTGCTCGTCACCCACAACATGGGCGTCGTCGCCGACTTCGCGGACCGGGTCGCCGTCATGTACCACGGCGCGATCGTGGAGACCGGACCGGTCGAGGACGTCCTGCTGCGCCCCACCCACGACTACACCCGGCGCCTGCTGGCCGCCGTGCCCCGGCTGTCCGTCGCCGAGGCCGCAGACAGCACCGGCCGGCTTGCCACGTCCGTGCCGGCCCAGACGAACCGTTCCGCGGCCGAGTCGTCGGCCTCGCCTGCCGGGTCTGGCGGCCCCGAGGGCGAAGCGGTGGTCGAACTGCGGGACATCAACGTGGTGTTCGGCCGCGGCAAGGCCGCCGTACGCGCCCTCGACGGAGTGTCGTTCCGGGTCGGGCCGGGGGAGACCCTGGGCCTGGTCGGCGAGTCCGGCTCCGGCAAGTCCACCGCCGCCCGGGTCGCGCTCGGCCTGATCCCGCCCACCTCCGGCACCGTCTCCCTGTTCGGCGCCGACCTCGGCCACGCCCGTGCCCGGGCCCGCCGCGCCCTGCGGGCCGGTATCGGTGTCGTCCTCCAGGACCCGGTGGCCTCCCTCGACGCCCGGATGACCGTCGGCGAGTGCATCGCCGAACCCCTCCGGGTGCACCGTCGCGACCTGTCCGCCAAGGACCGGCAGGCCAAGGTCGCCGCCGTCCTCGACCGGGTCCGGCTGCCCCGCGAACTCGCCCGGCGCGCGCCCCGCGAACTCTCCGGCGGACAACGCCAGCGGGTCAGCCTGGCCCGAGCCCTGATCCTGGAACCCCGACTGCTGGTCGCCGACGAACCCACCAGCGCGCTCGACGTGAGCGTGCAGGAAGCGGTCCTGGAGGTCATCACCGAACTCCAGGGCGAACTCGGCTTCGCCTGCCTGTTCGTCTCCCATGACCTCGCCGTCGTGCAGCACTTCGCGCAGCGCGTCGTCGTGATGCGCGCCGGACGCATCGAGGAGCAGGGCTCCACCGGGACGACCCTGCTGCGTCCGGAGACCGACTACACACGCCGTCTGCTGGCCGCCGTGCCGGTGCCCGACCCGGTGGTGCAGCGGGGCCGCAGGGCCGAACGCCTGGCCACCCTCGCGGCCGGCCGTACGGAGGCCCAGGCGTGACCGGACCTCTTCTCCTTCCCTACACCCCGCAGGACACAGCCATTCCCACCACCCTCCGGCCGCTGTTCGCCGGCATCGACATCGGCGGCACCACCACCCAGGTGGTGGTCTGCTCGGACGACCTGACCGTCCTCGACCGCGCGGAGGCCGCCACTCCGGCGCTCGAGGGCGGCCGGGCCATGGTCGGCGCCGCGCTCGACGCGCTCGCCCCGCTGCTGGCCCGCACCCCGGGCCGCCTGGTGGGCGCCGGAATCGGCGCCGCCGGAGTGGTGGACTCCGCGAACGGCCGCATCCTGGTCGCAAGCGACTCCTTCCGCGGCTGGGCCGGCTTCGCCGTCACCGCCGCCGTCGAGGAGGCCCTCGGCGTCCCGGCCTTCCTGGACAACGACGTCAACGCCTTCCTCTACGGGGAGGTCTACGGCGGAGCGGTGCGCGGCGAGGCCGACGTCCTCGGCATGACCCTGGGGACCGGCGTCGGCGGCGCTCTGTGGACCAACGGCGCCCTGTACGCGGGTCCGCACGGCGCGGCCGGCGAGATCGGGCACATCCCCGGCTTCGGTGACCTGCGCTGCTCCTGCGGCGGCCGGGGCCACCTGGAGACGTTGGCCTCCGGCCGCTCCATCGGGGCTCGTTACGCCGACCGCACCGGCCACCGCCTCACCGCCCGCGAAGTCGCCGAGGCCGCCGCCCACGGCGACGAGGACGCTCTCGCGGTGTACCGCGCCGCGGGAGCGGGCATCGCCCGCGCGATCGTCATCACGGCGGGCGTCGTCGACATCACCACGGTGGTCGTCGGCGGCGGCGTCAGCCGCGCCTGGCCCCTGCTGGAGCCCATCATCCTGTCCGCCCTCGCCGTCGACCCCCCGGTCAGCGGCCACCCCGTCCGCCTGGTCCAGGCCGCCCTGGCCTCGGACGCAGTCCCGGTCGGTGCCGCCGCCCGCGCCCGACGCGAACTGGGCACGGAGGTGAGAGCGACGACGTAGGGACAGGACCACCGGCCCCCGAAGTCCGCGGGCCCGACCCGCGGACCACACCGGCATGGCGGCCCGGTACGCGTGGAGGCACGCGTGGGCGGAATCGGCGACCAAGGCGTGAAGGAGGTGCAGAAGGGCGGCAGCGACGGAGTCAGCCACTTCGGGTGGCTCGTCGGGGAGCGACACGCTGATCTTCTGACGGGCGTCCGGACTTGAGTATCCTTCGGATGCGGGCTGGAGCATGCACTGTTGGCGCCGGGACCAGATAACCTCTCGATGCTGACACATCCCTCATAGGGATGTTGCACGGCCGCTTTGCCATCCTGCGCCGGCCGAGGACTGGGCGAAGTGGAACCGTCGCGAACGTGGGGCGGGCCGTTGGTGGCGATGGCGGCCGTCTCGATCTGAACCCGGCGTACAGCCCGACTCGTCTGCCCTCGCCTGCGGCTTTAGACCGGAAAGGGCCTCCGACCTGCTTGTGACCTGGGGCAGACCATAGTTCCGTTGGTCTGAGCAGGCGGCACTGCGACCGTCCTGTGAGGCGGATGTCGTGTCCGCCGCAGCGTACGTGGAGGGCCGGGCACTACGGTTCCGTACGCCCGCCGAGGCCGCCGTGCCCAGGCCGATCAGCAGGTGGGACTTGCCGGTGCCGGAGTCGCCGATCAGACACAGCGGGTAGCCCTTGGTGATCCGGTCGCAGGTCGCGAGGTTATGGATGACGGCCGGATCCACGTTGGGATCGGTTGCTGCCGCCGGCATGGACGTGACGCGGGGAACAGGACGGCCCGTCAAGAGAGCGAGCGCTCCAGTGCGGTCCAGCGCGCCGTCATAACCATGAGGTCTCGGGCCAGGCGTGGAACAGGTCGTGGACATCGAGCCGCATGGTGTTCCCATCGTCGTTGCGGTCGCTCTCCCCGGCGTGCAGCAGGGCAGGCAGGGCCTCTTCGCCACAGGCACCGGCCGGCCAAGGCGGTGTCAGTGGGGGTTGGGTGAGGGGGGTTGGGTGTGGAGGTGGTGAGTGAGGGTGTCGCCGAGGGCGGGGGTGGGGGCGCCGGTGTGGGGGATGCCGAGTTGGGCGGCGAGGGTGGTGAGGTGGAGGCGAGTGGTGGCTTCGAGGAGCTGGGCGTAAGTGTCGGCGGTGGCGCGGGTGCGTCGCCAGGCGGTGAGGGCGATGGCTGCGGAGAGAGGGAAGGCGGGCCACCACCACAGGGTGAGGGGGAGGTAGAGCAGGGCCCAGGCGGTGAGGGTGGTGGCCCTGGTGAGGGCGGTGCGGGCGGTGGTCAGGTCGCCGCGGGCCGGTTCGGGCAGGACGGTCCACAGGTAGGGCCAGACCGTGGGCAGGTTGAGGTGCAGGTCGCGGTCCATTCGCACGGTGACGGCGTTCAGGCGATCGCCACTCCAGGTCGGCCGGTTGGGCTTCTCCGGCCCGATGCGCAACCACGTTCGGTAGGCGGTGTACCGCTCGTCACGGGCCGCGGTGATCTCAGCCTCGGTCGGGGGAGGTTGAGCGGTGTCGGTGGCGCGGGCTTCGGCGGCGATGAGAAGTCGTTGGTAGGTCGTGTGAGAGTCGGTCCATGCCTGTCTACGTCGGTTGGTCTGTTGTTCGGCGATCGCGCGCAGGGGATGTGGCCAGGTCGGCCAGTCGGTGGCGAGGGCGAGGCGTTCGCTTACGGAGGCGAGTGCCTGGGCTGCCAGGCCGACGGCGGCCGCGCCGGCGAGGGCGGCGGCGAGCAGGACGATCTGTCCGCCGACGGTGGTTGCGGTGGGGTTCTTCGTCCGGGCGGTGATGGCGCTGGTGAGCCGGTGTAGGTCCAGGGCATGCGTCCAGCCCAGGGTGTGAGCGGTGACAGCGGCGGCGAGGTAAAAAGCGCCGGGCAGGACGAGCAGGGTGAGCCATCGTTCGGCGAGTTTGCCGGTCAGCCCGGACCAGAAGCCACTCATTTCGTCGGCTCGGGTAGGGTCACAGGATCGTCCGTTTCAGTTCCCGTCCGGCGATGGTGCAGGTCACCGGGAACACAGTGGACTGGTCGGGGTGCCGTCCCGCGCACCTGCCGATCGGACATAGGAAGCGGATCTCCAAGGGAGCGTCGCCGGGGATGCCAGGGAGGTGAAGGCCATCGCGGTCGGCCGCCAGGCGTTGGAGGTCATCCCCGCCGACCACCCCTACGCCGCCGTGTGTCTCAACAGCTTGGGAATCGCGCTGCGGAACCGGTTCGGGAGGTCCGGGTCGGTGGCGGATCTCGACGAGGCCATCGTGACTGGTCGCCAGGCTGTCCGGAGTGCCCCCGCCGACCACCCCAACATTGCCATGTACCGCAGTAGCCTGGGCAACGCGCTGCATACCCGGTTCAGGAGGTTCGGGACCCCACAGGACCTGGATGAGGCCATCACGGTCGGCCGACAGGCCGTCCAGGCCACCCCGACCGACCATCCCGATCGCGCCCTGTACCTGGGCGGCCTGGCGATGGCGCTGCATACCCGGTTCGGGAGGTCCGGGTCGGTGGCGGATCTGGATGAGGCCATCGCGGTCGGCCGCCAGGCGGTGGAGGCCGCTCCTGCCGACCACCCCTACGTCGCCATGTACCTCGACGAACTGGGGAACGCTCTGCGGACACGGTTCGAAAGGTCCAGGAGCGCGGCCGATCTTAAGGCGGCTGTGCGGGCGTTGGTGACGGCCGCGGAGGTGGGTTCGGCCGCGCCGTCGCTGCGGGTCCGGGCGGGGCGTGCCGCGGGTGGTCTGCTGGCCGCATCGGATCCGGCACGCGCCGCCAGGTTGTTGGAGCAGGCGGTGCGGTTGCTACCGGAGGTGGCGCCTCGGGGGCTGGAGCGGCCGGATCAGCAGGAGCTGCTGGGCGGGTTGGCGGGGCTTGCCGGAGATGCGGCGGCGTTGGCGCTGGCCGACCCGTCCGTACCCGAGGACAAGCGGGCGGGCCGGGCGCTGGGGCTGTTGGAGTCGGGGCGCGCGCTCTTGCTGGCACAGGTGATGGAGGTCCGGGGTGATCTTACGGACCTGCATGCTCAGCATCCTGATCTGGCGGAGCGGTTCATCAGGCTGCGAGATCTGCTCGACCAGCCGGCATTTGGCCCAATGGGGTCCACCAGCACTGACGCCGGGCCGGCACCTTTTCAGGGTGGGCAGGCACTGGACCGACGGCGGGTGGCGGCTGAGCTGGGCGCGCTGATGGAACAGATACGCCACCTGAAGGGGTTCGCCTCCTTCGCGCTCCCGCCGGCTGTAGAGGACTTGCGAGGGCAAGCAGGGCAAGGACCAGTGGTGACGTTCAATGTCAACGACCACCGCAGCGACGCCCTACTCCTCACCGAAGAGAGCATCACCGCCGTGCCACTGCCCGGCCTGACCCCCACAGCGGTCGCCGCCCGTATCAACGCCTTTTACCAGGCCCTGGCCGACAGCAGCGACCCCAGTCCCGACGCCGACCGGGGAGGTGCACAAAAGCAGCTGCGCGAGATCTTGGCCTGGCTGTGGGACACAGCCGTCGGCCCGGTCCTGGACGCTCTCGGCTTCGTTGCATCCCCCGCCGATGGACGGGAGTGGCCGCACGTGTGGTGGGCGCCTGGCGGTCTGCTCAACCTCCTGCCCCTGCACGCAGCCGGCCACCACACCCCGTCCCACGACGTGGGCCACCAGACCCAGACAGCCCTGGACCGGGTCATCTCCTCATACACCCCCACCATCGGCGCTCTCGGGTATGCCCGCCGGTACACCGCACCGCCCCCCGCACCGCAGCGGACGCTCATCGTCGCGATGCCCTCCACCCCGGGCCTGCACCACCAGGGCCGACTGTCAGGGGTGACCCGCGAGGCCACCTGGCTCCAGGCCCATCTGCCCCACCCCATCCTGCTCACCGAACCCGAACCCGAACCCCCCGCCCCCATCGACACCGGCACTGTTGGGACGGAAGATCAGATCCCCACGAAGACCACGGTCTTCGCCCGCCTCAGCGAGGTCACCATCGCGCACTTCGCCTGCCACGGCTCCAGCCACCCCACCGACCCTTCCCAAAGCATGCTGCTCCTGCACGACTGGCAGGAGGACCCCCTCACCGTCGCCAGCCTCACTCCGGTCAACCTCGACCGCGCCCGCCTGGCTTACCTGTCGGCCTGCTCCACCACCCTCATCCGCACCCAGCAACTGCTCGATGAGTCCATCCATCTGACCGCCGCATTCCAGCTCGCCGGATTTCCCCACGTCATCGGCACCCTCTGGCAGATCAACGACACCTACGCCGCCGACATCGCCAACGCCTTCTACGCTCATCTCATCGACAGCAAGAAGAACATCGACCCCAACCGGGCCGCACAGGCACTGCACACCACCACCCGCGCCCTGCGCGACCGGCTGCCCCTCACTCCGTCCCTGTGGGCCGCCCACCTGCACACTGGCGCCTGACCCGCGCCCCGCCCCAGAATCTGCCTATCCACCGATACCAGCGTGATCGCGAAAATATCGCCACCGACCTGGGCCGGGCCGATGTCGAACGCCGTCGTTTCCTCGCCGTGGCCGCCTTCCGCCGACGGTCAGGCAATCCCCCACGATCTACATGATCAGCGTCACGTAATTCCCGATCCGTGCGATCACGGGGCGCCGCCGGGCCGGTATCCGAGCGATCGGCTTCGCCGCGATCGGCGAACGGCCCGCGCGAGGTCGGCGTCATCGAGTGGGTCGACTACCGCAAGGCCGCGGAACTGCCGGTCTTTCCGCCCATCGGACCCGCGCTGGCGGCGCTCCCCGACCCCCGTGCCCCGTCGTCGACGCCGCCATGGACGCCGTCACCAACGAGAGCTACACCTGGGTGTAGCTCCGGGCCCGCGCCATCGTCGGCCCGGCTCCCGCGTCGGTGGGTGGCACGTCGGCCCACCACGAACCGGTCCGGTATCAGTGCCAGGTGGCATGCTCTGCCGCCGGCCCGCCATCGGGCCGGGCTTCACCTCGCGTCACTCATCCTCTGGCTTCGCGAAACCACCGAATGATCAGTCGTGGACCGGGATGTTCTCCATCGGTCCACGCCCCACCTGCTGTCGCTTCCCCGCTGCTGCTCGAAGGCCGACCCGCGGGATCGGGAGCCGGCACTCACGATCGGGAAAGCGACGCGGTGAGTCCGGTCAGTGTCGGGAGTACCGCGGCGCCGATCAGTCCGGCGTCGGGGCCGAGGGCGGCGCGGTGGAGGGGCGGCGGTGCCGGGCGGGTGCGGGTGGTGTGGGCGTAGGCCTCGCACAGGGCGGTGTGCAGCGGCCCGTCGCCGGTGCCGAGACCGCCGCCGAGCACGATCGCCGAGGGGTCGAGAACGCGGACGAGATGGCCGAGCACCGTGCCCAGCGCCTGTCCGGCGGTGGTCAGGACGCGGACCGCGGCCGGGTCGCCGGACCGGGCGAGGGCGGTGACCTCTCGGGCGCCCGGCACCGGGGAGCCGCCGCAGGCGGTGTAGCGTTCGCCGATGCCGCGGCCGGAGCAGTACTGTTCGAGGCTTCCGTGCCAGTCCCGGTCCACGGAGGCCGGGACCTCCAACTCCCCTAGGGCGATGGCCTCCCCACGCCGTCCGGCGACAGGCCGCCCGTCGAAAACGAGGGTGGAGGACAGTCCGGTGCCCAGGGAGACGTAGAGGAAGTCGGGGAGGTCGCGGCCGACGCCGTTCCGCGCCTCGCCGAGGGCCCCGCAGCGCACGTCGGAGCCGACGGCCACCGGCAGGCCGGGCGCGGCCTCGGCGGTCAGCACGGTGACCGGCTGGACGTCCCAAGCCAGTACCTCACGGCTGGTCAACATGCCGTCGGAGCCGACGTATTCGGGGAACCCGGCGCCCAGTGCGGTCACCGTGACGCCCAGCCGGGCGGCGTCGTCGAGGAGGGCGCGGGCCGCCCGGGCGGTGCCGGCCAAACCGGGGTCGCGCAGTCCTCCCTCGAGGGCGGTAGCGGTGGGCAGTTCGCGGCGGTGCAGCAGGGTGCCGTCGGCGGTGACGAGTCCGGCGGCGATCTTGGTGCCGCCGATGTCCAGGGCCGCTACGGTGGCACGGCCGGACAGTTCCCCGGCGGGCGCCGGGATCGGGCTGGTGTTCACGGGAGTTGGCCTTCGCCTGGGATGCGGTGGGTTCAGTCGGAGCTGCGGTGCAAGGTGGCTTCGAGGCGGTAGGCGTCGCCGCGGTACACGGCCCGGCCGAGCAGCACCGGGGTGTCGTTCTGGTCGTAGGTGATCTCCTCGCCGACCAGCACCGGAGTGCCCGGCGGCACCCGCAGCAGCTCCGCCTCCAAGGGCTGGGCGCCGTCGGCGTGCGCGGTGTACGTGCTGTGCATGACACGCACCCCGGCCCTGGCCTCCAGCTCGGCGAACAGCGAACGATCCGTCAGGTCGACGTCCTCCAGCGCCTGCGCGCGGGAGCGCACCAGCACCGTGGTGTCCAGGCACACCGGTACGTCGTCCAGGCCGCGCACCCGGACGATCTCCAGCACCTCGGCTGCCGGTGCGATGCGCAGCCGGGCCGACTCCTCGTAGCCCGCCGGGCGGACCTCCCGGCGCAGCACCCGTGCGGTGGCGGTCAGGCCCCGGGCACGGGCGATGTCGGTGAAGCTCTTCAGCACACTGGGCGGCTCGCTGACCACGTCGGTGGCGACGAACCAGCCGCGCTGCGGGGAGGAGTGCACCCGGCCCTCGTCCTCCAGCAGGGCAAGGGCCTGGCGCAGGCTGCTGCGGCTGACGCCGACTCGCTGGGCCAGTGCGCGCTCGCCGGGCAGTTGGCTGCCCGGGGCCCATACCCGGCGGTCCAGCAGCTGCCCGAGTGCGCGGCGGGCGAGCTGGACGGCCGGACCTGCGGTCGAGGTCGCGGAGGTCGCGCTCACGGCGGTGGCGGGGGCGGGGACGGATGGTGAGGCCGGTGCGTCATGCGTGGTCACGGTCATGGACCGTACCAGAGCAACCAGTTCATGGACCAGATGAAAATCTGGTCCAAACACTGGACTGACTGGACTGAAGTACGTCATGATCCCACCACGCCGAAAGTCGGAAGCCCGTCTTCCGTTCCCCGGCGTGTGCCCGCCTGCCGCTGCACGGGGCCACTGCCGGCCCCCGCTCCAACAGGCCACAGGGCCCAGCCCGATGGCACGCCCCCGACACCACCACCCGCGACACCACCCACCCGCGACACCACCCACCCGCGACCGCGACAGCACACCGCGCCGCACCCGAGCCGAGGGAGCCTCGATGCCGTCACATCCACCGGTCCGTCTCGCCGTCATAGGCGCAGGAACGATTTCCCAGTCGGTCCACCTCCCCGCCGTCCAGCGCCTGGGCGCGCTGTTCGAGACCGCGGTCGTGTGCGACCTGTCCCCCTCCCGCGCGGCTGCGGTGGCCGCCCGCTGCGGCGTCGGCGTCCGGGCCACGCACAGCTATGAGAGCGTGCTGGCCGACGACACCGTCGACGCCGTGCTGCTGGCCACCCCCGGCACCCACGCGCAGGCCGCACGCGCCGCGCTGGAGGCCGGAAAGCACGTCCTCGCCGAGAAGCCGCTGTGCCTGACCGTGGCCGAGGCCGAGGAACTGGGCACGCTCGCCGAGGCCAGGGGCCTGGTGCTGCAGGTCGGCTACATGAAGATGTACGACCCGCTCACCGAGGTCGCCGCAGCCGAGCTGGCCGAGCTGGACACCCCGCGTACGGTCCGGGTCACCGTGCTGCACCCCGCCGACGAACCGCAGGTGGAGCATCTGCGGCTGGCCCCGCCGACCGACGACGCGGACTTCTCCGTGATCGCCGAGTCCCTCGCCTACGAGGACGCGCGCACCCTGGACGCCCTGGGCGAGGTGCCCGCCGAGCTGGGCCGCTACTACCGGGACGTGCTGAACGGCTCGGTGATCCACGAGCTCTCCGTACTGCGCGCGCTCGGCTTCACCCTGCCCACCACGTTCGACAGCGCCCAGCTGTGGCCGTGGCCGGTCGAGGGCGAGCCGCCGTGCCTGCTGGCCACCGCGCCCCTGGGCGACGGCGCCCAGCTGGTCCTCAACTGGAACTGGCTCCCGGACCACCCCGAGTACGGCGAGGAGATCGCCGTACTCGCCCGCGACGGCCGGCTGCGGCTGGACATGGCCGCGCCCTACCTGGTGGACGTGCGCTCCACCCTGCGCGTGGAACGCGCCGAGGGCGCGCTGCGCCGCGACACCACCGCGCGGCACGGCTACGACACCGGGTTCGTGCGCCAGCTGGAGGAGTTCGCCGCAGCGGTGCACGGTGAGGCACTGGTCCGCTCCGGCGCCGCCGGGGCGGCCGAGGACGTGCGCTGTCTCCAGGCGCTCGTCGCCGCGCTCGCCGCGCGGGCGGGCGTCGCTGTCGGCGGCGAGGCCGCGAAGGGGGCCGCAGCATGACCGGCCCCGCCACGAACCTCGCCACGACGTCTGGCAGGAATCCCTCCGGCGGCCTGCCGGACGGCATCCTGATCGGGAACGCGCCGGTGAGCTACGGCGTGTACGGCGAAGGCGCGGGCGGGCCCGGTTCCTCCCCCGGCGCCCTGCTGGCCTCCATGGCCGAGGCCGGCTACCACGGCAGCGAGCTCGGCCCGCCCGGCTTCTTCGGCACGCCCGAGCAGACCGCCGCGCTGTTCACCGAGCACCGGCTGGCCGCCGTCGGCGCCTACATCCCGGTGCACTACGCCCTCGGCGACGACGTCGTGGAGCACGACCTGGCCCGGATGGAGCAGACCTGCCGCGAACTGGCGGCGTGCGCCGAGGCGGCGGGCACCCCCGCCGACCGGGCGCCGCTGGCCATCCTGGCCGACGAGGGCAGCCAGACCCTCCTGCACAACCCCGCCCGTTCCTGGGACGACCGCTCGCTGGCCCTGGACGAGGCCGGCTGGGAGCGTCTGGCCCGGCTGTCCGAGCGCGCGGTGGCGATGGCCCGCTCCTACGGACTGCGCCCCTCCTTCCACCCCCACATCAGCACCTATGTGGAATCGCCGTGGGAGGTCGAGCGGCTGCTGGAGCTGACCGAGGTCGGCCTCACCCTCGACATCGCGCACATCCAGCTCGCCGGCGGCGACCCCGTGGAGTGCCTGCGGGCCTGGCGCGAGCGGATCAACCACGTGCACGTCAAGGACGTACGGATGGCCGTGCTCGCCGACGCCAAGGCCGCCGGGCGCACCGACTTCGACGAGTGGTGGGCGGACGTCTGCGTTCCGTTCGGCGAGGGCGACGTCGGCATCGACGCCTTCCTGGCCGAGCTGCTGCGCGGCGGTTACCGCGACTGGCTGCTGGTCGAGCAGGACCGGGCACCGACCCCGGCCGATCAGTACCCGCGGGTCGCCGCCGAGCAGGCGGCCAACTACGCCTGGCTGGCCGCGAAGGTGGCCGCCCACTCCTGATCACCCGGCTGCCCCGGAGGCACGCGGCCCTACCGCCGCGCCTTCCGGGCGCCGTTCCCGGTCCGCCCGCGGGCGGGCCCGAAGTGGAGCAAGGATGAACAAGCTGCGTTGGACCGGGGCCTCGGGGCTGGCCCTGACCGGGCTGCTGGTCTCCGGGTGCGGTGTCCCCGGAGCCGGCGGCAGCACCGCCTCGGCCGGCGTCACCGGACCCCGGATCACCCAGCCGGTGACCGTCCAGGAGGTGGCCGAGCCCGGGCCCACCACCCTGCGCGTGCTCGCCGACTCGGGCGAGGACGCCACTCTCAAGGCGCTCGTGCCGATGTACGAGAAGAAGTACCCCAACGTCAAGGTCGAGGTCGTCACCAAGGGCTTCGACGATCTGATGAAGACCGTCGTCAACTCGACGTCCGGCACCGACGCGCCCGACCTGGTGCAGGGCAACCAGGGCTACGGCACCGACGGCCCGCTGGTCAAGGCCGGGCTGATCCGTCCGCTGGACGACGTGATGCGCGCCTACGGCTGGGAGAACACCTTCACCGACGGCGCCCTCAAGCAGTACCGCTGGACCCCGGACGGCGCTGTCTTCGGCTCCGGCAGCCTGTACGGCATCTCTCCCGCCACCGAGTACGTCGGCGTGTTCTACAACACCGACAAGCTGGCCAAGCTGGGCATCAAGCCGCCCACGACCTATGCCGAGTTCACCGACGCGCTGTCCCGCGCCAAGGCCGCGGGACAGCAGCCCATCATGCTGGGCAACTCCGAGAAGTACCCCGCCAGCCAGGTCATCGGCCTGGTCCAGGCGCAGAACGTGGCGAGCCGCGACATCCGTTCATGGATCAGCGGGGTCCCCGGCGCCACCATTGCCGACAAGGGCACCGAGGCCGCGGCCGGCACCGTGCAGGACTGGGCCAAGCGCGGCTGGTTCGGCAACGGCTACGACGGCATCAGCTCCGACGACGCGGTCGCCAAGTTCAGCCACGGCCAGGGCGTCTTCCTGGTCGCCGGCTCGTGGAACGCTCCGGCCCTCCAGCAGAGCATGAACGGCCATGTCGGCTTCACCCTGCCCACCCGGCCCGACGGCACCCGCGCCACGGTCGGCTCGCTCGGCCTCGGCTGGCACGTCAGCTCCAAGACCCAGCACCTGCCCGCCGCGGTCGCCTTCCTCGACATGCTGATGAGCGACCGGTTCGCGCAGACCCTCGCGGACGTCGGCCGCACCCCGGTCACCGGCCAGGGCACCGTCAAGGCCGACAGCAAGGTCGTCGGCCAGGTCAACGGCATCGGGCTCAAGCTGCTCGCCGACGACGGGCAGAACTTCTACCTCGACTGGGCCTCCACCACGATGCTCGACACCATCGGCTCCAAGACCCAGGACCTGCTGGCCGGCCGCACCTCACCCCGCGGCTTCGCCGAAGGCCTGCAGAACAACTGGCTGGCGTTCCAGAAGCAGCAGCGCCAGGACGCGGCGGCCGCCGGAGGCACCCCGTGACTGCGGCTCCGCTCTCCGGACGGGCCACCGCCACCGAGCCCGCGTCCCCCGCGCCGGTCCGCACCGGCCACAAGCCGCCGGCCCACCGGAGACGGAACGGCCTGCGCGCCTGGGCCGGACGTCAGTACTGGCCCGCCCTCTGGTACCTGCTGCCCGCGGCCATCGTCTACACGCTGTTCGTGCTGCGGCCGCTGGGCCAGACCGCCTGGATCTCGCTGTTCCGCTGGGACGGCCTCACCGAGGGCCGCTGGGTGGGTCTCGGCAACTACCGCGCCCTGCTGTCCGACAGCCGTATCCCCGCCGCGATCGGCCACTCGCTGGAGTTCGTGGTCTTCTACGCGCTGCTGCCGGTCGCCCTCGGCCTCTTCCTCGCCGCCCTGATGTCCCGCATCCGGGTGTACGGACTGAGCTTCTTCCGCGCGGTGCTGTTCCTGCCGCAGATCCTGGCCACCGTCGTGGTCGCCGTCTCCTGGCGGTGGGTCTACGACATCGACGGGCCGCTCAACGCCGCCCTGCGCGCCGTCGGCCTCGGCTCCCTGGCCCGCGCCTGGCTGGGCGACTACCACACCGCCCTGCCCTCGGTCGGCCTCGTCGGCACCTGGGTGATGTACGGACTGTGCATGGTGCTCTTCCTCGCCGGCACCCAGAAGATCCCCACCGAGCTGTACGAGTCCGCCCGCATCGACGGCTGCGGCCCGGTCCGCGAGTTCTTCACCGTCACCCTGCCCGCGCTGCGCGGCGAGATGTCCATCGCCCTGGTCCTCACCATCACCTACGCCCTGCGCAACTTCGACCTGGTGTGGAACACCACCACCGGCGGCCCCGGCACCTCCACCACCGTGCCCAGCGTCTTCATCTACCAGGGCGCCTTCCTCACCCACGAGGTGGGCGGCGCCGCCGCGATCAGCGTCTGCCTGACCGCCGTGGTGCTGGTGGTGACCGGGCTCGTCATGCGCCTGGTGCGCGGAAAGGAGGGCTGACGGATGCTCACCAGCCGCCGCCAGACCGTCATCGGACACGCCGTCCTGGCCGTCGCGGCCATCGCCGCCCTGTACCCCTTCCTGTCCGTGGTGCTGCTGGCGCTCAGCAAGCCCGGCACCCGGCAGAGCGGCTTCACCCTGCCCACCTCCATCAGCTTCGACAACTTCTCCGAGGCCTGGAGCCGGGGACTGTTCTCCCAGGCGCTGCTGTCCAGCCTGATCGTGGCCGCCGCCGTGGTGGTGGGCACCATCGTGCTGGCCGTACTGGCCGGCTACGCCTTCGCGGCCTTCCCCTTCCCGCTCAAGGGACTGCTCCTGGGACTGCTGCTGGTCGGCCTTGTGATGCCGTACGAAGCGACCGTCATCCCGCTCTACTACCAGCTGCGTTCCTGGCACCTCACCAACACGTACTGGGCGCTGATCCTGCCGCAGATCGGCCTTTCCCTGCCGTTCGCCGTCTTCTGGATGCGCACCTTCTTCGTGTCCACACCGCCGGCGCTGCGTGAGGCCGCCGCGGTCGACGGAGCCTCCAGGTTCCGCACCCTGCGCTCGATCCTGCTGCCGATGGCCGCACCCGCCATCGGCACCCTCGCCACCCTGCTCTTCCTCTTCGCGTGGAACGAGTTCCTGCTGGCACTGGTCCTCGTCCCGGACGACCGCAGCGTGCAGACCGCACCGCTGGCCCTGTCGTTCTTCGCGGGCAACCGGCGCAACAGCAACCCGGGCGTCACCGCGGCCGCCGCCGTCATCGTCGCCCTGCCCGTACTCATCAGCTACATCGCCCTCCAGCGCCGCATGATCAGCGGCATGCTGGCCGGCGCCGTAAAGGAGTGACATCCATGTCGGCCCCCCTTCCCCCGCGCGTCTTCGACAGCCCCGCCCAGCTGGGCGCGGAGCTGGCCCGCGAGATCGCGGACGGGATCGCGGAAGCAGCAGGCTCCGGCCGGCGCTACGTCCTGGGCTGCCCCGGCGGCCGCAGCCCCAAGCCGGTCTACGAGGCACTGGCCGAACTGACCGCCGAGCGCGGGCTCGACCTGCGGCACGTCGTCATCGCCATGATGGACGAGTACGTCCTGCCCGACCCCGACGCGCCGGGCGGCTTCCACGACATCGACCACGGCGCGCACAACAGCTGCCACCGCTTCGCCGCCGAGGAGATCGTCGCCCCCCTCAACGCCGCGGCCGGCCCCACCCGGGGCATCCCCGCCGACGCGGTGTGGTTCCCCGACCCCGCGGACCCGTCCGCGTACGAGCGGCGCCTGGCCGAGGCCGGCGGCATCGACCTGTTCATCCTGGCCTGCGGCGCCTCGGACGGGCACATCGCCTTCAACCCGCCCGGCACCGACCGCCACAGCACCAGCCGGATCGTGGAGCTCGCCGACACCACCCGCGTCGACAACATGGGCACCTTCCCCGACTTCGCGTCGCTCGACGAGGTGCCCCGGCACGGCGTCACCGTCGGCGTGCACACCATCGTGGCCAACTCCCGGCGCGCGGTGATGACCGTCCACGGCGCCCACAAGCGCGAGGCGGTGCGCCGCCTGGCCGCCGCCCGCGGTTACGACCCCTCCTGGCCCGCGACCCTCGTCATCGAGTGCGCCGGCGCCGCCCTCTACGTCGACCGGGCGTCGATGGCCCTGGAGGACGCCGCGTGACGTACGACCTGATCACTCTGGGCCGGGTCGGCGTCGACCTCTACCCGCAGCAGACCGGGGTCGGCCTGGCCGAGGTGCGCACCTTCGCCAAGTACCTCGGCGGCAGCGCCACCAACGTGGCCGTCGCCGCCGCCCGGCACGGCCTGCGCAGCGCGGTGGTCACCGGAGTCGGCGACGATCCGCTGGGCGGGTTCGTCCGCGACGCGCTGCGCGGCTTCGGCGTCGACGACCGGCATGTGGTGACCGTGCCCGGTTCCCAGACCCCGGTGGTGCTGTGCGAGCTCTTCCCGCCGGACGACTTCCCGCTGTACTTCTACCGGCCCGAAGCGCCCGACCTGCGGTTGCTGCCCGAGCACCTGGACCTGCCCGCCCTGCGCGGCGCCCGGGTCGTCTGGGCCACCGGCAGCGGCCTGAGCGCCGAGCCGTCGCGCGGGACCACGCTGCGCGCGCTCGCCGAGCGCGACCCGGGCACCGACACCGTGCTCGACCTGGACTGGCGCCCGATGTTCTGGGACCGGCCCGAGGACGCGCCCGCCCGCTACGCGCAGGCGCTGGAGCACGCCACCGTCGCGGTCGGCAACCGCGACGAGGTCGAGGTCGCGGTGGGCACCCGTGACCCGGACCGGGCCGCGGACCTGCTGCTCGCCCGAGGAGTACGGCTGGCCGTGGTCAAGCAGGGCCCGCACGGCGTCCTGGCGCGCACCGCGACCGAGGACGTACGGGTGCCGCCGATCCCCGTCGAGGTGGTGAACGGCCTCGGCGCGGGCGACGCCTTCGGCGGCGCCCTGGTCGCCGGACTGCTGGCCGGACTGCCGCTGGGCGACACCCTGGCCGCCGCCAACGCCGCCGGGGCCCTGGTCGCCACCCGGCACGCCTGCGCCGACGCGATGCCCACCCCCGAAGAAATCGCCGAGCTGACCGGCCGCCCCGCCTCGCGCGCCGTCGCCACCACCATGACCGGAGAACCCCGTTGAGCACCGCCCTCGCCCCCGCTCCCGCCGCCCGTGACCTCGCCGAGGTCACCCGGATGCGGCTCACCGACCCGGACGCGATCCGCCGGGCCGCCGCCGCCCGCCCGAAGTTCGACAGCGCGGACCTGGCCCGGCCGCTGTTCATCCTGGCCGCCGACCACCCGGCCCGCGGCGCGGTGGCCGCCGGCGGCAACCCCACCGCCATGGGCGACCGGCACGAGCTGCTGGCCCGCTGCGTCGAGGCGCTCTCCCGCCCCGGCGTGGACGGCTTCCTCGGCACCCCCGACCTGGTCGAGGACCTGACGCTGCTCGGCGCCCTTGACGGCAAGCTGGTGCTCGGCTCGATGAACCGGGGCGGCATCCCCGGCGCCTCGTTCGAACTCGACGACCGCTTCACCTGCTACGACGCCCGAGGCATCGAGGAGGCGGGGCTGGACGGCGGCAAGGTGCTGCTGCGTGTCGACCCCGCCGACCCGGGAACCGCGGAGACCCTCAGTGGTACCGCCACCGCCGTGAACGAGCTGGCGGAGCGCCGGCTGCTCGCCCTGATCGAACCGTTCAAGTCCGTGCGCGAGGGCGGCAAGGTGCGCAACATCCTCGAGGCCGACGCGCAGATCTGGGTGAACAACATCGCCTCCGCGCTCGGCCGCACCTCCGCCTACACCTGGCTGAAGGTCCCGGTCGTCCCCGACATGGAGCGGATGATGGCCTCCACCACCATGCCCACCCTGCTGCTGGGCGGCGAGGGCGGCGGCGACCCCGACGTCATGTACGCGTCCTGGCAGCGCGCGCTGGACATCGAGCACGTCCGAGGGCTGATCATCGGCCGTACGATGCTCTTCCCCGCCGACGGCGACGTGGCCGGCGCCGTGGACACCGCCGTCTCGCTGCTCGGCCGGGAGTCCTGATGTCCCGTCGGCTGCACCTGCCCGACGGCACCGCCGCGGCGGACGGATTCCGCCTCACCGTCACCCCCAAGGACGCGGGGTGGGCCTACAGCTCGCTGCGCGTCCTGGACCTCGCACCGGGTGCCTCGCGGACGCTGGACACCGGTGACAGCGAGATGATCGTGCTGCCGCTGTCCGGCGGCTGCCGCGTGGAGATCGACGGCACCCCCTTCGACCTCGACGGCCGCCCCGACGTCTTCAGCCGGGTCACCGACTTCGCCTACGCGCCGCGCGACGCCCGGCTCACCGTCCACTCGACGGACGGCGGGCGGTTCGCGCTCCCCGCGGCCCGCTGCGAGCGCCGGCTGGCGCCCGCCTACGGTCCCGCCGAGGCCGTGCCGGTCGAAATCCGCGGCGCGGGCCCCGCCACCCGGCAGGTGAACAACTTCGCCTCCCCCGAAGGCTTCCCCTGCGACCGCCTGGTCGCCGTCGAGGTGCTCACCCCCGGCGGTAACTGGTCGTCCTATCCGCCGCACAAGCACGACGAGCGGCGCCCCGGAGAGGCGGTGCTGGAGGAGATCTACTACTTCGAGATCGGCGGCCCCGGCCCGCACGGCTTCGGCTACCAGCGGGTGTACGAGCCCGCCGCGGCAGGGGCCGACGGGGTGGACGTGCTGGCGGAGGTCCGGCACGGCGACGTGGTGCTCGTCCCCCGGGGCTACCACGGCCCCTCGATGGCCGCGCCGGGGCATCCTCTGTACTACCTCAATGTGCTGGCCGGGCCGGACCCGCAGCGCACCATGGCGTGCTGCGACGACCCGGCCCACCACTGGGTGCGCGCCTCGTGGAACGGCCAGGCCGCCGACCCCCGGGTGCCGATCTGCGACGCGGGAGGACCGCGATGACCACGTCCACGTCTCTCGGGCAGGTGCGCCGACTGACCACCGCCCAGGCACTGGTGGCGTTCCTCGCCCAGCAGTACACCGAGCGGGACGGCGTCGAACAGCGGCTGATCGAGGGCTGTTTCGGCATCTTCGGCCACGGCAACATCGCCGGCCTCGGCCAGGCGCTGCTGGAACACCCCGACGACCTGACCTACTACCAGGCCCGCAACGAGCAGGCCATGGTGCACGCCGCGGTGGCCTACGCCCGTACCCGGCGCAGGCTCTCCACCCTGGCCTGCACCGCCTCGGTGGGGCCCGGCTCCACCAACATGGTCACCGGGGCGGCGCTGGCCACCGTCAACCGGCTGCCGGTGCTGCTGCTGCCCGGCGACACCTTCGCCTCGCGCGCCGCCTCGCCGCTGCTCCAGGAGCTGGAGCAGCCGTACGCCGCCGACATCACCGTCAACGACACGTTCCGCCCCGTCTCCCGGTTCTTCGACCGGATCTGGCGGCCGGAGCAACTGCTCTCCTCGGCCGTGCAGGCGATGCGGGTGCTCACCGACCCGGCCGAGACCGGCGCCGTCACCCTGTGCCTGCCGCAGGACGTGCAGGCGGAGGCCTGGGACTTCCCCGAGGAGTTCTTCGCCCGCCGGGTGTGGCACGTCCGCCGTCCGGTACCTGACGAGGCGTCACTGGCCGCCGCCGTACGGCTGCTGCGGGGCGCACGGCGCCCGCTGATCGTGGCCGGCGGCGGGGTGATCCACTCCGACGCCACCGCCGCGCTCACGGAGTTCGCCGCCGCCACCGGCGTTCCCGTGGCGGTCACCCAGGCCGGCAAGGCCGCGCTGCCGCACGGCCATCCGGCGGCAGTCGGCGCCATCGGCCACACCGGCAGCGCCGCCGCCAACGCCCTGGCCCGCGACGCCGATGTGGTGATCGGCATCGGCACCCGCTGGCAGGACTTCACCACCGCCTCGCGCACCCTGTTCGCGGACCCGCGGGTGGCCTTCGTCAACCTCAACATCGCCTCGTTCGACGCCGCCAAGCAGGCCGGGGTGTCGCTGGTCGCGGACGCCCGCGCCGGCATCCGGTCCCTGGGCGCCGCACTCTCCGGCTGGTCGGCCGCCCCGGAGTGGCGTGAGCGCGCGGCCGGACTGGTCCGCGGCTGGGACGCGGTGGCGGACGCCGCCTTCACCGCCGGACACCGGCCGCTGCCCGCCCAGAGCGAGATCATCGGCGCGCTGCGGGACGCCATGGACGAGCGCGACGTGGTGGTGTGCGCCGCCGGTTCCATGCCGGGCGATCTGCACAAGCTGTGGCGCCCCAGCGATCCGCTGGGCTACCACGTCGAGTACGGCTACTCCTGCATGGGCTACGAGATCGCCGGAGGGCTGGGCGTGAAGCTGGCCGCGCCCGACCGTGAGGTCGTGGTGCTGGTCGGCGACGGCTCGTACCTGATGATGGCTCAGGAGATCGCCACGGCCGTGGCCGAGCGCCTCAAGCTGGTCGTGGTGCTGGTGCAGAACCACGGCTACGCCTCGATCGGCGCGCTGTCGGAGTCGGTCGGCGCCGACCGGTTCGGCACCCGCTACCGCTACCGCGACCCGGCCACCGGGCACCTGGACGGCGACACCCTGCCGGTCGACCTGGCCGCCAACGCGGCGAGCCTGGGCGCGGACGTCATCCGCGCCCAGGGCCTGGAGGGCTTCCGCGAGGCGCTCGCCACCGCGCTGGCAGCCGAGCGCACCACCGTCGTCCATGTGGAGACCGACCCCCTGGTGCCGGCGCCCGACTCGGACGCCTGGTGGGACGTCCCGGTCGCCGAGGTCTCGGCGCTGCCGTCGACCAGCGCGGCCCGCGCCGCCTACGAGCAGCACAAGAAGACCCAGCGCCCGCTGCTCACCCCACCGCCGGCCTGACCCGGCCCGGCCCCGGCCCGCGTCCCCTGAGTCTCCCTCAGCAGGACGCGGGCCAATGTGCCGTCATGGCACTGGTCCTACCTTTCAAGGGGGGTAAGCGTTCTTGTCGGCGTCGGCGGCTTGGATGCGCTGTGCGATGTCACCGAGTCTCTCGGTGATCGCCCTGAACTGGTCGGCGGTGAGGGGTGATGCCTTCTTCCGGTTGACGGCGGGCAGCGCGTCGGGTTTCTTGCATCAACCCTTGTCTGGACGGCTTTCCGTGTGGGGTGCCGTATGAACAGTACCGGTCGCAAACAGCGTTGGACTTCCGGCCTTCGTGTAGGTGACCGTCATGCTCGGCGCCGACCACGCCCTCCCGGGGCCTGCGTTCCTGCGGCACCGCTCACACCCTGACCACCAAGCCGGACGGCATGCACTTCCGTCTCTCCGGCGATCCCGTCGCAGTCGCGATCGCGCGGGTGTGCGAGCCCTCGCCGCAGCCGGGTGAGGTCGCGTAGGCCCTCGGTGATTGTCCGCACGGTCATGCCTGTGAGTGCGCATCGTCCGTCGAAGCCGCGCGTTCCGGTGTTCCGCCTCCTTCATGGAGGTCGCGTCCGGCTGACGGCAGCTCCCGCTGGTGGGCGGTGAGCGTGTACCGCTGGGCCGGGGACAGCGGCTGCCGCACCTCGACGTACTGGCCGTGCGGCAGCCGCTTGACGATTCCCGTCTCGCGACCGTGCTCCACCAGCTCACGGTCGCTCAGCTGGAGACCGAGGCAGACGCGCCGCGTCACGACGAAGACGGCCGATGGCACCAGGAACACGCCGATCCTGACGATCCACGTCACCGCGTTGATCGACAGATGGAGACGCGTGGCCACGATGTCGTTGCCGCCGCCCGCGAGCAGGATCAGATAGACGCTCAGCCATGCCGTGCCGAGCGCCGTGCGGACCGGCCGGTTGCGGGGACGGTCCAGCAGATGGTGCTCGCGGCGGTCCTTGGTGACCCACGCCTCCACGAACGGGTAGACGCCTATGAGGACCAGGAGGAGCGGGAAGACGACCACCGGGATCAGCACGCCGAGGACCAGGGTGTGGCCCCACAGGTCGACCTCCCAGCCCGGCATGATGCGGACCAGCCCCTCCGCGAAGCCCAGGTACCAGTCCGGCTGGGCGCCCGTCGACACCTGGTCGGCGCGGTAGGGCCCGTACGCCCAGACCGGATTGATCGATGCCACCGCCGCGACGAACGCGATCAGCCCGAAGACGAGGAAGAAGAAACCTCCCGCCTTCGCCACGTACACAGGGAAGAACGGAGAGCCCACGACGTTCCGTTCCGTCTTCCCCGGACCCGCGAACTGCGTGTGCTTGTGGTAGACGACCAGCAGCACATGGGTGACGACGAGCGCCGTCATGATTCCCGGGACCAGCAGCACGTGCAGGGAGTAGAAACGGGGCACGATGTCATTGCCCGGGAACTGCCCGCCGAACAGGAACATCGACAGATATGTGCCCACGATCGGCACCGACAGCAGCGCGCCGTTGACGAATCGCAGCCCGGTGCCCGACAGCAGGTCGTCCGGCAGCGAGTAGCCGAACAGCCCTTCGAACATGCCGAGGACGAGCAGCAGCCAGCCGAACAGCCAGTTCAGCTCACGCGGTTTGCGGAACGATCCCGTGAAGAAGTGCCGCATCATGTGTGTCAGCATCGCCGCGACGAAGATCAGCGCGGCCCAGTGGTGGATCTGCCGGATCAGCAGACCGCCGCGTATGTCGAAGCTGATGTGCAGCGTCGAGGCGTACGCGTCGGACATGCGGATGCCGTTCAGCGGCACGTAACTGCCGTGGTACGTCACCTCGGTCATCGACGGGTGGAAGAAGAGCGTGAGGTAGATCCCGGTCAGGATCAGCACGACGAAGCTGTACAGGCACACCTCGCCGAGCAGGAACGACCAGTGGTCGGGGAAGACCTTGCGGAGGTACCGCCGGCCCAGGGTGTGGATGCCGAGCCGGCCGTCGAACCAGTCGGCGACGCGCTGTCCGGAGGAAACCTCCTCGGGCCGTTTCCCAGTCGCCGTCATGCCCGCTCCTCCTCGGCCATGGCCCGCTCTTCCCGTGGTGCATGCGCGGGCTGGTCCAGGACGTCCACGATCTCCGTGTGGGCGTACTCCAACACCGGGTTGTCGATCCCGTCGGAACGGGAGCGCCCCGTCCGGCCGGTCCACGACAACGAGGTGTCCTGCCGGGCGTCCTCGGTGTCGGTGACGCGGCCGAGCATGTTGTGGACGATCGCGAAGAGCAGCTCGCGGTGGTCGACGAACACCTGGGTTGCGGTGCCGGCCCGGTCGCCGGCCGCGGTGTCGGTCCTCTCAGGCATGCCTGTGCCTCCCTGCGTGGTCTCACACCTGAGACCCCGGAAGGGAGTTGAATGTGACATGACGTGGCCACGAGTGACGCAGGTCTCATCACGTCACGCCACCAGGGCTCGTTCCAGAGCCGGTGGTGCGCGATGCCGCTGCCGTAGCGCGCCGCGGTGTCGTAGGCCGGTCGTGCGAGGTTGCGTCCGTGGAAGGCCTGCTGGTGGGTCACCGGCCGTCCCACGGCGTCGATGCCCTCTCAGGCCGCGCCGTAGGGGCATCCCTCCGGCGCCCGTGCGGTCCGGTGCACGAAGGCCGGCCGCAGGTCGGGATCCTCGGGGTCGTAGTAGCGGTGGTACACCGCGGTCGCCCCTCCGGACAGGGGCGGCACGATCCAGCTCCAGTCGGTCGGCACCGGGCGCCCGTGCCGCTTCTCGCGGTCCACGTGCGCGAGGAACCGCTGCGACTCCGTGTGGTGGTCGGCCATGCTCACCCCCGCCTGCTCGTAGGAATGCAGGACCGCCAGATTGAGCTCGACCAGGGCGCGGTCCCGCCACAGGGTGCGCTCGTTGCGCGTGTCGAGGCCGAACAACTCGGCGACGGCGGGCAGCAGGTTGTAGCGGTCGGTGTCGGCGAGGTTGCGCGAGCCGATCTCGGTGCCCATGTACCAGCCGTTGAAGGGCGCGGCCGGGTACGTGACCCCGCCGATCTCCAGTGACATGTCGCTGACGGCCGGCACCGAGTACCAGCGCAGACCGAGGTCGGCGAACCCGGGATGGCGCGGATGCGTCAACGGCACCTCCAGCACGGCGTCCTCGGGCACCTCGTAGAACTCCGGGGTCAGGCCGGAGCCGGGCCGCACCAGCAACGGCAGCACCTCGAAGGGGGTTTCGCCGCCCTTCCAGCCCAAGTCCCTGGCCAGCGCCACCCGGTGGGCGCTGCGCGGGTCGTCCGCGTAGCGCACCAACTGCTCGCCCAGCAGTGTGGCGGCGGGACGGCCGGGGCGATCGGGGGCGAAGACGCTAATGACCGGCCGGATACGGCCTCCGTTGGTCGCGATCCGCAGATGCTCGAAGCACTCACGGGCGATGTCGTCGGGATGCGTGACGTGCCGCAGATCCCGCACGATCAGGTTGTTCCAGTAGAGCCGGCCTATGCAGCGCGCCGCATTGCGCCAGGCCACCCGCGCGCCGAACGCCAGCTCCGCCGGGGTGTGTTCGTACGTGCCGGAGTGCTCCACCTCCGCGGTGACCTCCGCGAGCCGCCGGCCCGGATCGCCGTCACCCGGGTTCTCGGCGGCGTACTGGCGGAGGAACACCTCGGCGGCCGCCAGGACGGCCTCGTGCGTAGACGGGCGGCGCTGAGCCAGGTCGGGCGAAGGGGGTAGTTGCACCGGATTCTTTCCTGCTCGGGGTCTGGTGCTCACACGGGCCCGGGGCGCCGGGGGTGGTCCGGCGGCCGCTCGGCCGGGAGCGGACGGGGTGAAGCCGAGTCCGGCGGGCGGGCGCGGCACGCGAGTGGCCGCACGGCCGGGGCCGGGTCGGCCGGATCAGGCCGGACGCTCAGCCCTCGGGTGGTTCCCGCAATCGCCGGGGCAGCAACGAGGCCTCGAGTACGGGCACGTCGAAGGGGTCGAAATGGATGCGTTCCTGCGGGATGCCGTGCCGGGCCAGGGTGGCGCTGGCCTGTGTGACCATGTCCACCGGCCCGGAGAGGAACGCTTCGTGCCGGTACCACGGCCCGAACTCGTTCAGTACCCGCGGCAGGGTGCCCTCCAGCCCCGCAATACGCTGGTTCGACACCGCGGCCCGCACAGAGAGCCAGTGGTGCCGCTGGGACATCCTGAGCATGTCGTCCAGGCCGTAGAGCTCCTCGGCGGTCCGCGCGCCGACGAAGACGTCCACGTAGCGCTCTGTCCCCTTGCGGGCTGCGTCCTCGACCAGGGCCTTGATGGGGGCCATGCCGGTCCCGCCGGCCACGCACACCAGATCCCGGTCGGTGCGCGGGTCGAGCGTCATGTCGCCCTGAGGAGGGCCCAGACGCACCACGTCCCCGGGCTTGGCGCTGTAGACCAGGCCCTGGCTGACCTGGCCCTTGGCGATGGCACGCACGTGGAAGGTCACGGTGTTGTCCGGTCGCGGCGCGTTCGCGGGCGAGTAGTAGCGCCACGCCTTGGGGCGCCAGGGCGTCTCCACGCTCGCGAACTGGCCTGCCGTGTACGGGTAGGGCGCGTCGGGCCGCACGGTGATTTCCGCGATGCCATGGCCGCGGTGCAGGTGGTGGATGATCTCCGCCTCCCACACCGCGGGCGCCGTGCGAGCGTCCTCCCCCGCGGCGTGCGTCATCACCTGTGCGACGACGCCGTATCCGTGCGTCCATGCGGCGGCCAACTCCGGGCTCCACGCCGGGCCGGCGTAGCGGGCCAGGGACGCGAGCAGGCACTCGCCCACCGCGGGGTAGTGGCCGTCCAGCGCCCCGAACTTGCGGTGATCGCGACCGAGCCGGCCGCAGAATCGGATCAGGTTCTCCGGGTCGTCGACGAGGTCGACGATCTGCAGCAGCCCGCGCAGCAACCGGTCGCGCTGGACGTCCATATTGTCCGGGAAGAGCCCGCGCACCTCGGGGTGGCGCGCAAAGAGAATGGCGTAGAAATATACCGTCATGTCCGCTGCGTGCGGGCCGACCACGGAGACGCTCGCGCGCATCAGGGCGATTTCCTCCGCAGTCAGCGGCACGAGGTCCGGCAGCGGACGCGGCGCCGGGGGTGGGGGAGTGGTAGCAGGCGCTGCTGATTCCGGTGGCTGCGCCGTGGCATCCGCTGCGTCACGGCGTCCTCGCGGCGCACGGGAAAATATCACCGGGCGCCTCCTGCTTCAGATTGAATCGTCATCACCATGAGGGAAATTCGGTGTCAGAGCAGTAGGGAGCGGGGACCGTCGCGACCGCTGCTCAACCGGTCGCGGCTGCCGGGGGCAGGCCGACGGCCGACGCGGGGTTCCGTTGTGCCGGATGCCCACCCAGCGCCCAGAAAGGGTCCGCCATTCGGCTGCGGCGCCGTCGCGATACGACGTCACAGATCAACTCGGAGCGACTTGGGAACGGACGGGGCGGAACTCCCTGGGACGTCCTGCCGTGCGACAGGAACTCATTCACCCTAATGCACAATCTTCACCCGTCAACCGAAGGACAGGCACAACCTCGCCGTCATTCGCGTGCATTCGTCCCGCAGACTCGCCTGCGAGGCGCGTATTCGGCGCCGAAGAGGGGGAGTTGACGCGGAACCGAGTGGAGAAAGTGTGTGGAACCGGCCGGAATCACACCGCGGCGCGGCAGCCCGGCAACTCCAGGGAATCAGCGTCCACTTCTGCCGGTGCGGTGTCGAAGCCGCTCTGAATTGCCCCGCAAAACCAGTCGGTTTCGGGAGCTGCGGTAGATTCAGAAGGCATGGCTTACGACAGCGTAATACCAGGTGAATTCACCGAGCTGAACGTGATCTCTGTCAGTAAATCCGGATATCCGGGGCATTCGGGTTCCTGGGCTGCGGTCCTGCTCTGGGAAATCCCTACCCGCGGCGACGGCCACGGCCACGCTCACCCTGGCCAACAGCCTGCTCGTTCTTGCCCTGGGGCCCGCGGTGACGGGCGTGCTCGATCGTCCCGAAGCGACACGAGCAGCCCCTGCCCGCCGAGCAGGAGCCGCTCAGCGAGCGGTTCCTGCACCGGTGGCACTGGCGAAGACTGTTGCGCGGCCGGGTCCGGCCGCTGCCGGCCGCGGGTCTCGCCGGGGTGCTGCTCGGCGTCGGCGGCATGGCCTGGCAGACCCAGGCCGGGCCGTTCGCGCCGGACGAGGTGTGGTGGGGCGCGCTGTCCCGCGATGACCTCGCCCCGACGTTCCGCAAGCCCGAGGACGTCAAGGCGGCCGAGGCGCCCGTGCTGCACGGTGGGCGCTTCTTGGACGGCCCCACCGGCAGTTGCCAGTTGACGAACAGCGACGGCGACGAGTGGGCGTTCACCGCGCGGGTGCACCGGCTGGACGACCGGGCCGGCGACGACGGCAAGTGGGCTGACGAGCTCCTCTCCGCACGCCTCACCCCGCTCGACGGAGGCCTGCTGGGCATGGCCTCGGACGACCGCGCCTGGCTCGCCGTCCCGGGACGGCTGCCTGGGCCGCCCCGGCGACCTCGACGGGCCGACCGTCGTGGACATCGCCCAGGGCACCTGGATCACCGACATGGAGCCGCGCACCAAGGAGCGGGACGGGATGGCCCGCATGGTCGTGAAGCTCGTCAACAAGGTCAGCGCGGACCTGGGCTGCACCGGCACGATCGCCGATCCCGTCGAACGCCTGCCGAAGGCCGCCCGCTACACCCGCACGGAGAAGCCGGACGCGCTCTGCGGCGCCAAGGGGCTGACCCTGGGCAAGAAACGCAGGCCGGACCACTACCCCATGATCATCGACGGGCACGGCCCGGTGCGCACCTGCGACCGCGACATCACCGGCTCGCAGCCGAAGCAGCGCCTGATGACCGCCGAGGACGTGGCAGCGGTCCGGGTGGAGGGCGTGACGCCGACACCGCATCCCGCGACAAGTACCGCCCCTGCTGCGGCGGTCACTACCCGTCTGGCTCTGATCACGGTGATATGCATGCGCTGTTCCCTCGGTGCGGTGGCCGCCGGCGACGGCCCGTTCGACCGCGGCTGTCGGATTCTCGACACCGGATCTTCGCACGAGGATCTCCTGCCCTTCGCGGTAGGGGCAGAACCGGTGAATCAGCCGCTTGACATCCATAGGGGCATCAGCCAGGCCCTCACGACTTCCGTACTGACCCATACGAATGATTCACGGGCGCCGCGGGGTGAACGATGGCACTGTGCGCCCCGAGTCGACGGTCGGGTAGCCGCTCGCGACCATAAGTTGACTCGTGTGTCGCTGAGCTACGCCTTTGTGAACCTGAAGCCCGGGGTGGGAAAGACGACCAGCGCGGTCTGGTTGGCCCACGCACTTCACGAGTCGGGATTCCCACCGCTGCTGGTCGACAGCGACCCCGCCTCTTCCGCGCTGCGCTGGAGCGAATTGGCAGGTGGCTTCCCGTTTCCTGTGGTCGCCCTTCCGGTCGGCGATGTGCACCGGCGCGTGAACGACTTCCTGGGCGACCGGCAGGCTGTCGTATTCGACGCCCCGCAGCTGGAGGACCACGCGCACATCGCCCGCAGCATCATGAGGTACGCAAGCGAGTGGATCGTGCCGGTGACTCCGGCTCCCATCGAGCTGGATCGCATGGCGCCCATCGGTGGCGAGATGGGCGACGTACAGTCCTTGCGCGTTGAGCCGGCCCACGCCGCCGTTCTGTTGAACCGGACGAATCGTGCCGACGCCACGCGTACCGGTCCCGATGCCGACGCCCGCGAAGCTCTCACCGAGCGGGGCTTCGACGTGTTGTCCACGCACATTCCGCGGCTCGATCTGTACGCCCAGTCATTCGGAAGTCCGGTGGAAGTCAAAGCCTCGGCGTACATGGACCTCGCAGACGAACTCATCAAGCGACAGGACAGGGCATGAATCAGCGGAAGGACACCTACCGAGCCGCATTGCAGCGCGGACCGGACGCCGGCGTACCACGTCCCGTCAAAGTCACTCAGCTGCACACCCGGTACGTGCGGGTGACCATCGAGCTCGACGCCGGCTTGCCGCGTGACCTCGTGCAATGGGCAGGGGCAACGGTCTCCGCGATGGCGCGGGCCGGCGCCGCCGCCCTGCGACCCCTGAGCAGCGCCCCATGAGCCGGGTGACGCAGTCGTGCGTGCACCGGCCTCCGCTCGCCCACTGGTGGGGGATGTTGCGTTCTGCACGGCGAAGAACCGGCCGCGTGTCTTGATGGCGAAGACACGGTCGAAGTCGGCGGATGTGTCGGCGTCCAGCTTGTTGAAATGCTCGGTTCCGGCGTTGCTGACCGGGTGTTCTCAACGTACGGCCTGAGATCGGATTCCCGGCGGATCGGGTTCACGGGCCGTGTTGAGGGCGGTGAGCTTGACACGGATCCGGTCGGCGTGGGGGTGATCGAGTTCGGTGAGAATGGTCAAAGCATGTTGCCAGGCATCGTGGGTGGCATCGGGGTCGTGCGAGGCGTGGTGGGCGTCGCCGAGGCGGTCGAGGATGTCCGCTTCCAGGTAACGATCGCCGAGGTCGCGGCACAGGCTGAGGGCGTGTTGGTAGCACGTGACGGCCTGGGAGTGGTGGCCGAGGTGGTGGTGGGCGTAGGCAATGCTGTCCCAGGCATAGGCCTGCCCTTCGCGGTCGTGGAATTCCTCGAGCAGAGGCAGAGCCTCTTGGCAGCAGACCAGGGCCTGTCCATGGTCCCCGAGGCGGGCGTGGGACCAGCCGATGGCGGTCAGTGCCTGGGCCTGCCCCAGTCGGTGGCCAGTGGCCTGGTACAAGGCATGGGCTTGGCGGACGTGCGCGAGGATTTCGGGGACGGCACGGGGGCCCTGTCGTGCCTGCACCCTGGCGAGGTCGATGTAGGCACCAGCCTGCCCGGGCAGGTTACCGGCCCGGCCGAACAGGTCCAGGGCATGGCGCAGGTGAGAGCGCGCGCCGTCAAGGTTGCCGTGGCGGCGGTGGGCGCGGGCGACGATATGGTGGGCGACGGGCTGCCCGAGAGGGTCGGCCAGCCGGTTGGCAGCGTCTATCGCGGCGCTGCCGACGGCGGCCAGATCGTGCCAGTGTCCGCGCCGATCGAGGAAGGCCGTGAGGGCCTGCGCCAGCTGCCAGGTGTGGGTGTCGAATCCGGTGGCGACGGCGTGGCCTACGGCGGCCAGCACAGTGGTGTGTTCGGAGGTCAACCAGGCCAGCGCCCGCTCGTGGTCGGCGGGGCGTTCCGGGGAGACCCCGGGTTGTGGCGGGGGCAGGGTCAGCGAGTCCCGGGCCGGTTCCAGGAGCCGGGCGGCAGCGTGCGCGGTGTGCACGTAGTGATCCAACATCCGATGTACAGCGGCGTGACGGTCCTCTTCGGGGTCGGTGGAATCGGCCTGCTCCGTGGCGTACTCGCGCAGCAGGTCGTGGAAGGCGTACCGGCCGAAGGTGTGCTCGGTCAGCAGACTGGCTCGGGTCAGCTCAGCCAGCAGCCCCCGAACACGGGATGGGGGCAGGGCCGCCAGGCTGGCCGCTGCTGCAGCGGAGATGTCCGGTCCGGGATGCAGCCCGAGCAACCGGAACAGCCGGGCCGCCGATGGGGTGAGCGCGGTGTAGGACCAGGAGAACACCGCCCGCACTTCACTGGCCGGGTCATCGGCGGACAGGACGTCCAGCCGCTGGCTGGCCTCGTTCAGCTCCGCTGCCAGGGTGGCGAGGGGGAAGCCGGTCTGGGCGGCGCGGGTGGCAGCGATGGTCAGCGCGAGCGGGAGCCGGGCACACTGGGTGATGACCTGCTGCACCGCATGGGGTTCTGCGGCCACCCGCCCGGGTCCGAGCCGACGGCACAGCAGCTCCCGCGCTTCATCCTCGGTGAGCAGGTCCAGGCTGATCGGGTGAGCGCCGTCCACGGCGACCAGGCCGGACAGCCGGTTGCGGCTGGTCACCACGGCCACTGCCCCCGCGGTGCCGGGCAGCAGCGGTCTGACCTGCTGGGCGTCCAGGGCGTTGTCCAGCAACACGAGGATTTTCTTGCCGTCCAGCAGGCTGCGGTACAAGGCGATCAGCGCCTGTGGGCTCAGCGGCATGTGCTGCGGGGCAACGCCGAGGGCGTCGAGGAAGCCACGCACCGCGTCGGCCGGGTCCATCGCCTGCGCCCGTGGGTCAAACCCTCGGAGGTTCACATACAACTGTCCGTCGGGAAACCGGTCCCGAACCTGGTGCGCCCAGTGCACCGCCAGCGCGGTTTTACCGATTCCGGCGCTCCCACCGATCGACGTGATCACCACGGTCCCCGCGTCGGCGGCCGACTCCACCTGCTCGGTGAGCGCGGTCAACTCGCGGACCCGACCGGTGAGGTGGGCGACTGCAGCGGGAAGTTGGTGGGGAACCACCGCAACCTTTGGCTCAAGGACGGACAGAGTGCCCAGCGTGGACAGCGACGGATCGGCGGTGAGTATCTGGTGGTGCAGGCGCTGTACATCCGGACCGGGATCGGTGCCCAACTCATCGGCGAGTCGACGGCGTAGCACCTGATAGTGCTCCAGGGCGTCGGCCTGGCGGCCACTGCGGTACAGGGCGAGCATCATCTGGCCGGCCACGCACTCGTCCAACGGGTACTGCGTTGCGCGAGCCGACAGGCTCGGGAGAAGTTCCGTGTGCTGGCCGCAGCGCAACGCGACGTCGGCGTGACTGAGTTCAGCGGCCAGCCGTTCGTTCTCCAAGGCGATACGGAGGCTGGTCGCCCACGGTGTCTCCAGACCGGACAACGGCTCGCTCCGCCACAGTTGCAGGGCTTGCTCCAGGAGCTCCAAGGCCTGCCGACTGTCTCGGACGGTCCGGGCTTGGGTGAGCAGGCGGCGAAAACGATGTACGTCCACGGTCTGTTCGTCAACGGCGAGCAGATAGCCGCCGGAGCGGCGGTCCAGGCGGACCTCGTCGTCGACGGTGCGCAGCGCTTTGCGCAGCCGGGACAGGTAGTTGTATACGGTCTCCCGCCCACGTTGCGGACAATGCTCGCCCCACACGCGGTCGAGCAACTGGTCTGTGGATACAAGGCGATTGGCCTCCACCAGCAGCACAGCCAGCACCGCGCGCTGCTTCGGGTGCCCCAGGTCGACCTCCACGCCACCGTACTGGGCCTCGACGCTACCGAACAACCGGTACCTGACCGCCATCACAACCCCCGCCCCGAGGCATCCCTACTCCGGTTTACCAACGTGATCAGCGAGTTTTAGGTTCTTCGCACACTTCCCACACGAGCGAACCTTCATCGTGGTTCCGCAAGCTCGACGTGCGGCACGGCCACACGTCGACTGCCATGGGGGACCGAGCAATACACAGCGTTGGTCGGCTTCCTTGGACATTCGTCCATACGAGATGGGGGAAGATCGTGAACATCCGCAACAGCGTCGTTCTGGCGGCAGTCGGCACGGCCCTGGCAGGCGGCCTGGGCCTCGCCCCGACCGCCGCCGCCGCGCCGGCGATGCCTTCGGCGAGCCAGAGTTGCTGGTACGGGGGAACCCACACCACCACCGGCGGCCGGATGCAGTACTACGAGTGCCGGCGCACCTACAACGGCCGGATCCAGAGCAGCATCAAGATGCGCGTGGAGGACACCAGGAAGGACGGCTACTGCGTCCGCGGAGACGGTCGTATCGGCAACAGCCCCAGCACCGCTGGACTGCGCCTGCGGGTGACGGACTGCTCCACCGGCACCTGGACCTCCTGGCACATCAGCGGCTGGTGGAACGGCCTGCAGGCCTACGAGTACGTCTACCGCGTCCGCTGACCCGGCCCCGGCCCGCCCCGGCTGACCGGGGCGGGCCGACGCGCACCGCCGCTGTCCGGCCGGGCCGACTCCGGCTCGTGGTGCCGGGGATGGCCCAGTGCCGCTTGTCGCTCAGCAACGCACTTCAAGCCAAATGCGCCCTGGACCAGCCTGACGATCTCGGCCTTCGACGCTCGGGGAAGGGGAACCCGGTGACCCCGGGTGGTCAACCCGGAGGGTGACTCCGGGTGAGGCTTGCTGGTGGATCTCGCATCCGGACACGCCCTGGCGTGATCGCGACCGTATCGTTGGTGGTCAACTCGCTGCCGGCTCGCTCGTTCAGCGGCGCAGCCCTGGAGGCAGCGTTCCACCGCTCCGCCTTCCCCACCGCCGTCGGCCCGCAGGGGACACCCGGTCACGCGGATACCCCGTATGGGCAAGGAAGGCCTCGACAACCTTCTGCGCGGGCCGGTGCGGGCGCACCGCCATCAGCACCGCTTCGGCTCCGTTCGGCAGCGGTGGTGCCACCAGGGCTATTTCGTCCCCAGACCGCAGACGCAGCACCAGTCCCCGCAGCCGGTACTCGTCCCCGGGCACGGTCCGCAGGCGCGCGTGCAACTGGTCCTGCGCCGGAGAGCAGAGCCGTACGTGGGCCAGCAGTGCCCCGTGCTTGAACTCCTCCCAGCGGCCGAGCCCAAGGTTGCGGAACGGCGGCTCCTGCCATGGCCGCAGCGCGTCCAGACGATCCAGCAGACGCCGCAGGAAGCGTCGGACCGACGGCTCGTCATGCGGCTGCCAGGAGAGGTCCGTTGCCCAGGCGTCCGCGGCGAGTGCCGCCTCGATCCCGGCGTACTGCTCTTCTGTGGTGAGGTCGTGGAACGGCCGCTCCAGGATCATGCGACTGATGCGCTCGACTTCCTCATCGGCCAGTTCCCGGCTGAACTGCAGGCAGTAGAGGATCGCTACAAGAACCCCGGAATTCATGCGCACAGTATGACCACCCAACTCCCCAACCGGGGGGCCGCACCGAACCGGCGTGCGGGAGGGGACAGTCAGGCCCTGGTCGGTGCCCCAGGTTGCGGGCCGGCGAGGCACCCACTGCGGAGTCGACCGCCATGGCCGCCGGGCGCAGCTCATTGCTCCACCTCGGCCGGCTGGTTGGCTTCGAATGGCCGGGGAAACGTTCGGCTCTTTGGATATGTTGGTCAAGTGGCCCGGGAGATCGCCCAGTTGAACTATTCAGTCCACCCCCTGTGCAGCCGGTTCGGGTCGAGTGTCGAAGGGATACGTCCGTGGAACCTGTGACAGCCGAACTTCTCATGGCCCTGGCGAGCGGGGCCGCGGGAGCCGCGGGGCAGAGCCTGTGGGAGCGGCTTCGTGGGCTCGTACGAAGAGACGCCTCCACAGGTGAGGGTGGAGACCAGCAGGCCGCCGAAGGCGAGTTGGTCGCGCTCGACGAGGACGCCAGGAACACCCTGCGCGCCCGCGAACTCGCCGACGCCCTCGTCCTGCGCGCCCGCCACGACCCGGCCTTCGCGGAGGCGCTTGAGCTGTGGCGCCAGGAGGCCGAGAGGGTCCACAGCGGTGGGGGCGGCGGTGATATGCACCAGGAGGTGTCGGGCGGCACCCAGCGCAATGTCGTCTTCACCAGGGACGTACACGGTTCGATCAACCTGGACTGAAGGGCGCGGCTGTGAAGCACGGGGGCGCCGACGGCTCTCATCAGGAGATTTCCGGCGGCACACAGCAGAACGTCCTTTTCACGCGCGACATCCAGACCGTGGAGATCCACGGGGATTACGAGATCCACTCGGGCTTCGGTCCCGTCGTGTCCTCGCGCCGCCTTGCCGGCCCGCTCGTCCGCCTCGGCATCGCGCTCCTCGGTCTCTTCCTCCTCTTCGCCCGCCCCGAACTGCCCCTCCCTGAAAGGTTCGACCCGGGCCCGGTCATCGGCGGGTGGCTCCTGGTCGCGGGCGCGATCGTGCTCGATGCCGGTACGAGGGTGAGCGCCATGGTCGCCCGGCGCCGCCGCGCCGTCTGGCGGTCTGAGAAGAATCTCTCGCGCGCGGTCGAAGCCCTGGCCGAGGGCCTCGCCTTCCGATACGACCAGGACGAACGGCTGACGAGGATCAACGACCCGTATCCGCTCGACGTGAGCTGGACGACCGAGTCGGAACCCGGTTCCGGTTCCGGTTCCGACGACGATCCTGCCTCCATCGCGGACTATTTCTCCTCCACCCCCTTCCGGCGCCTCGTCGTCCTCGGCGGCGCGGGCGCCGGCAAGTCCGTTCTCGTCCTGCGTCTCGCGCACGAACTCCTGAGCCGGCGTACCCGCGGCTCCCAGGACCCCGTACCCGCCGTGGTCTCCCTGGCGTCCTGGGATCCTGGACAGGGCCTGCTGACCTGGCTGGCAGGGCAGTTGGCGGCCGAGTATCCGGATGCCTGCACTCCGGTCGCGGGTGCGCCCCCGGTCGACGTCGCCTTCCATCTGCTGCTGGCCCGAAGGGTTCTGCCCGTACTCGACGGCTTCGACGAACTGCCCGAGCACCGGCGCACGGACGCCCTCCAGCAGATCACAGAGACGATGGTGGGCCGCCGCTCGTTCGTCCTCACCAGCCGTGAGCCCGAGTTCCGGGAACACGCCCCGGACGAGGGTGTGTTCAAGCGCACCGAGATCCGCCTGAGCCCACTGAGCGACGACGCGGTACGGGCGTATCTCAGCCCGGGACGGAACCGTACCCGCTGGACTCCGGTACTCGACCGGCTCGGCGACCGCTCCGCCGACACGCCCGAGGTACGGCGGCTGCGGGACGCTTTGAACGTGCCGCTCATGGTGGGCCTCGCCCGGGTCGCGTATGCGCGCGGGGACTCGGACCCGGGGGAACTGCTGGAGCCCGGCAGATTCGACGACCGGCGGGACATCGAGCGGCATCTGTACGACGCGTTCCTCGATGTCGTCTACAGCGGCTCGCACGACGTACGGGCCGCCCACGGCGGATGGGCGCCGGAACGGGCGCGCGCATGGGCGGCGTTTCTCGCCGCGCGGATGAAGGAGGCGGGCGAGCAGGACCTCGCCTGGTGGAAACTCGACGAGATGGTGCCACGGATCGTGCGCGCGCTCACGCTGGTTCCGGCGTTCGTCATGGTCGCACTGCTGGTCGCACCGATCGAATTCGGGCCGCCCTGGTGGGGCACGTGGCTACCGTTGAAGCGTGCGTTCGCGCTGCTGTGCGGCCTGGCGCTGACGTCGGCGGCGGCGGCTCCGGCCTCTTGGCGGTTCCCGCCGCGCCGCCCGACCCGGCCTGGCGGGGCCGAGATCCGCGCGGTGCTCGGCAGGCGCGCCGTCCAGGTGCCGGCGGTTCCCACGTCGCTCGCACTGGTGACGGGCTGGGCCACCGTGCTGGCCACCGACGCCATGAGTCCCTTGCTGATGGCGATGGCGACAGTGTGGGCTCTGTGGGTGTACGGAGCGCGAGTCCTCGGTTTCGTCTGGCGCAGCTCCGACCCGGCGCTGGCCGACACCCCGGCCGGGCTGCTGCGCGCCGACCGGCGCGGGGTCCTGGCCCTCGGCTGGCTCGCACCGGTCAGAAAGGAGGTGGAGGAATCACCCCTGGCTGTGCTGGTGCTGCCGCTCGCCATGCTCATGGCCTGGCAGATGTTCGCCGGTTCGGACGTCGTCTCCGCTCGCGACTGGCTCCTTCTGGCCATCGGACTGCCGCTCGCCTGGGTGCTGTACTCCTTCGGTGCGTCCGCCTGGGGCGGCTTCGCCGTCGCGCGTCTGTACTTCTGGGCCACGGGCAGGCTGCCCTGGCAGCTCATGGCGTTCTTGGAGGACGCCCATGCGCGTGGGGTGCTGCGTCAGTCCGGTGGTGTGTACCGCTTCCGGCACATCGAGCTGCGGGACAGGCTGGCGCAGGGCGCGAGTGGCGGCGCGGACACGAGCAGGCGCAGTCATGGGCGCTTCGGCGCGCCAGACGGTGTGCCGGCCACCCTGATCGGGATGGTGACCATGCTGGCAGTGCTGACAGTCGCCTCCGGAGCGTTGATCGCGGAACCGCTGCCGGCCCCGTTCCGCTCGCTGCCCGATGCCTGCGGGCTGCTTGCGCAGCAGGACCTCGACCGGCTGATGACGGATCCCGCCAAACTCGCCGACGCTGACGGCGAGGAGTGCAGCGTGGGCGAGCAGGCGCCGTTCTCCCGGAACACCCGGGTCAGTATTGTCGCCCAACTGGAGACAGGGGAGGGGCGCGCTCTCACGGGGGCGCGCAAGGCGCAGTCGATGTACTGGCGTGTACGTGCCGCGGCGAAGGGTCGTGCCGCGGTGGTCACGGGCGGTGGCGTCTTCCGTGAGCTGACCGGATTCGGCCACGAGGCATACCTGGCAGCCCTGCCCACCTCGGCTACCGACACCGACGAGATCAGTTCGCCGAGCGGGTACGCCCAAGTCGGTGTGCGCACCGGCAACGCGGTCCTGTACGTCAACTACCAGGAGGAGTTCGCATCCCCCGACCGGGCCGGGGAGGTCGCCCAGATCCTGGCCCGGGAGGCAGCGCGCCGCGCCGGGCTGACCGGCGGCGATGTCGAAGACGTAAGTACGGTTTCTACCGGCAAGGAGAAGGGGGTCAAAAATACGCCGATCAGCGTCCGGTCGCTCGCCGATCTGCCACCCCCGGCGAAGACACCGGCGAAGGACAACAGGTTCGCGTACTACTCCCGTCGCCCCGCGCAGTCGGTGTACGGAGCGACCTGGGCGAGTGACGAGCGGTCCTACCTCTGGAATCTCTGGCGGTTCCCCTTGGTGTTCCGGGCCCCGAAGCACCTCGACTGCGAGCGCAAGGAAGTCGACGACCCGATCACGTACACCTGCAAGAGCAGACGCGCGAATGTGAAGGCGGGGTTTCTGCCCGATCTGCGACTCGAATTCCGGTCCCACTACTGCGGCAGCTCCTGCAGCGACCAGGAGACGGCTGCGTTCCTACGCGGCATTCCCGACCATGCGCAGACCTCGTGGACGAAGGCCGACGACTCCACGTACTACGCGACGGATCGGTCCGGCGAGCCGGAGCGCTACCGCGTGGCGATGAAGCGTTACTGGGGCTGGCAGGACAAGAGCGCACATGCCCAGCACACCTACCTGCTCTGGGTCAGGGTCGACATTGCGGAGGAGGACGACGACATGGCCCAGAAGATCGTGAACGACATGTTCACGCAGACCGGCGGCTTCCGCGAGGTGAAGTCCGACTGAGCGGGGAGGAAGGCCCGACGCCCATATCCCGACCTCTGCCAGGCCCTGCGGCGCGGTGGCTGAGGCCGCACTTGGGTGGAGGGTCGGCCCGCGACCATCCCGCACAGGCCGCACTCCCCGCTACCCTTCCCACCAGCAGGCCGTTGATCAGCACAAATACAGAAGTCCGGCTGGAGTACTCGGTCCGGTATGCCTGAAAATGCTCACCCCACCACGAAACGTCCACTCCCGGGCAGCGCGTTTTCGGCCGCCTCGGCCGTCTGTCCGCCCCCAGCTGACACCGAATGTCTTCTATGACCGTAACGTCTCCGAGGGCGACTCCCCGAACTGTTGGCGGTACGCGAGTGAGAAGCGGCCGGGGTGCAGGAAGCCCCAGCGGGATGCGACGGCGGTGACGGTCGTGGCACCCGGGTCGGAGGCCAGGAGTTCCTTGCGTACGCGGTCCAGGCGGACCTCGCGCAGGTACGCGAGCGGTGTCGTGTCGAGGTGCCGACGGAAGCCTTCCTGGAGGGCCCGCACGCCGACGCCGACGCATTCCGCGATCTCGGCGACCGTCAGCGGCTCGGCGGCGTGCCCCTCGATGACCTCCATGGCGCGGCGGACCGCGGGCGGTGCGACGCGCGGCTGCTCGCCGAGCAGCGCCGACGTGTAGTTGTTGGGCTGGGCCATCAACAGCTGGGTCATGAGGAGTGATTCAAGCTGTTTTGTCACGATGGGCCGGCTTGTCATGCCGCCAGACCCCTCCGCCTCCCGGCGCATGAGGTCGACGATGTTGAGCCAGGAGCGGTTGCCCGGTGTGGTGAGGTCCATGCCGAGCGAGAAGAAGATCGGGCGGCGCACGGTGCGGCCGAGCAGGCCACCCAGGTGAGATTCCAGGGACGATCGGTCGAACCACACGATCAGCTGCGGATTGCCGGCACCCCAGCGCATGTCCAACTTTCCGGTCGGAGAGGGGACAGAGGCGAGTTCGGGGGAGGAAATGATCTCCTCGCGGCCGCAGGCGATCTCGGCGTGACCGGCGAGGGGGATCTGGACAAGGAAAAAGCTCTCCAAGTCGCCCGGGGTGATCCGGACTTCCGTTCCGTAATCGAGGTAATACAGACCTGTTTGATCA
The DNA here is from genome assembly GCF_053595235.1 of Streptomyces sp. NPDC002520. Classification (NCBI taxonomy): domain Bacteria; kingdom Bacillati; phylum Actinomycetota; class Actinomycetes; order Kitasatosporales; family Streptomycetaceae; genus Streptomyces; species Streptomyces sp. NPDC002520. The sequence continues at coordinate 53,631 of NZ_JBSFXG010000021.1, read as the reverse complement.
AAGGGTGCACCGTGCAGCCGGGCGTCGAGCGTCGCCGAGCGCCGCGTGATGCGCAACTCATGCGGACAGAAGGCGCGGCCGACCTCGGCCCGCGCCTCCCAAATGTCCGCTGTATGGAAGCGCTGGTGATTTGCGAGGGGGAGCTCTTCAGCGGGCATGTGAACCTCCACCGCCGAGACGCGCGATCAGGACAGCGACCCGCGTGATCCGGATAGCAAAGATGATCTTTGCATACCAAGGTTGATCCCCGGCCGCTTCGGACCCGAGAAGAAACCAGGGATTCAACGATGCAGGGAGTGCCGGGCCGGACTGCGCTCGTCACGGGAGCGGAGCCACGCCCAGCGGACAGCCCGTCGCATGCGCGCCGCGCGTGCGACGCGCGACCGGTGAGGCGAGGGCCGCCGGGGCCGTACCCCCGCACGTCGCGGCACCCTTGCCTCGGCCGCCCCGGCTCGCCGAGTCGGCCGGGCCCCCTTGAGCCGGCCGGGTGGCCCGGGACCCATCCCCCGGTCCCACGGGTGACACAGCTTCCCGCGGCTGCCCGCCGGCGGGGAGCCGTATTCCACACATCCGTGCTCCCCACTCGTTGACGCCGCCACGTCGCCGAAAGGCTGTGGCAGCGCACGGCACCGCACGGCACCGCTCGCAACCGCACAAACCGACCCCCGGAGGTCCCCCCCCATGCGCAAGATCACCATCGTCGGAGCCGGCCAGGCCGGCCTCCAGCTCGGTATCGGTCTGCTCGGCCACGGTTACGACGTCACCGTCGTGTCCAACCGCACCGGAGACCAGATCCGCGAGGGCCGGGTCATGTCCAGCCAGGCCATGTTCGGCACCGCGCTGGCTCACGAGCGCAACCTCGGCCTCGATTTCTGGGGCGACGCCTGCCCGCCGATTGCCGGGCTCGGCGTGAACATCGCCAACGGTCAGGGTGGCAGGGCGCTCTCCTTCAGCGCCCGCCTCGACGCCACCGCCCGCTCCATCGACCAGCGCGTCAAAATGCCGATCTGGATGGGCGAGTTCGCGCGCCGCGGCGGCCGACTGGACATCCGCGAGGCAGGCATCGAGGACCTGGAGCGCTACGCCGCCGAGTCCGACCTGGTGATCGTCGCGGCCGGCAAGGGCGAGATCGCCGGACTGTTCCCGCGGGACGCCAAGCGTTCCCCGTACGACGCTCCGCAGCGCGCGTTGGCTCTGGCGTACGTCACCGGCATGGCGCCCCTGCCCGACCGCCCCGGCGTCAGCTTCAACGTCATCCCCGGTGTGGGCGAGTACTTCACCATGCCCAGCCTCACCACCAGCGGCCCCTGCGACATCATGTTCTTCGAGGGCATCCCGGGGGGCCCGCTCGACTGCTTCGACGGGCTCACCCCCGACCATCAGCTGGCGAAGTTCCAGGAGCTGCTGCGGATGTACGTCCCTTGGGAGGCCGAGCGCTGCACCGATGTCGCGCTCACCGACTGGAACGGCACCCTCGCGGGCCGCTTCGCGCCGACCGTCCGCAAGCCCGTCGTCACGCTGCCCTCCGGCGCGCAGGTGCTCGGCCTCGCCGACGTCGTCGTCCTCAACGACCCGATCACCGGCCAGGGGTCCAACAACGCCTCGAAGTGCGCGGCCTCCTACCTCGCCACCATCCTGGACCACGGCGAGCGCCCGTACGACGCCGCGTTCATGGAGCTGGCCTTCGGCCGGTTCTGGGACAACGCGCAGTCCGCCACGACCTGGACCAACGCAATGCTCGGAGCCCCGCCGCAGCACGTCCTGGAGCTCTTCGCCGCCGCGAGCGCCAACTCCCGTATCGCTGCCCGCTTCGTCAACGGCTTCGATGACCCGCGTGACTTCTTCCACTGGTTCATGGACCCGATCGCCGCGAAGAACTACCTGACTGAGGTCAGCGCCTGAGCGGCCGACAGGAGTAGAAACGCGCGTCTGGCGGCGCGTCAGCGATACGTACGTAACGAGAGCGGAACAGCAGGACATGAGAAGGATTGCGGTGATCGGCGCCGGGCAGGCGGGTGCTCAACTCGCTCTGGGACTCCAGGCGCAAGGCTATGACGTCACCCTGGTCACCGACCGCGGCCCCGACGAGATACGTCGAGGCCCGGTCATGTCCGGCCAGTGCATGTTCGACACCGCGCTGCAGAGCGAGCGCGAACTCGGCCTGCACCACTGGGAGGACCGGGCCCCGGACATCTCCGGCATCGCGTTCTCCCTCATCGGCCCGCACGGCACTCCGGACGTCTCCTGGCGCGCGCCGCTGGCAGGCCCCGCCCACTCCGTCGACCAGCGGGTCAAGTGTGCCGCCTGGATCGAGCAGTTCGCTGCCGGCGGCCACGGCGAGATCGTGCTGCACGAGGCGGGCGTCAACGACCTCGAGTGGTACGCCCGTACGCACGATCTCGTCGTGGTCTCCACGGGCAAGGGCGAGCTGAGCCGACTCTTCCCGCGCAACGCCGAACTCTCCCCGTACGACCGGCCGCGCCGTGCGCTGGCTCTGACGTACGTCACGGGAACGGCACCGTGGGAGGGGGAGGCCGCCCTCCACTACCGCATGGTCCCCGGCGTCGGCGAATACTTCTCCTTCCCCGCCCTCACCACCACCGGACCCTGCGACATCATGGTCTTCGAAGGCGTCCCCGGCGGCCCGTTGGACTGCTGGGACGACATCCGCACGCCCGAAGGCCACCTCGCCCGCTCACTGGAAATCCTCCGCCGCTTCTTCCCCGACGAGTACGACCGCTGCCGGCACGCCCAACTCACCGACGACGGCGGCATTTTGCGCGGGAGACTCACTCCGACCGTCCGGCACCCCGTCGCCCGCCTGCCCTCCGGCCGGCACGTCCTCGGCATGGCCGACGCCGTCGTCCTCAACGACCCCATCACCGGGCAGGGTTCGAACAACGCGGCCCAGGCCGCGACCCACTACCTCGAAAGCATCCTCCGCCACGGCACCGCCGAATTCACCCCGCAGTGGATGCAGCGTACCTTCGACAACTTCTGGCGCGGCTGGGCGCAATGGGCCGTCGGCTGGACCAACTCCCTCCTGACCGACCTCAGTCCCCACCACCGCGACCTCCTGACAGCGGCGGCCGAAATCCCCTCGGTCGCAGGCGCCCTCGCCGCCGGATTCGACGACCCACGCACTCTCTACCGCTGGTGGTTCGAGGAGGCCGAGGCACACCGCTTCCTCGCCGAGAAACGTGCCCAGCACGCCGTCCGCTTCGACGGCCGCGAACTGCGCAGCGCTCTGGGCCAGTACGCCACCGGCGTGACCGTGGTGACGGCCCGCGCCCCCGACGGCCGCAACGTCGGAATGACCGCGAACTCCTTCACCTCCGTCTCCTTGGACCCGCCCCTCATCCTGTGGTGCCCCGGCAAGAACAGCCCGAGCCTCCCGGATTTCACCGACGCCTCACACTTCGCCGTCCACGTACTGGCCGCCGACCAGCACCACCTCTCCCGCCAGTTCGCCACCCCGGCCGACGACAAATTCCGCGGTACCCCCACCACCCCCGGCATCGCCGGCACCCCCCTCCTGGACGGCGCGGTCGCCCGCTTCCAATGCCGCACTGTCCAACGCCTCGACGCCGGCGACCACATCATCTTCCTCGGCGAGGTCGAACAGTACGAGTCCGACGGCGGAACCCCTCTGGTGTTCCACTCGGGGTACTACCACGTGGCGACGAGGCATCCGGATCTGTGAACGACTACGGTCACCTCGGCCTGCCGGCCGACCGCACAGCCGCGGCCGTGTCCCGAGCCGGCGGCGCGGCAGCGCGACCTCGTGCCGCGGCTCGGCAGGCGCAGTACCGGTGGTCGCGACCCGGGCGCCTTGCCCCTGCTCGGTGGGGTCGGTGCCGTGGTTCCTCGGCATCCGTACGGCCCGGCTCTGCCGTCCGGTCCCCGGGCTCCGCTCTGCGCCCTGGTGCGTGGTTCACTGTTCACTCGGGCGTGAGCCCGCTGCGGCTATCTCCGCGTGCGCTCGCGCCGCGAGGTCGTCCGCGCCGCACCTTTCCGCCAAGTCGGCACCATCGAAAAGCATTTCGGCCACCCCGTCGGTGTGGCCGCGGCGCCTGAGGCCGATGGCGAAGTCGACCAGCGCCCCGGCGTACAGGTACTGATTCGGGGACTTGCTGAGCGTCTCCACCGCGCGCCCCAGCAGGGCCAGGGCGTCGTCGTCCTCGGACACCGCCGCGCTGAAGAGCAATGCCTCACCTATGGCGGTGGGCGTGTCGTAACGCTCCGCTCGGCGCAGTGCCTGTGCTGCAAGGGCGCGGGCGCGTGCGGGGTCCTCCGGTGCCAGGGCGAGGGCGAGGTGTCCCGCCCAGGGACACCAGGTCGGATTGATTGTGCCCTTGGCCTCCAGGCGTTCCCCGGCGGCGGTGAGTTGGGCGATGGCTTCCTCACGCCGGCCACGGACGAGCAGCAGGCGCCCGTACAGCGTCTGGGGGTCCGGGAAGACCACCGCGTTGGGGTAAGGGGGCGCGAAGTCGTGCGTCTCGGCGACGTTCAGCGCTTCCCCGGTGTGGCCGCGGGACAGCAGGACGTCGAGCAGCAGACCGACGGCGTACCACTTGGCGGGCAGCCTGGGTCCGACGCGGTCGGCCAGCCGGACCGCCTCACGCGCGCAGCGCTCGGCCTCGATGAGCAGTCCGCGCCGGAAGTGGACCAGCCCGAGGAGGCTGAAGCCGAAGGAGAGGTGGGCTCCGCTCCATCCGACCTGCTGGCACTCGGCGATGGCGGAGCTGAACAGCTCCTCCGCGCGGTCGCACTCGTCGGCGTACATGTACCCGAGCGCGGTGATGCTGGGCAGCTCGAAGCCCCAGTCGGGGTCGGTGTAGCCGAGCCCCACGGCGCGTGCGGCGATGGTCAGCGCGCGTTCGGCCGGCTCACCGCGCAGCGTGGCATCCCAGGTACGCAGGCACAACAAGGCCTTCTCTCCCGCGTTCTGCCCGGACAGATGCTCGGCGAGCCGCGCGAGCCGACGGGAACGGACGGGCGCCTCCACCTCCTGCGCGTCGAAGACCCGCCACAGGTGGTGTGCGGCCTGCAGCCGCAGCCGCGCCCCGGACGACCGTGCGTGGGCGGCCTCGGCCCCCACCACGGCGGCTGCTTCGCCGAGCTGGTCGTTGTGGGCGAGAGCCTGGGCCACTCGGAAAGTGGCGTCCTCTCGGAGCGTGGGGTCGAGGTCGGGAAGCTCCAAGGCCGCCGAGAGGTGGTTGACCGTGGTGGCCGGGGAGGTGAGCAGGGCGGAGCAGCCGAGCTCGTAGAGCACGGCCGCCCGTTCCTCGGGCGGGGGCGGTTCGCGCAGCGCACGCTCCAGGCAGCGATGAGCGGCGTCCGGAGCACCTTGACGAAGGTTCTCCCGCGCGGCCGCGCGCAGTTGCTCGACGGTCGCCGGATCGTTGCTCGGATGGGTCTCCAGCAGGTGCCGGGCGGCGACGGTGACGTTCAAGCCCGCGTCGATCACCGCGTCGGCGGCCTGCCCGTGTATGGCGGTGCGCATCGCCGAGGGGATGGCCCGATACACGGCGGTGGCGATGAGGGGGTGGACGAACTCGAGCGTCCTGGTGCCGGTCAGGATCCGGGCGACCCGCAACGTGTCCGTGGCGTCCTGAGCCTCGGCCGGTGGCAGCCCGGCCACCGAAGCCGCCAGTTCGGGGGAGATCTCGGTACCGAGTACCGCCGCCGACCAGGCAAGTCGCACGGCCCGGTTGCCGAGTCTCTCCAGTCGCTTGACCAGTCCGGTGCCGCGGGACGACGCACCGAGGTCCCGCAACAGATGAGCCGACTCCTCGGAGGGGGTCAGACCCCGGTCCTGGACCTTGGCGACGAGTTCGACGGTCTCGTAGGGGTTGCCGCCGGTGACGGCCCAGCACTCGCGGCAGAAGGGATCGTCCGCGTCCGGCCCGAGCGCGCCGCGGACCAGTTGCGTGACCGACTCCGGGCTGAGAGTGCGCAAGGTGATGGGGTGTGACCCGCGGCCGCCGACCATTTCACGGAACGCCGCGGCCTCGGCGGGCAGTTCGTCCGGGCGGTACCCCAGGACGATCAGGACGGGAAGTTCCTGCACCCGCACGGCGAACGTGGCCAGCCAGGCGAGGGACTCCGCATCACCCCAGTGGGCATCGTCGACGACCATGACGATCGGCGCCTTGCGCACGGCGAGCTGTGTGAGGACCCAGTCCAGACCGTCCCGGACGCCCTGTGGATCCGGCACGGCGGTACCGGCCTGCTGGGCGAAGAGGCCGACGGCCGGCCCCGCGACCTCGTACCAGCCCCCGAAGATCTCGCGCCGCTCGGCCTCGGAGCAGGACGCCAGGACAGGTTGCAACAACTGCCGGACGACGTGGAAGGGAACCGTATGTTCCTGCTCGCTGCCGCGCGCGGACAGGATGGTGCATCCTCGGGCAGCGGCCATGCCTCGGATCTCGGCCAGCAAAGTCGTCTTGCCCAGTCCGGCGCTGCCGCTCAGGAGCAGCAGCCCGCCACGTCGACCACCGCTGTCCGCCGAGCGGCTGCAGAGCGCCTCCACCGCCTTCCGCGCGGCGGCCACCTCATCGTCACGCTCGTACAGCGTGCCCGTCCGGCTGGGGCCTGCCGAACCAGCCGGCCCCTCGTTGCGTTCCTGCTCCGGCACGCTATTCCCCTCGCTCCCCAGCCTGTTGGTCAGCCTAGCGAAGTGGGACGTCGCGCGGTAGAAATGTGTAGGAACCGTGTCGACGGTCTTCCCGGCAGGGATCCGAAGTGGTAGGGCGTGAGCGCCGTCGCGAGGCGTACGGGTCGAGTCCCCCACGGCCGCCGCCGATCCGCGATGTCGAGGACATCCGGGCGCAGTGCGCGGAGGCCGGCGAACAGTGCGTGCCACGCTTCGTGCGGTCCGGCAACGGGAGCCGTCGCGACCTCTCCCTCGGCAGAGGGCGGAGCGGACCGGGGAGTGTCACGCGGTCGGTGTCGGTGAACGCGGGCTTGGCGACCCGGCGTAGCGGCGCCGGCAGCTGGTGGCGCCGCGCCGGATCGGCACCCGAACCCGTACCGGCCGGACCGTGGTGCACGTCATGGTCGGGGGAACGCCCGCCGCGGTCGCGGTCCGGCTCGCCACGGGGGCGGCAACTCCCCGCGCTGCCACATTCATTGACGGGTGCATGGCTGCTCTGTAGCTTCTTTTCAGTCTAGGTTGCAGTTTTTGCATTGAATCATGGGCAATTTCAGAAGATCGACAGCGAGGTTTTCGCGCAACCGTCAACTCGCCGAGTTCGTCACCCCCTCGCATCCGTACCCCCACCCCTCCAAGGAGCCGAGGACGAGGATGAGAACTACCGGAAGATCCTCCGCGCTGCCCGCGCCAGGCCGGCAGCGAACCGCCGTCGTCGCAGTGCTCGCCATGCTGGCAGCACTGCTGGCAGTGCTGCAGGCCGGACCCGCCCACGCCGCCGGGACCAACCTGGCGGCGGGCAGGACCATGAGCGCCAGCAGCTACACCCAGACCTACACGCCGTCCAACGCCAACGACGGCAACCAGGCCACCTACTGGGAGAGCACCAACAACGCCTTCCCGCAGTGGCTGCAGGCCGACCTGGGCGCGACCACCAGCGTCAACCAGCTCGTGCTGCAGGTGCCGGTGACCAACTGGTCCGCCCGCACCCAGACGCTGTCGGTCCAGGGCAGCACCGATGGCACCAACTTCACCACCATCGTGGCGTCCGACTCGTACACGTTCGATCCAGCCACCAACAGCACGGTCACCATCAACTTCGCGGCGACCGGCGTCCGTTACCTGCGAACGCTGATCACGGCCAACACCGGATGGCCGGCGGGCCAGGTCTCCGAGTTCCAGGTGTACGGGCCGAGCACCACCGACACCACGCCCCCCACCGCGCCCGGCACCCTGACCTACACCCAGCCGCAGGCCGGTCAGATCGCCCTGTCGTGGGGAGCGTCGACCGACAACGTCGGCGTCACCGCCTACGACGTCTACCGCAACGGCGCGCTGGCCGCAACGGTCGGCGGCACCACCTTGACCTGGACCGACAACCAGCCGGGCACGGCGACGGTGTCGTACTACGTCAAGGCGCGCGACGCCGCCGGCAACGTCTCGCCCGCCGGCAACACCGTCACCCGCACCGGCACCGGCATCGGCGGCACCAACCTGGCGCTGCACAAGCCGATCACCGGTAGCCCGTACACGTACGTCTACGCCCCGACGAACGCGAACGACGGCGACCTCACCACGTACTTCGAAGGCTCCTCGTACCCGAGCCTGCTCACCGTGCAGCTCGGCGCGAACGCCGACGTCACCTCCGTCGTGGTGAAGCTGAACCCGGCCTCGGTCTGGTCCACCCGCACCCAGACCATCCAGGTGCTCGGCCGTGAGCAGGGCGCGACGGACTTCACCAGCATCTCGGCCGCGCGGACGTACACCTTCGACCCCGGCACCGACAACACCGTCACCATTCCGGTGAGCGACAGGGTCGCGGACGTCGAGCTGAGCATCACCAGCAACAGCGGAGCCCCCGGCGGCCAGGTCGGCGAGCTCCAGGTGATCGGCACGCCGGCCCCGAACCCCGACCTGACGGTCTCCGCGTCCTCGTGGTCCCCGTCCGCCCCGGTGGAGACCGACTCGGTCACCGCGTCGGCCACGGTCGCCAACGTGGGCAGCGCGGCTGCTCCGGCCTCCAACGTCAACTTCTACCTGGGCAGCACCAAGGTCGGCACGGCCACCGTCGGCGCGCTGGCGGCCGGCGCCTCCACCACGGTGTCCACGGTGATCGGCACGCAGCCGGCCGGTACGTACCAGCTCACCGCCAAGGTGGACGAGGCGAAGAGCTTCATCGAGCTGAGCTACGACAACAACGCCTACACCAACCCGAACAACCTCGTCGTCGCGCCGGTACAGAGCTCGGACCTGGTCGCAGCCGTGGACTGGAGCCCGAACAACCCCTCGGCGGGCAACACCGTCAGGTTCTCGGTGACGCTGAGGAACCAGGGCACGGTCGCCTCGGGCAGCGGTTCCCACGGCGTCACGCTCACCCTGCTCGACAGCACCGGCAGGACACTCACCACCCTCACCGGCTCCTACAGCGGCACGATCGCCGCGGGCGCCACCGCCCCGCCGGTGAGCCTGGGCAGCTGGACGGCCGTCAACGGCAAGTACACGGTGCACACCGTGATCGCCGCCGACAGCAACGAGCTGTCGGTCAAGCAGGCCAACAACACCAGTGACACCTCGTTGTTCGTCGGCCGCGGCGCCAACATGCCCTATGACGTCTACCAGGGCGAGGACGGCCAGATCGGCGGCGGCGCCGCCGTGGTCGGCCCCAACCGCACCATCGGCGACCTGGCCGGTGAGGCGTCCGGACGCAAGGCCGTCACTCTGAACACCACCGGCGCCTACGTCCAGTGGACCACCCGGGCCAGCACCAACACCCTGGTGACCCGCTTCTCCATCCCGGACGCCCCAGGCGGCGGCGGTGCCACCGCCACCCTGAACGTCTACGTTGACGGCACCTTCCTGCAGACCATCACGCTGAACTCCAAGTTCGCCTGGCTGTACGGCGCGGAGACCGGGCCGGGCAACGATCCCAGCGCCGGACCGGCGCGTCACATCTACGACGAGGCGCACGTGATGCTCGACCGGACGGTGCCCCAGGGCAGCGTCGTCAAGCTGCAGAAGGACTCGTCCAACACCTCGCGGTACGCGATCGACTACATCAACACCGAGCAGGTCGCCCCGGTCGCCAACCCGGATTCGAACGCCTACCTCACCCCGGCCGGCTTCGGCCAGCAGGACGTGCAGAACGCGCTCGACACCGTCCGCCAGGACACCACGGGCAAGCTCGTCGGCGTCTACCTGCCCGCCGGGCAGTACCAGACCACCGGCAAGTTCAACGTCTACGGCAAGGCCGTCAAGGTGGTGGGCGCGGGGCCCTGGTACACCCAGTTCAACTCGCCCACCACGTCGGACAACTCGGACGTCGGCTGGTCGGTGCAGAGCAGCGCCAACGGCTCGACCTTCCAGGGCTTCGGCTGGTTCGGCAACTACACGTCCCGCATCGACGGGCCCGGCAAGGTCTTCGACCTGACCGACGTCTCCAACATCACCGTCGACGACGTCTGGATCGAGCACCAGGTGTGCGCCATCTGGGGCACACACGTGAACGGGCTGAAGGCGACGAACATGCGGATCCGCGACACCTTCGCGGACGGCATCAACCTCACCAACGGCAGCCAGAACAACCTGGTGAGCAACAACGAGGCCCGGTCGACCGGCGACGACAGCTTCGCGCTGTTCGCGGCCCAGGACCACAACTCCTCGGACCTGACCGGCAACACCTTCCAGAACCTGACCGCGCTGACCCCGTGGCGGGCGGCGGGTGTCGCCGTCTACGGCGGTGAGAACAACACCCTGCAGAACCTGTACGTGGCCGACACGCTGACGTACTCGGGCATCACCATCAGCTCGCTGAACTTCGGCTATCCCTTCCAGGGATTCGGCACCCAGCCGACCACCATCCAGAACGTCTCGCTGGTGCGCGACGGTGGTCACTTCTGGGGCGGCCAGGTGTTCCCCGCGATCTGGCTGTTCTCCGCGACTCAGCCGTTCCAGGGGATCCGGGTGAACGACACCGACATCGTCGATCCGACGTACGCCGGCATCATGTTCCAGACCGACTACGTGGGCGGCACGGCGCTCAATCCCGTCAAGGACACCGTCTTCACCAACACGTCCATCACCGGGGCACAGCAGAGCGGAGACGCCTACGACGCCAAGTCCGGCTACGGCGTCTGGGCCAACCCGCTGCCCGAATCGGGACAGGGCCCGGCCGTGGGCTCGGCGACGTTCAACCACCTGACCCAGGCCAACAACCACATCGACGTCTACAACCCGACCACGACCTTCACCATCAACGTCAACCCCTGACGGCAACGCGTCATCCGCCGGACCTCCGCCAGGAGTCGTCCGCGATCGGCTCCGTGCGGGATCCCCGGGGCCGGCCCACAACTCACGTGGGCCGGCCCCCGGACCGCTGTGCGCGCCACCTTGTTTCCGATGTCATGGCGAACAATTTCCGTAACGGAGCTCGTCCCGCGCCTGGGTGTGGCCCTTGTCGCCGCGCTCGGCATGGTGTGGATGTCCTTCGCCCCGGCCGAAGCCGCCACCCGCACCACGGTTGCTCTGTTCCATGATTACTTTTTTCTGTAAATTATCGATCCCCACTATCTACTTGCCGCGATCATCCCGACGGTCTTGCTGCAAACAATGACGAATTTTTACGTCAGACTGTAAGTGGATTGCGGCACATGCCCTAGGGTTGAGCCATGACGCGACGACTTGCCGAGGTGGCCAGGAAAGTCGGGGTCAGCGAGGCGACGGTCAGCCGGGTGCTCAACGGCAAGCCCGGTGTCTCCGAGCAGACCCGCGAGGCCGTGCTGACCGCCCTGGACGTGCTCGGCTACGAGCGCCCGACCCAGCTGCGGGGCGAGCGCTCGAGGCTGGTCGGGCTGGTCCTGCCGGAGCTGCAGAACCCCATCTTTCCCGCCTTCGCCGAGGTGGTCGGCAGTGCGCTGGCGCAGCAGGGCTTCACGCCGGTGCTGTGCACGCAGACGGCGGGCGGTGTCTCCGAAGCCGACTATGTGGAACTGCTGCTCCAGCAGCAGGTCTCGGGCGTGATCTTCTTCGGTGGCCTGTACGCCCAGGCCGAGTCCCCGCACGAGCACTACGAGCGGCTGTCCCGCCGCGGTCTGCCGACTGTGCTGATGAACGCCGCCATATCCGACCTGGACTTCCCACAGGTCAGTTGCGACGACGCGGTCGCGGTGGAACAGAGCGCCGGGCACTTGCTGTCACTGGGCCACCGACGGATCGGCCTGGTGCTCGGCCCGCCCGATCACATGCCGTCGCGGCGCAAGCTGGCGGCGGCTCGTACGGCACTGGAGGGGGCCGGTCTCGAGCTCGAGGAGGAGGACGTCGCACACGCGCTGTTCTCCCTGGAGGGCGGCCAGGCCGCGGCCGCTCGCCTGTTGCAGCGCGGTGTCACCGGCATCATCTGCGCCTCGGACCCGCTGGCCCTGGGGGCGGTTCGCGCCGCCCGCAGGCGTCGGCTCGATGTGCCCGGGGACGTGTCGATCATCGGCTACGACGATTCCTCCTTCATGACCTGCACCGATCCGCCGCTGACCACCATCCGTCAGCCCATCGAGGCGATGGGTCGCGCCGCCGTGGAACTGCTCGTGGGAGAGCTGGCCGGCGCCAAGGTCACCCACGACGAGCTGCTCTTCGAGCCGGAGCTCGTGGTGCGCGGATCGACCGGGCTGGCGCGGAGGGAGCCCGGCAGCTGACGGCGCGTCAACGCGTAGCTCCGGCAAGGGCCGTACCCCCATGGGGTGCGGCCCTTGCGTTGTTCGTGCCCCGTCACGTCACGGTCTCGCGTTGAGTTCTTGCAAATTCCCGTCGAGATATTGCGGTGAAGACGCGGTGGTGCTTAAGTGAGGCGCGTCACATCCCACGCACTCCGCCCATGAAGGGGTCTTCTACCCATGCGCAGATCCGCAGCGCTGCTGATGGCCGGCGCCCTCACCCTGACCGCTGCCGCCTGTTCCAACTCCTCCAGCGGCGGTACCAAGTCGAGCGACGGCAAGGTCTCCATCTCCATCGACTGTGCCCCGCCGAAGAGCCGCCCGACGCAGCGCAAGCAGTGGGCCGACGACATCGCGGCCTTCGAGAAGCTGCACCCGAACATCACGGTGAAGAGCATCGACACGTTCCCGTGCGAGACCCCTGAACTGTTCACGGCCGCGCTCAAGGGCGGCACCCAGCCCAACGTCTTCTACACCTACTTCACGGACAAGCAGCAGGTCCTGGACGCCGGCCAGGCGGCCGACATCACGAAGTACGTCACCGCCGAGAACCTGCCGGTCAAGGACGACATCATGTCCGCGGTGTGGGACACCCAGAAGGCCGACGGGAAGATCTACGGCATTCCGCGCACCAACTACACCATGGGCATGATCATCAACCGGAAGCTCTTCCAGAAGGCCGGGCTCAACCCCGACCAACCGCCGCAGACCTGGGCCGAGGTCGAGGCCGACGCCAAGAAGATAGCCGCCCTGGGCAAGGGCGTCGCGGGCTACGGCGACTACAGCGCGGGAAACAACGGCGGCTGGCACTTCACCGCCGAGATCTACGCCCAGGGCGGCCGGATGGTGAGCGACGACGGCAAAAAGGCGGCCTTCAACAACCCCCAGGGCCTGGCCGTGCTGCAGAACCTGCACAAGCTCCGCTTCGGCGCCGACGTCATGGGCAGCACCCAGCTGTACAAGTGGGGCGACCTCCAGAAGCAGATGGCAGCGGGCAAGTTGGGGATGTACATCGCCGCACCTGACGACATCACCTACATGGTGCAGAGCCTCGGCGCCCACTACGAGGACTTCGGCATGGGCCCGATCCCCGGCCAGAACGGCCCCGGCGCCGGCACCCTCACCGGCGGCGACGACTACATGTTCAACGTCAAGAACACACCCGAGCAGAACAAGGCCGGGATCCAGCTGCTCAGCTACCTCTGGCTGACGCAGGGCCAGGGCCAGCAGTACAACTACGCCCGCGCCAAGTCCTCCGGCCAGGCGGTCGGACTGCCCCAGCCGCAGCTGTTCCAGGGAGCCACAGCCACCAAGGACGCCCAGCTCAAGGCGGCCAACGCCACGATGTCGGTGAAGGCCTTCGAGTCCTTCGTGAAGGCCAACGTCCCCGGCGTCACCGAGCCCGGCAACGCCCAGGCCATCTACAAGATCCTCGACACCGCGATGGCGTCGACGCTGACGAACCCCAACGCCGACCTGCAGAAGCTGCTGAACACCGCTGAGCAGCAGGTCAACCAGGTCCTCGCCAACGCCCAGTAGTCGGGGGGGCCGCCAGGCCCCGGGACGAGCAGCTTCCCAAGGAGATCGACGATGGCGGTCGCGACCGCATCCTCCGGAACCGACGCGCCGCCCGCGAGGGCGGCCGACCGGTCCGGGGCACTGCGCAGGTCCGTACAGCGCAACCTCACCGCACACGGCTTCCTGATCGGCGCGGTGCTCTGCTTCGCCTGCTTCCAGTGGTATCCCATGGTCCGCGAAGTGATCATGAGCTTCCAGAAGGCGAAGGCGGGCACGACCACCTGGGTCGGCCTGCACAACCTCGACCAGATCGTGCACGACCCCAGCTTCTGGCCGGCCTGGCGGAACACCGCCGAATTCACCGGCCTGGCCCTGCTGTTCGGCTTCGCGCTGCCGTTCGTCACGGCCGTGGTGATGAACGAACTGCGGCACGCGCGCGGCTACCTGAGGATCCTGGTGTACCTGCCGGTGATGCTTCCGCCGGTGTCCTCACTGCTGCTGTTCAAGTACCTGTACAACCCCGAGTACGGGCCGATCAACCGGTTGCTGCAGCTGCTGCACCTGCCCACCTCCGGCTGGCTGCAGTCCCCGGACACGGCGATGCTCGCCGTCGTCATCGCCTCCACCTGGATGAACATGGGCAGCGCCACGCTGATCTACCTGGCGGCGCTGCAGAACATACACGGTGAGCTCTACGAGGCCGCCGAACTGGACGGGGCCGGACTGCTGCGGCGCGTCTGGCACGTGACGATCCCGCAGACCCGGCTCGTCCTCTCGCTGATGCTGATGCTTCAGATCGTCGCCACCATGCAGGTCTTCGTCGAGCCCTTCATCCTCACCAACGGCGGCCAGGGGGTGGAGGGTTCGACCACCACCGTCGTCTACCTGATCTACCAGTACGCGTTCAACTTCTCCAACTACGGCGCCGCCTGCGCCCTCGGCCTGCTTCTGCTGCTGGTGCTCGCCGGGTTCTCGGTGATCTACGTGCGACTCAACCGGAGGCTGGAGTCATGAGCGACACCCGCACCCTGGTCAATCCGGCCCAGCTCAACCGCACGCTCTACCGGGTGACGCTGATCCTGATCGTCGTCGCCTTCACGCTGGTCTTTCTGGGCCCCCTCTACCTGCTGGTGACGGGCGGGCTCAAGAGCACCACCGAGTCCATCCAGACCCCGCCCACCTTCTACCCGCACCACATCGAGGCCTCCAACTACAGCGACGCGTGGACTCGCCTCGACATCGGCCACCTGCTGCTCAACACGCTCTGGTACGCCTTCGGGGCACTCGCCTTCCAGCTCGTCCTGGACGTCGCCGCGGCGTACTCGCTGTCCAAGCTACGGCCGGCGCTGGGCAACGCGATCCTCGGCCTGATGCTGGCCACCCTGATGATCCCGGCCATGGTGCTGGTCGTCCCGCAGTACCTGACCGTGCTGGACCTGCCGCTGATCCACCAGAACCTGCTCAACTCCCCCTGGGCGATCTGGCTCCCGTCGGTGGCCAACGCCTTCAACATCTACCTGCTGAAGCGCTTCTTCGACTCGGTGCCCCAGGAACTGCTCGACTCCGCCGCCATCGACGGCGCCGGACCGCTGCGCACACTGCTCTCCATCGTGCTGCCCATGTCCCGGCCGATCATCGGCGTGGTGTCCATCTTCGCCCTGGTCAACGTGTGGAAGGACTTCCTCTGGCCGCTGCTGGCCGAGCCCGACCCGACCAGGCAGACGCTCAACGCCGGCATCTACTCGCTCTCCCTGGGCGTGCCGGAGAACGTGCTGATCGCCGCCTCGGCCATCTCCGCCGTGCCGACGGTGATCTTCTTCCTGATCTTCCAACGCAACATCATGTCCGGGCTCACCGCCGGCAGCCTCAAGGGCTGACACCATCTCCCGAGGAGACTTCTACCGTGCACCAACCCCACGAGTGGTGGCGTGGCGCCGCGATCTACCAGATCTACGTGCGCAGCTTCGCCGACGCGGACGGCGACGGGGTGGGCGACCTGACGGGCGTCCGGTCCCGGCTGCCGTATCTCGCCGAACTCGGTGTCGAGGCACTCTGGTTCACCCCCTGGTACGCCTCACCGATGGCCGACGGCGGCTACGACGTGGCCGACTACCGGGCCATCCACCCGGCCTTCGGCAGCCTGGGGGAGGCCGAGAAGCTGATCGCCGAAGCACTGGCGTCGGGTATCCGCACCATCGTCGACATCGTCCCCAACCACGTCTCCGACCGGCACCGCTGGTTCCAGGACGCGCTCGCCGCGGGCCCCGGCTCGCCGGAGCGCGACCGGTTCTGGTTCCGTGAGGGTCGGGGCGAGAACGGCGAGCTTCCCCCCAACAACTGGACGTCCCAGTTCGGTGGAAGCGCCTGGACCCGCGTCCCGGACGGCCAGTGGTACCTGCACCGCTTCGCCTCCGCCCAGCCCGACCTGAACTGGCAGCACCCCGAGGTGCGCCGGGAGCACGAGGAGGTGCTGCGCTTCTGGTTCGACCGGGGCGCGGCCGGGGTCCGCATCGACTCCGCCGCCGAGGTCATGAAGGACCCGGCGCTTCCCGACCTGGTGGACGGTATGGACCCGCACCCCTACCTGGACCGCGACGAGATCCACGAGGTGTACCGGGACTGGCGCAAGGTCGCCGAGTCCTACACCCCGCCGCGCGCGCTGATCGGCGAGGTCTGGCTGCCCGACCCCGAGCGCTTCGCCCGCTACCTGCGCCCCGACGAACTCCACACAGCCTTCAACTTCGGCTTCCTCACCTGCCCTTGGGACGCCGCTCGGCTGCGCGAGGCGATCACGACCACGCTCGCCGTGCACTCGCCCGTCGGCGCGCCCGCCACCTGGGTGCTGGCCAACCACGACGTGACCCGGACCGTCACCCGCTACGGGCGTGCCGACACCGGATTCGACTTCGCGGCCAAGGCCCACGGCACCCCCACCGACCTCGCACTCGGCACCCGGCGTGCTCGGGCGGCAGCGCTGCTGAGCCTGGCCCTGCCCGGCTCCGTCTACCTCTACCAGGGCGAGGAGCTCGGCCTGCCCGAGGTCGAGGACCTGCCGCACTCGGTCATCGAGGACCCGATGTTCCACCGCACCGGAGGAGCCGACCCCGGCCGGGACGGCTGCCGCGTGCCGCTGCCGTGGAGCGGCGACGCCCCGCCGTTCGGCTTCGGCCCCGAGGGCACCCGGCCCTGGCTGCCCCAGCCCCGGGACTGGTCGGCGCTGACGGCGGAGCGGCAGTCGGCGGACCGGGACAGCATGCTGAGCCTGTACCGCACGGCGCTGAGCCTGCGCCGGAGCGAGACCGCACTCGGCGACGGGCAGATGACCTGGCTTCCCAGCGGCCCCCAGGTCCTCTCCTTCACCCGCGACACCGGATTCGGCTGCGTCGTCAATCTGGGCCCGGAGCCGGCACCTCTGCCACCGCACCGGCAGGTCCTGCTGAGCAGCGCACCGCTGACGGACGGACAGCTGCCCACCGATACCGCGGTCTGGCTGCGCCTGCCCTGACCGGGACGCGGCACCGACCGCACCGGGCCGCGCCGCTCACGGAGGTGAGCGACGCGGCCCGTTCCTTCCCACAGCTCCCGCGAGGATCCATCGCCTTCCACCACAGAATCGAGGCGCAGTGAACCGCACAAGCAGACGTACCGGCGCGCGGCGAAGAGCCGTCGCAGCCCTCGCGGCCGTGGCGGCGTCGGTCGGTCTCGCCGCGGTGCCGGCCGGCGATGCCGCGGCGGCCGGTGCCGCCAAGGAGACCCGGGCCGCGCCCGTGACCCGTGCCGGACTCGACCCCGCCCTGGTCGCCGGTCGCGGAGCCGACCTCGGCTTCCTGGAGCAGGAGGCGGAGCGCGCCCCGACCGACGGCACCGTCATCGGGCCGGGTCGCACCGCGTACACGCTCGCCGCCGAGGCCTCGGGCCGCAGTGCGGTCAGTCTCGCGTCCGGCCAGTACGTCGAGTTCACGCTGCCGCGTGCCGCGAACGCCATCACCGTGCGCTACAGCATCCCGGACGCCCCGACCGGCGGCGGGATCACCGCCCCGCTCGACGTCAGCGTGAACGGGCGCCACAGCGGCACCATGACGCTGACCTCGCAGTACGCCTGGCTGTACAACCAGTATCCGTTCACCGACGACCCCACCGCCGACCTGCTGCACCCCGACTGGTGGATCACCGAGTGCGGCTGCGTCCCGGGCGCCACCACCCCGGCCCCGGTGATCGCCAAGCCGTTTCGGCCGAACCACTTCTACGACGAGCAGCGGCTGCTGCTCGGCCGTGCCTATCCGGCCGGTGCCCACATCCGGCTGCGCGTGCCGCAGCGCAGCACGGCCGCGACCACCGTGATCGACCTGATGGACTCCCAGCTCGTCGCTCCGCCGAAGACGGACCCGTCCGCGGCCGACGTGCTGGCCTTCGGAGCGGACCCCAGCGGACGGCGCGACTCCGCCGACGCGTTCGACAAGGCCATCGCCTTCGCCGGACGGGCACACCGGAAGGTCTACATCCCTCGGGGGACGTACCAGGTCAGCCGGCACATCATCGTCGACGACGTCACGATCGAGGGTGCCGGCAGCTGGTACACGATCATCAAGGGCCACCAGGTCACCCTCGCGGCACCGGCCCCGGACGGCTCGGTCCACACCGGCGTCGGCTTCTACGGCAAGGACGCTTCGGCGGGCGGCAGCCACCATGTGCACCTGTCGGGCTTCGCCATCGAGGGCGACGTGCGCGAACGGATCGACACCGATCAGGTGAACGGCATCGGCGGGGCACTGAGCGACTCGACCATCGAGGGGCTGTACATCCACCACACCAAGGTGGGCATGTGGTTCGACGGGCCCATGAGCAACCTGCGGATCACCGGCAACCACATCGCGGACCAGATCGCCGACGGCATCAACTTCCACACCGGGGTGACCGACTCCGTCGTCTCCGGAAACTTCATCCGGAACACGGGCGACGACGGGCTGGCCATGTGGTCGGAGAAGACGCAGGACGCGCGCGACGTCTTCGACCACAACACCGTGCAGTCCCCGGTGCTGGCCAACGGCATCGCGCTGTACGGCGGAACGGACAACACCGTCTCCGGCAACCTCGTCGCGGACCCCGTCCGGGAGGGCAGCGGTATCCAGGTCGGCTCCCGTTTCGGCGCCGAAGCCTTCACCGGCCACCTGTGGATCACCGACAACACCACGGTGCGTGCCGGTACCTACGAGCTCAACTGGAACATCGGGCTCGGGGCGATCTGGTTCTACGCCCTGGAGAAGGACATCAGCGCGGACGTCGAGGTGGTGGGCGACTCCTTCCTCGACAACACCTACAACGCGGTGATGCTCGTCGCCGACTGGCCGGTCAAGGACAAGTACTCGATCACCGACGTGCACTTCAAGGACATCAAGGTCGACGGTACGGGTACGTCCGTGGTCAGCGCCCGCGCCGCGGGGTCGGCGAGTTTCGAGAACGTGCGGGCCCGCAACGTCGGCGCGGTGAGCGTCAACAACTGCGGGTCCTTCCACTTCACGCCTGCCGGTTCGGAGTTCTCCGTCTCCGACCGCGGCGGCAACGGGTCCTGGCTCGCGCCGTGGGAACTGCCCAACACCATCACCTGCGACGACCGGCCTGCGGTGGTGCCCCCACCCGCCCCCAGTCCCTGGCCGTAGGAGTCCGGAGGATCCCCTGCGGCGAATGCCCTCCGACGGTCACCTTCCCCGGGCCTCAGGCTCCGGGGTCGGGGGGCAGACCGCCCGGCCGGACGGTCAAACGGGGCTCCGTCCGCTGAACTTGAGCAGCGCCGGTACCCGCACGGCCACGAGCCCGAGTACGACGACGAGGAGGAGGCCGGCGGCGAAGACGGTACGGGCCACCCCGGCCCGTTCCGCTATCAGCCCGAGGGCGAGGGTGGCGACCGGCATGATGCCGATGGCGAGCTCCTGCAGGCCGAGGGCCCGGCCGTGGACGGCCGGGTCGGTCGTCATCAGCAGCAGCGTGGTCTGCAGCACGCCGAACGCCGCGCTGCTCAGACCGATCACGCTCATCAGCGCGAACGACAGCGACACCGTGTGGGACAGGGCGAAAAACGCCCAGAGAACGGCCCAGACCGCGGTGCCGACCACGAACAGGGCACCCTTGCGGCGAAAGTCGCCCAGTCCGGCGATGACGAGCGAGCCGACGAGGCCCCCGATGCCCGAGCAGGTCAGAAGGGCGCCGAGGCCCGCGGCGTCGAGCCCGAGGGACTCCTCGGCGAAGACCGGCATGAAGGACTGGTACACCGGCCACAGCAGGGTGTTCGCCGCCAGTGTGACGAGGAGTACCGCCACCGCGAGCGGGTTGCGTCCGACACTCCGGAAGCCGCCGGCCACCATCGCCAGGACCGACTGGGCCTCGTCGTGGACGACCTTCCCGTACTCGTGCAGGGGCAGGAGAAGGACGAGTGAGGCGCCGTACCAAGCGGTCGAGACCCACAAGGCGGCGGGGGCGCCGATCACCGCGATCATCGCACCGCCGAGCCCGGGGCCGATCACCTGCGTCATGTTCAGCGCCATGGCGTTGAGCGCGTTGGCGTTGGAGAGGTTCTCCCGGCCCACGAGCTCGAGAACCAGCGAGGCCCGGGCCGGCTGCGAGGGTGACTGGGCGAGGCCGATGGCGAGCCCGCCGACGACCAGCCCCCAGTACGGCAGTCGGCCGACCGTCGCCAGTGCCGCGACCACTGCGACGGCGCCCATGGCCCACGCGCAGGCGATGGTCAACAGCCGGACACGGTTGTGCCGGTCGGCGACCGCACCGGCCACCGGTCCGAGGAGCATCGGAGCCAGACGCGCGGCGGTGAACACGGCCACGAGGAACTCCGAGTGCGTCGTCTCGAACGCGAGCCAACCGAGCACCAGGGTCTGCGTCCACACACCCCCGAAGAAGAACACATTGGAGAACCACAGCCGTTGGAAGGGCCGGTTCCCCCGCAGCGAGGCCAACGCGGCACGCAGTCCGGGCTTGTTGCTTGAAGACGGTGTCGCCGACGGCACCTGAGGAGAGCTCCCTTCGGGAGAAGCCTTGGACGGGAAGTTCACGGGAGGACGTCTGCGTCGCGGGTGACGCCCCGGCCCCCTGTCGTGACGAGCCCCGGCCCGGGGACGCGCACCAGTGCGTCGGGCACGTGAAAAGTCATGGGAAATGGTATACCAAAAGCGCGACGCCGGCTCGGGCGGCCGGCCCCGCCGGGCATCGGATCGCGGCCTCGCGGGAGGCGCGCTCGCCAGCCGTAGACTGGCCGCTCCGTACGGGTCCGTCGAGCGAGCGTGGGCAGAGACCAGTGACGACATCGTCTTCCAAGCTGTACCGAAACAAGAAGCCGCTGCGGGACATCGTCGGAGAAGGCATTCGGGGCGGCATCTACGACGGCACATTTCCGCCCGGCACCCGGCTCATCGAACAGGAACTGGCCGAGCGGTATTCGGTGTCGTGGCTACCCGTCCGCGAAGCCCTGCGCATCCTGCACAACGAGGGCCTCGTCGAACACCTGCCCACCCGCGGGATGGTGGTGCGCGCGCTGGACCAGCGGCAGGTGTCCGAGTTGTACGACCTCCGGGAGGCGCTCGAGGCCCTCGCCGCCCGGCAGGCGACCGAACGCGTCGCCCAGGGCGCGCAGAACCGTCTCGCTGCCATGATGCGCAGAGCCGGCGAGGCCGTCGACGCGGGCGATGTCCCGGCCGCACATGCGGCCAATTCCGGACTGCACCAAGAGATCACCGCCCTCTCCGGCAACATGCTGCTTGCCGAGACGCTCGAGCCCATCGTGGGGCGGGTCGACTGGCTGCGCCGCAAGATCGAGGACTTCGACCTCATACATGCCGAGCATCAGGCGCTGGCAGAGGCCATCGCCGGTGGCGACCCGGACCGGGCCGCCACCGCCGCGCGCGACCACGTACGAGCATCCCGGCAACGCACCCTCGACTGGCTTTTCGGCTGAGTGGTGGCCCTTCGCCGGGAGCGGCTTCATCGAGCGGCACACGGTCGACCTATAGTTGCTCCCATGAGCCGTTGGAAGGAGCTGACCGGCGGGACGTCCGGAGAGGACTACGCCGCACGGTTCGCGGCCCTGGCTCTCAGCGGGAAGGACATGCACGGTGAGGCGCGGTTCTGCGCCGCTCTCGTGCCTGCCGGAGCGCGAGTGCTCGACGCCGGGTGCGGTACCGGGCGGGTCATGATCCGCCTCGCGGAGCTCGGGTACGACTGCGTCGGGGTGGATCTTGATGCGTCGATGCTGGCGATGGCGCGGGAACAGGCGCCGGGGCTGCCCTGGTTCCAGGTCGATCTGACCGGGTTCGATCCGGCCCTCCTCGGCATCGCGGCGGACTTCGATCTCGTGGTCGCCGCAGGGAACGTTTTCCCGCTGCTCGCCGCCGGTACCGAGATCACGGTGGTCGAGCGCCTGGCCGCGGCCCTGCGTCCGGGAGGTCTGCTGGTCGCCGGCTTCGGCCTGGACGAAGCCCACCTGCCCGTGCCGCCCAGCATCACGCTGGCACAGTACGACGACTGCTGCGCCGAAGCCGGTCTCACACTCGTCGACCGCTTCGCCACCTGGGACGCCGACCCTTACGACGGCGGCGGGTATGCCGTGAGCGTCCACTGCCGGTGAGGACGTGCGGGACACCCTGGGCACCCGCGCCCGCCCGGCACCCGTCATCACCATGCACACGGTGGATCAAGGCTCGACCCTCATACGGCGCAGCTCGAACCATACCGATTTGCCCCGTCCGCTGGGCGAGTTGCCCCAGGACGAGGCCAGTGCGTCGACGATGAGAAGGCCGCGGCCGTGCTCCGACTCGGTGCCCGCCGGGGCCTGGGCGAGGACGGGAGCCGGTATCGGCGGCCTCGGGTCAAAGTCGCGTACCTCCACCCGGAGACGCTCGGGGTACTCGCGGAGCCGCACGTCGACCTCGCTGTCGGCGTGGATCAGCGCATTGGTGACCAGTTCGGTGGTGGCCAGCTCCAACTCGTCCAGGACGGCGTCCCAACCCCAGTCGTGGGCGTGGTCACGGAGAAATCCACGGACTTTTCTCACGGCGGCGAGGTCGTGCCGATGGACGATCATGCGACCTACCCGGTGGCGCAGTGCCTCGCGCATGCCGACGAGCTGGGCGATCAGCAGAGCGGCGTCGTCGTCGCGACCGGCGTCGGCGGTGATCGCGAGCATGCGGTCGGCCAGGGCTTCCAGCGACTGATCGCCTTGTTCGGCCACCAGTTGGTGCAGGGCCTTGACGCCGTCGTCGAGCTGAACCGTGTGGGAGTGCACCAGCCCATCGGTGTACAGGACGAGGGTGGATCCCTCGGGGAGCGCCACCTCGGTCGAGTGGTAGTGGGCACCCGGCTCGATGCCCAGTGGTATCCCGATGGGGAGGTCGGGCACCTCCAGGCGGTCCGGGAGACGGAGCAGAGGTGCCGGGTGGCCGGCGGTCGCGATCTCGGCGGTTTCGGCTTCCGGATCGAGCCAGGCGCAGCAGCAGGTGGCCAGCGTGTCGGTGCCGAGGTCCGCGAGCAACCGGTTGGTGCGTTCGAGCAGATCGGCGGGACGGTGTCCCTCGGCGGCGTACGCGCGTACGGCGCTGCGGATCTGGCCCATGTTCGCGGCCGCACGGGGGCTGTGGCCCTCGACGTCCCCGATGACCAGACCGACCTTGCCGTCGGGAAGGCTGAGGACGTCGTACCAGTCGCCACCGACCGCTGTGCCTGCCGCGGGTGTGTCGTAGCGGGCGGCGATGTCCAGCTCTCCCCTGTGCGGGAGCGTGTGGGGGAGCAAGCCCTGCTGAAGCCCGCGGGCCAGCCGGAGCTCGGCCTCGACCTGGCGGACGCGCTCGACGGCTTGGGCGAGCAGCGCGGCCATGGTGACCAGGGTCGCCCGTTCGTCGGGGCAGAAGTGGCGGGGGCGGTCGAAGCCGAGGGCGAGGGTACCGATCCTGCTGTCTCCCGAGATCAGCGGCAGCAGGCAGTAGGCGACGATCGGTGGCTCGATCGGATCCCTCGCGCGAAAGAGCGGTCGCTCGGCGGTCGGAAAGCCCTGAGTGTCGTCACCTGACCGGGCCGCCTGCGCTCCGACGAGCCGGCGGGCGAGATCGCGGGGACAACCGCTGTATCCCAGCATTCGGGGTCGGCCTTCGTCCATGACGGAGATGGCGAGGCAAAGGGCACCGAAGGGCTCCATGATCCGTGCGACGGCGACCTCGGCGACGCCCCGGGACGTCAGCGGCCGGGTGAGTCGGGAGGCGAGCCTGTAGATCTGGTAGAGGAAGGAGATGCTTGCCGCCCTCGGAAGCAGTTCCTGACCGCTGGGTACGGGGCCCAGCACGAATCGCGGCGTGGCGGCGGACGTGCTGCGGCGGCGGGAGCCTTGCTCCTCCAGGCTTCGCGCGCACCCGGCCGCGAAGTCCCAGCAGCGGGTCCTCACCTCGCTGGGCGCTGCCGCGTGAGGACTGGAGGGGTCGTCCCAGACGAAGGTGATCACGCCGAGCAGTCGTCCCGAGGGGCCGATCAGCGGCGTGGCGACCACGGTGTACGGGAACGGCGAGGTGAGGTCCATTCCGGCCTCGGCCTGGTCCCGGATGGCTACCTGTTGGCGTCCGGTGCGGTAGGCGACGACGGCGGCGTACTGGTCGTTGTCCAGCGGCAGGACCTCGGCCGCCATGAAGATCGACACTGGATGGCCCACGCCGACCACGCAGGCCAGTGCCTGTTTCGCTTCGACCGGGACCAGCGCGAAACCGCCGGCCGCATCAAGTTCTCGTACCGCTTGCTGCAGCACCCTGACGAAGAGCCGGTCTTCGTGGTCGAGCGACGTCACCGGGCTCGGTGACTCCGCCCCGTGGTTGCCGACGCCTGTCATCACGGCTCCCGCAAGTAACGCACTTCCATCTGAGCGTATACCCCGGGTTCTACGGCTGAGCGGGGGTCTGGGGGCTCAAGATCAGAGGACTTCGAAGCCGAGCCGAACACCGTCGACATCCCGGACTCGGGCGTCGGCTTCGATCCAGTTCTTCCAGGGATGGTCAACGGTTGGACTGTTTGCCAAGGTGTTCTCCGTCGGGCGTCCGATCGGCCGGGCGCCCGAATCCAGGCGGCATGTTCCGTAGCGGTGGTGCAACGCTAGGTCACGAGCTCCCTCGGCGCTTGACCACGCGTGACATCCGACTTATCAATCGGGGACAGAGCCTGGAGTGCGCCCATGAAGCCGCTTGTCCGCAACGCCGCGCTGAACAGCTATGTCGAACTCGGCAAGTCTCTCGGCATCGACCCTCTGACCCTGATGAAGCGCGTGGGTCTGGACCCCGTCGGCCTCACGGTCCAGGACAGATGGATATCCGGCGTCGCCGTGACCCAGCTGCTCGAGCTCTCGGCGGCGGCCTCGCACCGCGAGGACTTCGGACTGCTCCTCGCCGAGCGCCGCCGTTTCTCCAACCTCGGACCCATCAGCCTCGTCGTCCGCGAGGAGCCCGATGCGCGCAGCGCACTCGAACTCCTCGTCCGCCACGAGTACATGTACAACGAGATGCTCCACAGCCGGCTCTCCGAGGCGAACGGCCTGGCCACGCTCAAGCTGAGCCTCGAGCCGGGGGAGGCCATGGCGGTCCGCCAGTCCATGGAGCTGGCCGTCGGAGCTTTCCACCATCTCCTGCGTGCCTTCCTCGGTACGCGGTGGCAGCCGGTGTCCGTGTGTTTCACACACAGCTCTCCGGCGGACACCGGAACCCATCGGCGCGTCTTCGGCCCGGTGCTCGAATTCGACCAGGAGTTCAACGGCATCGTCCTCTACGCCGACGATCTCGACACACCCAACCCCATGTCCGACCCACTGCTGCGGACCTACGCGCGGCGGTACTTCGAGTCCATCGCCGTCTCGAGGGGCACGACCGAGCTGGACCGCGTGCGGGACCTGATCGAAGTGCTGTTGCCGACCGGCCGTTGTTCGATCGAGCAGGTCGCGGCCAGCCTCGGAGTCGACCGGCGAACCGTGCACCGGCACCTGGCGGCCTCGGGTGAGACGTTCTCGTCCCTGCTCAACGCGACACGTGTCCAGATCGCGGAGCAGCTCGTCGCCAACCCGCGCCGCTCCTTGACGGAGATCTCCGGGCTGCTGGGCTTCTCCGCGCCGAGTGCCTTCTCGCGCTGGTTCGGCGAACGGTTCGGCTGCAGCCCCAGGCAGTGGCGCCTGCGGAGGGCTGTCCCCAAGCGATAAGTCGGGTGTCACCTCAGGTAAAGCGCCTGGCCTAACTCCGCCCTAACTTTGGCTTACCGCAAGGGAGACCGCCGGCCGCACGAACAGGAGCAGGGACCCTGCTCCCGGCCGCAGGACTCCCGGCACCCCTTGATCGTGTCCGGGCTGCCCTCGTGCCCCGGAATGCCGTCCGCAGTCTCACTCCACGCCGTCCGCAGCGATGTGCGCACCGGGTGAAGACCTTTTCCCAAAGGAGATGGACCGTGCACTTCTTCGACGACTCCCTGTACCCGGAGAACCAGGAGAAGCTGGTCATCCAGGCCGCGCCCTACGGGCCGGAATGGCTGCCCGGCGACGCCGACGACCTCCCGCTCACCATGGACGAGCACGTACAGGCGGCGGTCGACTGCTACAACGCCGGCGCCACGGTACTCCACATCCACGTACGCGAACCGGACGGCCATGGCTCCAAGCGCATGTCCATGTTCAACGAGCTGATGGCCCGGCTGCGTGAGGCCGTGCCCGACATGGTCCTGCAGATCGGCGGGTCGATCTCCTTCGCCCCCGAGGACGAGGGCGCCGACGCCAAGTGGCTCAGCTACGACACTCGCCACATGCTGGCCGAGATCTCCCCCCGGCCGGACCAGGTGACCATCGCGATCAACACCAACCAGATGAACATCGTCGAGCTCTTCGACGACGAGGACATCGAGGGCACCTCCATCGCCAAGCCGGCCTACTACAAGGCCTACCGGGACATGGTGGTCGAGGCCGGACCGGACTTCTACCTGGAGCACCTCGAGCGGCTTCGGGCGGGCGACATCCAGCCGCACTTCCAACTCGCCAACATGGCGCAGCTGGAGACCGTGGAGCGGCTGATCCGCAAGGGCGTCTACAGCGGCCCGCTGACGCTCAACTACGTTGCCATCGGCGGTGGTTTCGCCGGCCGGCACCCGGCCGACCTGATCGAGTTCGTCCGGCGCGTCCCGGACGGCGCCGTGCTCACCATCGAGGCCTCCATGCGCGCGGTGGCGCCGATGAACGCGATCGGCATCGCCCTGGGCGCGCACGTCCGGGTCGGCAACGAGGACAACCTGTGGCGGCGCAAGGGCGAGCGGATGTCCTCGGTGCAGCAGGTCGAGCAGATGGTCCGGATCGCGGGCGCGCTCGACCGTGAGATCGCCACCGGGCAGGAGGCGAAGAGGATCTACAAGATCGGCGAATGGTACGCGGACGCCGACGAGACCCTGGACCGGCTCGGCATGGTCCCCAACCGCCGTCCCGGCCGGCGAGGCTCCATGCTGCGCGACGTCAAGAGCTGACCCGACCTGACCCGATGGCGGCGGTCGCGGCACCGGTACGGCGTCGGCCTGGCCGACTCACACCGTCGGCCCGCGACCGCCACCCCACACATGAGTGAACGGAGCAACTTGTGGCACACGCCATTCGCTTCCACGAAACCGGTGGCCCGGACGTCCTGCGGTGGGAAGAGGTCACCGTCGGTGCCCCTGGCCCGGGCGAGGTACGGATCCGGCACGTCGCCGTCGGTCTCAACTTCGCCGACACCTACTTCCGCACCGGCCTGTATCCGGCCGCGTTGCCCGCGGGCCTCGGGGTGGAGGCCTCGGGTGTGATCGAGGCCGTGGGCGAGGGCGTCACGCACATCGCCGAGGGCGACCGGGTGACGTACACCGGGAGCCCGCTGGGTGCCTACAGCACGGAGCGGGTCATGCCCGCGGACTCGCTGATCAAGCTGCCGGAGGAGATCAGCTGCGAGACCGCCGCGGCGATGACCATGCGCGGCCTCACCTCGGCCTACCTGCTGCGCCGGATCCACCCGCTGAAGGCCGGCGACACCGTGCTGCTCCACGCGGCGGCCGGCGGCGTCGGCCTGATCTTCTCCCAGTGGGCCAAGCTGCTGGGGATCACCGTGATCGGCACGGTCTCCAGCGAGGCGAAGGCGAAGGTCGCCCGCGCCCATGGCTGCGATCACATCATTTACTACCGGCACGAGGACGTCGCCGAGCGGGTGCGCGAGCTGACCGGCGGCAAAGGGGTCCCGGTCGTCTTCGACAGCATCGGCAAGGACACCGTCGCCGGCTCCATGGCCTCGCTGCAGCGCCGCGGCCTGCTGGTGTGCTTCGGCACCGCGTCCGGGGTGCCGCCGCTCGACGCCATGCAACTGGCCGTCCACGGCTCGCTGTTCGTGACCCGGCCCGCGCTCGCCGACTACATCGCCGACCCGGCGGAGCGGGACGCCCTTGCCGGTGAACTGTTCGGACACGTCGCGTCCCGGCGCATCAAGATCGAGATCAATCAGCGCTACGCACTCGAGGACGCGGTACAGGCACACCGCGATCTGGAAGCGGGACGGACCACCGGATCCTCGGTCTTCGTCCTCTGAGCCCACCGCGACCGGCACCACACGTCACCAAGGAGTGAGCACCATGCCCCAGACCGTCCACCCGAGGGAAGACGCACCCGCGCTGGTGCACCCGGGCGTCCTGCGCACGTCGATCAATGTCGAGCCGCTGACCTGCACCATCGGTGCCGAACTGTCCGGTGTGAACCTCGGCGACGCCGCACGCGACGACGACCTGTTCGCCGAGATCAGGCAGCTGCTGCTGCGGTACAAGGTCCTCTTCCTGCGGGACCAGGACATCACCCGCGCCGAGCACGTCGCCTTCGCCTCACGCTTCGGCCCGCTGGAGGACCACCCGGTGCTCGGCAGCGACCCGGACCATCCGGGGCTGGTCCGCATCTACAAGGACCTGGACAGCGAGCCCGAGCACTACGAGAACGCGCTCCACTGCGACGGCACCTGGCGCGAGTGCCCGCCCATGGGAGCCGTCCTGCGCTGCGTGGAGACGCCCGAGGTGGGCGGCGACACGATCTGGATCAACATGGCCGAGGCCTACCGCAGGCTGCCCGAGCACATCAAGAAGCAGATCGCGGGTCTGCGCGCACGGCACAGCATCGAGGCGAGCTTCGGCGCCGTCCTGCCGATGGAGCGGCGGCACGAGTTGAAGGCACAGCACCCGGACGCGGAACACCCGGTGGTGCGCACTCACCCGGAGACCGGCGAGCAGGTCCTCTTCGTGAACTCCTTCACCACGCACTTCGTCAACCACCACACGCCGCAGAACGTGCGATTCGGCCAGGACCACGCGCCCGGCGCCGCCAACCTCCTGACCTACCTGACCAGCCAGGCGGCCGTTCCCGAGTACCAGGTGCGCTGGCGCTGGCGGAAGAACAGCGTGGCCATCTGGGACAACCGCTCCACACAGCACTACGCCGTCCAGGACTACTGGCCCGCCGTACGAAAGATGGAGCGCGCCGGAATCGTCGGTGACAGAACCTTCTGAGCCCCCGCCAGAGACGAGAGAGGTGACGCCGATGGGACTTCACACTGCCGGCACGGCCGTGCCGGGAACGTCTCCTGCCGGGCCGGCCGTATCCCGCGGCTACGCGTGGCTGGTCTTCGCCCTGAGCTTCGGGCTTCTGCTGTCCGACTACATGTCGCGGCAGGTTCTCAATGCCGTGTTTCCGCTGCTGAAGGCGGAGTGGCTGTTGTCCGACGCCCGACTGGGCTCGCTCAGCGGCATCGTGGCGCTGATGGTGGGTGTGCTCACCTTCCCCCTGTCACTCCTGGCGGACCGCTGGGGCCGGGTCAGGAGCCTGGTGATCGCCGCGGTGGTGTGGAGCCTGGCGACCCTGGGCTGCGCGGTGTCCGCGAACTACGGCGAGATGTTCCTGGGCCGGTTCATGGTCGGTGTCGGCGAGGCCGCGTACGGGAGCGTCGGTATCGCGGTGGTCCTCAGCGTCTTCCCGGTCACCCTGCGGGCCACGCTCTCCGGAGCGTTCATCGGGGGAGGCGCCTTCGGATCGGTGCTGGGCGTGTCGATCGGCGGCGTGGCGGCTCAGCATCTGGGCTGGCGCTGGGCGTTCGGCATCATGGGGATCTTCGGGCTGGCGCTGGCCGCGATCTATGCCCTCGTGGTCACGGACAAGAGGCTGGCTCCGGCTTCCGGCGGCCGTGGACGTACGCCGGGTGAACGCACGGCCATCCGGAGGCTGCTGCCCAGGCTGTTCTCGTCGGGCTCGGTGATCTGCGCCTACATCGGCAGCGGACTGCAGATGTTCGTCGCGATGGCCCTGATGGCCTGGGCACCCAGTTTCTTCAATCGCTACTACTCCATGGCTCCCGCGAAGGCGGGCGTGGCCGCCGGGGTGTTCTCGCTGATCATCGGTATCGGCATGATCGGCGGCGGCATCGTCTCCGACCGCCTCAGCCGCAGGAGCGCGGCCCGGAAGTGGACCGTCGCCATCACCTGCAGCCTCGGATCACTCGTCCTGCTCATGACCGGATTCCAGCTGCCGCCCGGCGCGCCGCAACTCGTACTGATCGGCACCGGGGCACTGCTGTGCAATGCCACAGCCGGACCCTCGGCCGCCATGGTGGCGAATCTGACGCCCGCGGCCATCGCCGCGACAGCCATGGCCACGCTCACCCTGGCCAACAGCCTGCTCGGGCTCGCCCCCGGACCCGCCGTGACGGGTATGCTCGCGGACCGCCTCGGCCTGCTCGGAGCACTGCGGGTGATCCCGCTCGTCGCGATCGCGGCCGGCGCCGCGTTCACCATCGGCAGGCTCTTCTACGAAAAGGATCTACGTCGCCTGGGCCTGTTCCTCGACATGCCGCTGGGGACCCTGGAGCCGCAGCCATGAGTCCCTCCGTACCGCCGACGGTCGTGATCGTCCCCGGACTGCGCGATCACGTGCCGGACCACTGGCAGACCATCCTCGCCGACAAGATCACCGACGCCCGTACCGTGCCACCACCGACCCACGGCCGGCTCAGCTGCGACGCCCGGGCCGCCGCCCTGGACGAGGTGCTGTCGGACGTCTCCGGGCCGGTCGTACTGGTCGCCCACAGCGCCGGGGTGATGACCACCGTGCACTGGGCGCGACGCCACCGGCGTCCGGTCAGGGGAGCCCTGCTGGCCGCACCCCCCGACTTCGACACCCCGCTCCCGGAGGGCTACCCCACCCTCGAAGCACTGACCGAGAACGGCTGGACACCCGCACCGCGGACACCACTGCCCTTCCCGAGCATCGTCGCGGCGAGCACGAACGACCCCCTCGCCGACTTCGACCGCGTAGCCGATCTCGCCGCTGCATGGGGCAGCCGCCTGGAGAACCTGGGCCCGGTCGGGCACCTCAACCCCGCCTCGGGGTACGGCGAATGGCCGCGAGCCGAGGAGTTCGTCCGCGAACTCGGCCGGACCCCGCCGGACACGTCGGCCTGATGCCCGACGCCGTCCCCGCCGGCCCGACGCCGTCCCCGCCGGCCCGACGCCGTCCCCGCCGGCCTGATGCCCGACGCCGGTCCCGCCGGCTCCCTCCTGTCCTGTCCGGGGCAGGAGGGAGCCGTGCTCGCCGAGCACGGACCGGACCTCCACCGCACGACCCCGCCCCGGAGGCGCTGATGAACACCGACACCGACCTGCTGTGGTCCCCGAGCCGCTCGACGGCCGAGAACTCCAACGTCGCCGCCTTCATGCGCCGGCTGAACGAGGCGCGGGGACTGTCCTTCCCCGGCTACCCGGAGCTGTGGCGGTGGAGCACCACCGACCTGAGCGCGTTCTGGTCGGCGATATGGGAGTTCTACGGCCTCGACTCCGTCAGCGGCTACGACGACGTGCTGCCCGACCCGTCGATGCCCGGAGCCGCCTGGTTCCCCGGAGCCCGGCTGAACTTCGCCCGGCAATGCTTCACCCGCGCCACGGACGCGCGCCCGGCCCTGATCGCGGTAGCAGAAGGCGGCGTTCCCACGGAGACATCGTGGGAGCAACTCGAGCACGATGTCGCGGCAGTCTCCGCGTCCCTGCGAGACATGGGCGTCGGACCTGGCGACCGCGTGGCCGGCTACCTGCCGAACACGGCCCATGCCGTGGTCGCGCTGCTGGCGACCGCCGCCGTCGGCGCGGTGTGGACGGTGTGCTCGCCGGACTTCGGCACGCCCAGCGTGCTCGCCCGCATGCGGCAGGCACAGCCGACGGTTCTGGTGGCCGCCGACGGCTACTTCTACGGTGGCAAGGAGTTCGACCGGCGTCCCCGGATCGCCGAGATCGCGGACGGACTGCCCACGCTCCGGCACCTGATCGCGGTCGACCACCTTTACACGTCATCCGGCACCTCGTCGTGGTCCCGGCGTCCTGAGGTGGTGCAGCACACCTGGTCCGCACTGCTGGAGAAGCAGGCGGAACTCGACTTCGCCGACGTCCCCTTCGACCATCCGCTGTGGATCCTGTGGTCCTCGGGCACCACCGGTGTGCCCAAGGGCATCGTGCAGGGCCACGGCGGCATCGTCGTCGAGCTGCTCAAGGCACTCGGTCTCGGCGCCGACCTGCGCGGCGACGACCGCTACTTCTTCCACACGTCGACCAGTTGGATGGTGTGGAACTTCATGGTCGGCGGCCTCCTGCACGGCGCCACGATCGTTCTCTACGACGGCAGCCCCACCCACCCCGACATCAACGGCCTGTGG
The DNA here is from genome assembly GCF_053595235.1 of Streptomyces sp. NPDC002520. Classification (NCBI taxonomy): domain Bacteria; kingdom Bacillati; phylum Actinomycetota; class Actinomycetes; order Kitasatosporales; family Streptomycetaceae; genus Streptomyces; species Streptomyces sp. NPDC002520. Next base: position 21,007 of record NZ_JBSFXG010000021.1, on the reverse strand, counting down.
AAGGTCGCCGAGCAGACACGGGCGACGATGGTCGGTGTGGGAGCGGCCTATCTGATCGCCGCGGAGAAGGCGGACGCACACCCTGCGGCCGAAACCGACCTGAGCGCACTGCGATCCGTCCTGCAGACCGGGTCGACCCTTCCCGCGAGCACCTGGCGCTGGGTCTACGAGCGTCTCCCTTCCGGCATGTGGCTCCAGTCGATCTGCGGCGGGACGGACATCTGCTCCGTGCTCGCCGGAGGATCCCCGCTCCTGCCGGTGCGCGTCGGCCGGATCCAGTGCCCCGCGCTCGGTGTCGCCCTCGCCGCCTGGGACTCCTCGGGCCGGCCGGTCACCGGCGAGCAGGGGGAGATGGTGGTGACCTCACCGCTTCCCTCGATGCCCTTGCGTTTCCTCGACGACCCCGGAGACCGGCGGTATCGGGCGAGCTACTTCGACGTCTATCCCGGAGTCTGGCGGCACGGGGACTGGGTCACGGTCGCCCCGGACCTGTCGGTCGCGGTGGGCGGACGCTCGGACTCGACACTCAACCGGATGGGGGTGCGGATGGGGTCCGCCGACATCTACGCCGTCGTCGAGCGACTCCCGCGGATCGCGGACAGCCTTGTCGTCGGTGCCGAACTGCCGGACGGCCGGTACTTCATGCCGCTGTTCGTGGTCCTCGCCGAAGAAGCGACCCTCGACGACGCGCTCCGGAACAGCATCGCCACGTCCATCAGGAGAGAGCTTTCGCCGCGGCACGTACCGGACGCCGTTGTCCCGATCGCCGCCGTACCGCGCACCCTGACCGGAAAGAAGCTGGAGGTGCCCGTCAAGCGCATCATCCAAGGCGCGTCCATCACCGAGGTGAGTGCTGAGGGCGCCATCACCCACCCCGAGATGCTGGCCTGGTTCGCGGACTTCGCGAAGGGGCTTGCGGCCGGACGCTGACACCGCCGTCAGGACAAGGAAGCCGATCTCGTGCGGGTGCCTCTCGCGCCCTTGCGTGAATTCCTGCGGACCGCTCGATGACGATCACTCGGTCCTGATCGGTAACTTGTCTGATCAAGCTAGCGTCCGTGCACATGAGATTCCTTCGAAGAGCAGCAGGTCTAGGCCTTGCGCTGCTCTCCTTCATCTTGTTCTTCTGTGCACAGCCAGCTGCGGCGCACGTGTCACCGCAGCACGCCGAACTCGTCATCGCGACCGAGGACGACACCACCAGTGGGCGGCTGATCGTCCATCGTGACGTGGTGTCACCGCAGAAGGCGGGTGCCTGGGCGTCGCACCTGCTGAGCGCGGGCTGTCCCGCCACCGGCTCCGGAGTCGCCGGGGACGCCGGCGGCGTCCCCGGCGGTGTGGTGATCGAGCTCGCGTGGGGCTGCCACGTCGACAAGCTCGATCTGAGCGCGATGCTGAAGCAGGGCGGGCTGACCCAGGTCGTCGCCGAGTTCGACGGCACCACGGTCAACGCCAACGCGCAGACCCCCGTCGTCGACGCGGCGGGCGCCCACGCGCTTCCCGTCTTCCCGTGGGCAGCGGTGGCCCTCGGTATCGTGCTGGCCGCCGCGCTGCTGCTCGCGGTGTGGCAGATCCGCACCGGGCGGCTCCAGCTCGCCCGGCTGGCCGCCAGGGTGCGCGCCGGCCGCGGGCGGATCAAGCTCGCCGTCGCGGGTGCGGTGACGTTGTCCTTCCTGGTTCCCGAGGCGGCCGTGGCGGCACCGCTCGCCGGGGAAGCGGCGGCGACCACGAACACGGTCACCGTCACGGGCACGGTCTTCGAGGACGCCAACGGCAACGGCAAGCGCGAGCAGGGCGAGGCCGCGATACCCGGTGTCGATGTCACGGACGGCGCCGGCTGGACGACGACCGGCCCCGACGGCTCCTACACCCTGCAGATGGACCCGACCCGCCGGGAGACCGACCTGGTCAGTGTCACCTCCCCGAACGGCTACACCCCCGCGCTGCGCGACGACTCCGTCCCGCAGTTCTTCCACAAGGTCCCGGAGGAGGGCGGCTCCGGCATCGACTTCGCCCTCGTCAAGGACAAGAACGCCGCCAACCCCACCGAGAAGTGGGTGATGAACTCCGACATCGAGGTGTCCAACACCTCGGACGCCGCCGCCCTCAGCGCGGAGAAGTGGTGGCCCAAGCAGGTCGAGGCGATGTCCGAGGTCGACGGCGCCACCATGGCGATCACGACCGGTGACAACACCGTGACCGACTACGCGGCGGAGCCGCGCCGCCAGCGCGGATACGACATCCTGCGCAAGGGCCTGGCCGAGGGCAAGCTCGGCATGCCCTTCTACCCCGTGGTCGGCAACCACGACGTCGGCGGCACCGCGACCTCGAAGGGCTATGGCGGCAGCCTGGAGTACTACCGCCGCAACCTCGGCCCCGAGTGGTACAGCTTCGACCGCAACGGCCGGCACATCGTCGTCCTCGAGGACAACTACGACGCCAGCGGCCTGAAGCCGCAGCTGGAGTGGCTGCGTGAGGACCTCGAGCGCCACGCGGTCGGCAAGCAGGTGCTCGTCTTCGCACACCGGTCCTTGTTCACCGTATGGGGACCCGGCGCCGGCATGCAGCCGACCGTCGACGAGCTGTCCAAGTACGATGTGCGGCTCTTCGCCGCGGGCCACAACCAGCAGGCCGAGTACCGCCGTGGTGCCTTCGACCGCTCGGTCGAGGTCAACAACCAGGGTGAGTACGGCATTGACGGTGCCCGCCCGGACTTCAAGATCCTCGACTTCAAGGGCATCTACGACGACCCGGACACCAAGCGGAACGAGGACACCGGCTACGTCATGGGCACCCATCGCCAGTTCGACGTCCGCAACGCGGTCGCGCTGGTCAGCCCCGCCCAGGGCAGTGTGCACGGCAACAACGCCGGAATCCCCGTCGAGCTGTACACCGAGGACGCCGGGCGCACCCCGGCCACGGCCTCGCTGACCGTTCGCGACTCCCGCGGCCACATCCGCTGGCACGAGGACCGGATGGAGTTCGGCACCGAGGTCCGCAAGACCGGTGTCGAGAACTGCTACACGGCCCCCGGTGGCAGCCCCGAGCCCTGCCCGGCCGCCCGGACCTCCTGGACCCGGGTCAGCGACAACCTCCCCGGCATGCGGCCGGGCACCTACACGGCCGAGATGACCGCACTCGACACACGGGGCAAGGCGTGGCCGACCGTCACCAACACCTTCACGGTGGTGCCCGAAGGCGAGATCGCCGCGCCGAAGACCGGGCAGGACTGGCTGCGTCAGGGCCGCGACGAGGCGGGTCGCTTCGACAGCGACGACGACCCGGGCACCCAGCTCGACCTGCAGTGGGCGGCCAACACCGGCGAGCAGTTCAACCTCAACGGTTCGGTCGTGGTGGACGGCAAGGTGATCGTCTCCTCCAGGGCGTTCGACTCGCCGAACCACATGATGCTGGCCTACGACATCAAGTCCGGCCGCGAGATCTGGCGCACCTACCTGGACGGTGACGCCGAGTCGGCGCCGACCTACCACGACGGCAAGGTCTACCTGACCACCGCCGTCGGCCGGATCTACGCGCTGGACGCCGAGGACGGCCATGTCGTCTGGCAGAAGATCGAGGACGAGCAGCAGCACGGCGACACCGTGCGCCGGTACGGCCGGGCCGGTGGTCCGGTCACCGTCTTCGACCTGAAGGCCGAGCCGCGCACGGTCGCCGTCTACCAGAACTGGAGCAAGATCGAGTGCCGTGACGCCAAGACCGGCGACCTGCTGGGCGGCTTCGGGGGCGCGGCGAGCTGGGGCCAGTTCCACAGCACGGCGGTCCGCCAACCCGGCTCCGACATCGCCTACCTGCACACCGGGTCCAGCAACACCGTGGTCGCCATGGACCTCGCCGGCTGCCGCCAGCTGTGGGCGAAGGACACCGGCGGCGACATCGCCAGCCACTCCTCCCCGGCCCTGACCGACCCGGCCACGGGCGACCCGCAGCTGGTGACGATGACGAACAGCGGCGTCCGCGGGCACAACCTCAGCACCGGTGCGGTGCTGTGGCAGTCCCCGCTGGGCGGCGGCAGCGGCTGCGGCGAGAGCGGCCCCGCCCCGCTGACCAGCCCCGCGATCCGGGGCACCACCGCCTACGTCGCGAGCCGTGACGGCGTCGTCCGCGCCTACGACACCAGCACGGCCGACCCGTCCAAGCCGGTCTGGGAGACCAAGGTCGGCTACCAGCCCGGCAGGAGCCCCGTGGGGTGCACCGGGGACCTCAACTCGCCCGCGATGCACGCCTTGGTCACCAAGGACCGGGTGTACGCGGGCACCCGCGACGGCCGCCTGGTCGTCCTGGACCGCGCCACCGGCAAGCTGCTGACCGAGTACAACCTCGGCGCCGGCGTGACCTCGGCGCTCTCCGTCAGCGGTGACTACGTGTTCGCCCTCACCGACGACGGCACGCTCCACGCACTGGCCGCCCGCCACCTGCGCGAGCACTGATCCACCGTCCGCGAGTCGCCTCCCCCGCCAGGGGAGGCGGCTCGCGGCACTCCACTCCCGACGGGACCACCACTGTGCACACCCTCCGCACCACCCGCACCCACGCCGCCCGACTCCTCCTGATCGGCCTGGCCGCCGCGCTGGCGCTGCTCGGCGCCGCGGGCACGGCCGAGGCGCATCCCTTCGGCACGCCGCCGGTCGCCAAGGTCACGGCCGAAGGCCGCAGCGTCGAGATCGCCTGGTCCGCCCAGCGGAACGACCTGGACGTCCTGCACCAGGCGGCCAAGGGAGACGAGGCGGCCTACCTCGGCTCGCGCGTCACCGTGCACCAGGACGGGCACGAGTGCCGGCGGGGCACGGTGGACACCCTGCGCCTCGCGAGCAAGGGCGCCCTGATCCACTACACCTGCCCCGAACCCGTGGACACGGTCGCCCTCACCATCACCGCGCTGACCGACGTCAACCAGGCCTATCGCACGATCTCGGTGACGGAGAAGGGCGGCGGCGGCCTGCACACGGCGAGCGACCCCACCCATACCCTCGCCCTCGGCAAAGCCGACAGCTCCGCCGCCACCGCGTCCACGGCACCCATGACCGTGTGGACCACAGACCTCGCGGCACTGCTGGACCACGGAGTCGTACTGCCACTGGCCCTTCTCGTCTCGGCGGCGGTGGGCGCCTTCCACGCCTGCGCCCCCGGCCACGGGAAGTCACTCGCGGCCGGGTACCTCGTAGGCGGCCAGGGCAGGGCTCGGGACGCGGTCTGGCTCGGCACCGTCGTGGCCATCATGCACACGGCATCGGTCGCCGTACTCGCCGTCGGCTGGTGGCTCGCCGCCCAGCACGCACCGGACGTCGCAGCGGTCACGAACTGGCTGCAGCTGATCGCAGCCCTGGTCGTGGTCGCCGTGGGCACCGGCCTGCTCCGGCGCCACCTGACCAACCGCGAGCACGGCCACAGCCACGGCCACCACCACGGGCAGGACCACGGCCACCACCACGGGCAGGACCACGATCACCACCACGACCACGATGAACACCACGGCCACAGTCACCACATCCCGACGTCCAAGTCCCTGCTCACCTGGCGCGGCATCCTGCTGCTCGGCACATCCGGCGGGCTGCTCCCCTCCCCGTCGGCGTTCCTCGTCCTTCTCAGCGGACTGCTGACCGGCCGGGTCGGCGCGTCGATCGCGATGGTCGCGGCGTTCGGTGCCGGCATGGCGCTGACCCTGACCGGCGTCGGCCTCGCGGTACTGCGCGGTCGTGACGCGTTCCTCGCCCGAGCGACGAACTCGCCCGCGCTGCGCACCTGGAGCACCCGCATCCCGGTCGTCGCCGCCTGGGCCGTCGTCATCGGCGGCACCGCGGCATCCGCCGTCGCCGCCGGCCGTGTCATCACCTCGTGAACCGGGGTGGGGACGGCGGCGAGCGTGAACGGCCGGTGGTGACACAAGGACAGCGGGTTAGGGTTCGGCCGAGGGAAGTCCGCTCGGTCCCCATGACCTGAGGCAAGGACCGAACACCGCAGTCGCCCCGCGAGGAGGATCCGGATGCTGCAGGCGCTGGGACTGGGGCCGGCCGAGGAGGCCGTCTACACGGCACTGCTGGCCCAACCGACGGCCTCCGCACGGGAACTCGCCCGGCAGACCGGACTCGCGGCGGCCGAGACCGCCCGCGTCCTGGCGGACATGGAGACACGAGGTCTGGTCTCGGCCGGCACCGAAGCCGAGAGGGGGGCACCCGACTCGGCCGACCGCGGGGTCGGCCCCCAGCCCGCCCGTTACCGGCTCACACCGCCCTCGGTGGCCCTGGCCCCGTTCCTGGTCGAGCAGCGCAATGCGCTGCACCAGGCCGAGAGCGCGTTCTCGATCCTCATCGAGCAGTACCGCAGTAGCGCCGTACACTCCGCGGGCGGTGTCGTGGAGGTGGTGGTCGGTGTGGAGCAGGTCGCCCACCGGTTCCATCAACTGGAGCGCGGGGCCCAGCGGGAGCTGCTCCTCTTCCTCGTCGGCGAACCCGTGGCGGTGCCGCGCGAGGACGCCGACATGTCGGAGAGTGTCGCGCTGGACCGCGGAGTCGACTTCCGGGTCGTGGCCGCCAAGGACTACCTCGACGGTCCCGGTGTGGCGAGGGACGTGCGTGCGGCCATCACGGCAGGCCTCGAGCTTCGCCTGGTCGACTCGCTGCCGCTGAAGATGGTCGTCTCGGACCGGGAGCGCGCCATGGTGCCGCTGGACATGGCGGACTCCGGTGGCGAGCCGAGCGCGATCGTGGTGCACCGCAGCGGCCTGCTGACGGCCCTGGTCCATCTCTTCGAGAAGGAATGGGCCCAGGCCCGGCCGCTGCGCACCACCACTACGGGTGTGTGTGCGGAGCCGGCAGCCGATGAGCGGCCGACCACGGGGGAACTGGAAGTCCTGGCCCTGCTGCTGGCAGGCTTCTCCGACCGGCGGGCGGCCTCCCAACTCGGCGTATCCATACGCACGGTGGAGCGCAGGACACGCCGTCTGATGGACCTCGCCGGAGCGGATTCGCGCCTGCAACTCGGGTGGCACGCCGCACGTGCGGGCTGGCTCTGACCTCTTCGGCCTGAGCGCAGAGGAGTCCGCGTCTGCCGGTGCTCACCCCGCGCGGGTCGCCGCCGACCGGCCCTCGAAGCCTCAACGAGCCCACAAGTCAAGTGATCTGACCGCATGACGGAGACCCGTCATGCGGGGAACCCGCCACGCCTGACGTCCCCACGTCATCCGCATGTCTGCCAGGCTGCAGCCCCAACACGGCATGTTCACTGCGGCGACTAGGAGATTCATGCGCCCCATAACCCGCATAGCCTTGGGCGCGGCGACCGCCACCGTCCTGGCCGTCACCGCGGTCACACCTTCCGGAGCGGCGGACACGCCACCTGACGGGACCTCGGGGAAGAGACCCGTCATCGGCGGCCGGACCGCAGCAACGGGCGGTAGACAAGCGACAGTTACCCTCGTCACCGGCGACAAGGTACTGGTGACCACGGACGCGTCCGGCCGCAGCACGGCGGCCGTGCTGCCCCACGAGGACGGCACGCAGCCGACGGTGCAGACCTATCAGATGGGCAAGGACCTCTACGTCTACCCCGATGACGCCTCCCAGGCGATCGCCGAGGGCAAGGTCGACGACCAGCTGTTCAACGTCACCGGGCTCATTCGCCAGGGATACGACGACGCGCACACCGACACGCTGCCGCTGATCGCCACCTACCAGAACAGCGTGAACGTCGCCGCCAGTGCGCCGGCTGCCCCGGCAGGGGCCGAGCGGGGCGTGAGCCTGCCGGCTGTGGACGGCGTCGCCCTCAAGGCCGACAAGGCCGACGCCGCCAGCTTCTGGCAGGACGTCACCAACCCCCGCTCACGTTCGGCCTCTTCGCTGGAAAAGCTCTGGCTGGACGGCAAGGTCGAGGCCACGCTGGACCGGTCCACCAAGCAGGTGCACGCGCCGGAGGCCTGGGCGGAGGGTTACGACGGCAAGGGCACCAAGGTCGCCGTGCTGGACACGGGCGTGGACGCCGAGCACCCGGACCTGGCGGGCCGGGTCGCCGAGTCCAAGAACTTCACGGACTCCAAGACCACCGACGACCTGCAGGGTCACGGCACCCACACCGCCTCCACGGTCGGCGGTTCCGGAGCGGCCAGTGACGGCCTCAAGAAGGGCGTCGCCCCCGGCAGCTCCCTGCTCATCGGCAAGGTCCTCAACGACCAGGGCTACGGCCAGGACTCCTGGATCATCGCGGGTATGCAATGGGCCGTCGACCAGAAGGCCGACGTCGTCTCCATGAGCCTGGGCAACCCCAGGATCGGCGACTGCACCGACCCGATGGCCCAGGCCACCAAGCAGCTCTCGCAGAACACCCACACCCTGTTCGTCGTCGCCGCCGGCAACGCCGGCCCGAACAACGAGACCGTCTCCTCGCCCGGCTGCGTGCCCGGCGTGCTGACCGTCGGTGCCGTCGACCGCGACGACACCACCGCCGGATTCTCCAGCCGCGGTCCCGTGGCCGTCACCCACACCCTCAAGCCCGAGATCGCGGCTCCCGGCGTCGGTATCTCGGCGGCCGGCGCGGGCGGCCGGGGTGTCTACGCCTACCGGACGATGTCCGGAACCTCCATGGCCACCCCGCATGTCGCGGGCGCCGCGGCCATCGTCCGTCAGGCCCACCCCGACTGGACCGCCCAGCAGATCAAGGCCGCCCTGGTCTCCTCCGCCCGCACCGGCGGCCAGGTCGCCGGTGCCGACCAGACCGGCGGCGGCGTCCTCGACGTGTACTCCGCGGTGCGCCAGAAGGTGCTCTCCGCACCCGCCGTCCAGGCCGGCACCTACAACTGGCCGCAGAGCGCGGCGGACCGCACCACCGTGCAGGTGCCCCTCACCAACACCGGCGACACCGACCTCAAGCTGAGTCTGCGGATCAGCGGTGTGCACGGCAACGACGGCAGCGATGTCCACTCCGACATCGTCAAGCCGGCCGAGGGCAAGGTGACCGTCCCCGCGGGGGCCACCGTCCAGGTGCCGCTGCGGATCGACCCCACCGCCCAGCTCAAGGCCGCCCAGTACGGTGCCGTCACCGGCCGGATCCTGGCCACCGGCGACGACGTCCACGTCTCCGTGCCGGTCACGCTCTACGTCCAGCCGGAAACGGTCACCCTTCGGGTCAAGGTCATCGACCGCAACGGCAAGCCCGCGGCCGGCACCTCCTCCCTGGACCTGGCCAGTCTCGACACCGACAAGGGCGAGCGCCGCAGCAACCGGGGCGCGACCGAGCAGACGTACAGCGTGCGTCCGGGCGACTATGCCCTCAGCAGCTTCGTGGGCACGTACGACGCGAACAACAAGCCCGAATCCATCAGCTACCTGGCACGCCCGCAGTTGCGGATCACGCGTGACACCACCGTCGTCCTCGACGCCCGCGAGGCCCACCGGCTGAGCCTGCACACCGACCGACCCTCGACGGTGAACAACACCACCTTCAGCTACGCCCGCTCGTGGGACGACACCTGGCTGCTGAGCGGAACGCTCACGGCCACCGGCGCCGTCGGGAAGTTCTACGCGGACGTCGACGGACGCGCCAAGAACGGCACCTTCGAGTTCCGGCCCACCTGGCGCGCGACGGGCTCCGAGAACGGCTCGTCCTACGTCTACAACCTGTCGTTCCCGACCCAGGGTCCGCTGCAGTCCGACCAGGTCTACAAGCCCAGGGACTCCGAGCTGGCCCAGGTCAAGGAAACGTGGAAGGCCATGGGCAAGGAGGGCGACTACATCGACGCGCTGTTCGTCCGCCCCACCTGGAGCGACAGCGCCTACGTCCCCGTGAGCGCGTACGGCGCGATCCATGTGCCCGTCACCCGTACCGCCTACTACACGACCGGCGACGACGCCTGGTACCACGGCGCGATGACCAGCTTCCCGTTCGCCGCGTTCATGGGCGACCAGGAGCGCACCTACCAGGCCGGACAGCGCGGCGCCGAGGAGTGGTACGGCGGCCCCCTGCGGCCGGCCGCGCCGCGCGACGCCGACGGCAACCTGATGCTGGCCGCCGAGCGGCAGGGCAACCTGATCGGCTTCCAGAACGCACTCTGGGTCGACGGCTCCGGCGACCACTGGTCCTACGGCGGGTCGTTCGGCGACCTCGGCAACCTGGTGCTGAAGCGCAATGGTGAGCAGATCGCCCGGAGGATCGACCCCTACGGCGTGTTCGAGGTGCCGGACGAGGACTCCGCGTACGAGCTCACGCAGAACCTGGAGAAGATCCCGTCCTCCGACCGGAACTGGCTGCGCTCGACCGCCGTCACCACCACCTGGAGCTTCCGCTCCCACCGGGAACCGGACGTCTACTCGCGCGGTCTGCCGATCCTCTTCCCGGCCTACGACCTGCCGGTGGACGGCCTGAACACCCTGCCCGCACAGAGCGGCATCAAGGTCGGCCTGTCGGTCGAGGGCCACGCCGGGTACACCCCCGGCGTTATCAAGTCGGCCTCGCTGTCCTACTCCTACGACGACGGCGCCACCTGGACCCAGGCGCCGATCGAGCAGCAGGACGGCAAGTGGACGGCCGTCCTCGACCACACCGGCGCCTCCGGCAAGCAGGTCACGATGAAGGCCACCTTCACCGACGCCAACGGCAACGCGGTCACCCAGACCGTCAAGCGCGCCTACGACGTGCGGTAACCACATGGTCAGGCCGGGCGGTCTCCCTCAACGGGCGGCCCGCCCGGCCGGCTTGTCCTTGCCTCACCAGGAACTGGTGCCGGGACACCGCTCCTGGCGATACGGAAGCGAGGGCCTCGACCTGACGGTCGGGGTCCTCGTCGCGTTGTCGTACGTGATCGTGATGCCCAGGACTTCGCAGAGGGGCTCCGGTGGCAGCAGCCGCGGGCGACGGCCTCACCTGTCGGTGATCTCGGAGAGCCATGCCGTCTCCTCCGGGCCCGGTGTTTCGGGGCCGGGGGCGGGCAGCCAGCGGACCGTGCCCGTGCGCAGCGCGATCGTGGCCCGTGGCCGCATCGGGCCCTGGCCCCCGCGTGAGAGCAGGACGAGTTCCCAGACCGTCGCCGTCATGGCGTCGAGCCGGGTGGCGCAGTCGGCGCCGACCCGCTGCGGATCCCGGGTCCGGCCCAGGGACAGATGTGGGGTGAAGTTCTCGGCGGGGCCACGACAGCGCGGGAACCGCTGCCGCAGTGTGCGGTGCAGGTCCGCCCACGGTGCCTCGCCGGCCGCCGTCGGGTCGAGCCACACGGTGGAGTACGCCCTGTGCCGGAAGGCGCGCACCCCGTCCAGCCGGGCGGTGAAGACGGGCGTCTCGGCCGCCGCCGCGGCGAGCAGCGGGGCGGCCCGCTCGAAGTCGGATTCCGGCACGAAGCCGAAGAGCACATTGACGTGCGGCGGCCAGCGGTGGATCTGCGGATCGTAGTCCCGGCGGATGTCCTGGATCGGCGGCCACAGCTCCGCAGGCGGGATCCAGGCCACCGCCGTGCGGGCCGTCGGGGACACGTCGAGGACGCCGGCGGGTTCGCCCCGGCCGGAGCTCAGATCCGCTCGCGGGTCCCGCACCCGGCCGGCGCCCGACGTGTCGACGCGGTCCACACCCGTGGCACGGTCCCAGACCACCTCGCCGTCCGCCTCGATGAACACCACCCGGTGCCACGGGATGTCGCCCCCTGGCACGAAGGAGGACAGCGGGACGCGTGTGAAGGCATCCCCGCGCCGGCTGATCCCCAGCACGAACCGGGCCGGGTCGAACCGCGGGTCCCAGCGGACCTGGTGATAGATCTCGTCGCTGGTTCGCATCCCGCCTCCTCTCCCGCGGTCACACCGTCTCCTCCTCCAGGGTGCCGCTCGTCCTGCCCTCGACGTCGCTTCTCGCGCACCGTCACCGGTCAAGTGCGGAGCGTGCGTGAGAAGTGTGGCCCCCGGGGCAAGGGCTGTTCGAGCGCCCTGACGCCGCAGGCGGCGGCCGACATGGTGTCGGCCGCCGCCTGGCGGAACGGATTCAGGTGCGGATGCGTGGAGTGCCCGTGGCGTCAGCCGGTCGCGCTGCCGGAGACCCACTCGGCCCACGGCATGTTCCAGTCGCTGAGGCCGTTGTCCGGGGCCAGCGTGGTGTTGTCGCCGGAGTTCTTGACGATCACGACGTCACCGATCATCGAGTTGTCGAAGAACCACGCGGCGGGCTGCTTGCCGTCGCCGCCGCCCCTGACGTCCTTCAGGCCCACGCAGCCGTGGCTGGTGTTGACCTTGCCGAAGATCGAGTCGGCACCCCAGTAGTTTCCGTGGATGAACGTGCCCGAGTCGGTCAGGCGCATGGCGTGCGGCACGTTCGAGATGTTGTACGCGGGCTTGCCGTCCTTCTTCGTGAGACCGACGGTCGCACCGTTCATGCGGATGTGCTTGAACTTCTCGGAGATGACCATCTGACCGTTGTACGTCGTGTGCTCGGGGCTGCCGGACGAGATCGGGATGGTCCTGATCGTCTTGCCGTCCCGTACGACGGTCATCTGCTTCGTCTTGGCGTCGACGGTGCTGACCTGGCTCCGGCCGATCTTGAACGTGACCGTCTTCTGGACGCCCTGGAGGGTGAGCTTGACGGTGACGGTGGAGCCGGACTGCCAGTAGTTCTCGGGGCGGAAGTCCAGGCGGTTGTCGTTGAACCAATGGCCGACGACCTGCTGCCCGCTGCTGGAGCTGACCTGGATCTTCGACTCCACGGCGGCCTTGTCGCCGATCGCCTTGCCGAAGTTGATCGTCACCGGCATGCCCACGCCGACGGTCGAGCCGTTCTGGGGGGAGAGGTGCCCGATGAAGTTGTTGGCCGGGGAGACCGTGGTGATCGTTTCGTTCCCGGTGGCGGCGCGGCCCTTGGCGTCCTCGGCCTCTGCGGCGACCTGATATCGGGTGGCACGCTCGAGCGAGCCGTTCGGCTTCCAGGACGTGCCGTCCGCGGACAGGGTGCCCGGAGTCTCGGCACCGGTCGCGACGGCGGTCATGGTCACCTTGGTGAGCTTGCCGTTGCTGACAGTGACTTCGACGGGGTCGTTGACTCCGACGTTGTAGGCACCGTGCCCGGTCGTGATCTTTATTCGGGCGTCGGAAACGTCCTGGGCGCCCGCCTGATCTTCCTGCGCCTGGGATTTCGGATGACTCCCGGTGTCGTTGCCGCTGGTGGCAGCGCTGCTGGTACCAGCGAAAGCCGTGAGTGCGAGTACGCCGCCGAGTGCGCCCGCCGTAGCCATCAGCCCGGTTCGTCGCTTACGTACCGTAATCAAACGCTGCTCCCATGTCACTCATCGTTGAATTCCTGGAGCCGGCCACCGAAGGGGTGCAGCCAGCCCTGGAGTCCTATTTATGCACTTATCTTCATCGATGAGGGTAAATTGTGGCGAATTCCACGCGCCGCGCGACCGTCGCAGATCCTCTGCTCGACGGCCGGACGGCGCGAAGTCGATCTGCTCTCGCGGCTCGGTGCCGGCCATGGCGGGGACGCCGCACGGCTGAAGGTCGCCGCCCCGGAAAGTTTTCATCAGCCTCGTCACCGTCTTGTCAGGTTACGTCGATGTCCGCCACGATCTGATCACCGCTTGAACCGGTGACGCGGTGTCCTGGTCGGCAGGCGAGCGAAGGCCTTTCGGCCCAGACGGGGAGCACGAGCCATGGCAGTCAGCGCCGTTGTCGACGTCGACGGAGGGGGCGCCCTCCCCGAAAAGCGCGGCGGCGCAGGCGAGTTCACCCTCTCCGTGGATCTCGGCCGTACCCAAACCGCCGACCGAGGAGCCGGGCCGACGGACACGCAGGTGTGGAACTGGGCGGAGTGCGCGGTGCTGTCGGGGTATGGCCCGGCGGCGTCGAACTTCGCCTGACGGGCGGGACGCGTGGTGCCTGAGGAGCCGGATGGGTCGAGGACCCGGCGCCTGGTGCCTGGTGCCCATGGCTCGGCGGCATCGCCCACCGACCCCCAACCCATGACCGAACCATCGAAAGCGAGATCACAGCCATGGACATGAAACTCGAAGTCGTCATCCTGCCCGTCTCCGACGTGGACCGCGCCAAGGGCTTCTACACGGAGCAGCTCGGCTGGCGTCTCGACGCCGACTTCCCGATCGCCGACGGCTACCGGATCGTGCAGGTGACCCCGCCCGGCTCCGAGTGCTCGATCATCTTCGGGGAGGGCCTCACCCGGCAGGAGGCGGGCACGCTCCACGGCCTCCAGCTGACCGTCACCGACATCGTCGAGGCCCAGGAGGAGCTGACCTCCCGCGGTGTGGAGGTCTCCGGCCCGTTCCGCGACGAGACCGGAGCCTTCCACCACGCCGGCGACTCCCACCGCGTGCCCGGCCCGCACCCCGAGCGGGCCAGTTACGGCACCTTCGCCGCCTTCAAGGACCCCGACGGCAACGAGTGGTTCCTCCAGGAGGTCACCCAGCGCGCCCCCGGCCGCTGAGACCCGGTCCCGGCGCGGCCTCCCTCCGTCGGCCGCGTCCCGGTTCGAGAGTCAGTTCGCGCCCCTGCCACCGGCGGCGCAGCCAGCGGTCGTGGCTCGCCACGACGATCGCGCCGGGACCCGGCCCCAGTGCGGCCTCCAGCTCGTCGCACAGCACGGGCGAGAGGTGGTTGGTCGGCTCGTCGAGCAGCAGCAGCTGGGGCGGACGGGCCACGAGGAGGGCCAGTGCGAGCCGCCGACGCTGGCCCACGGACAGCTGTCCCACCGGTTTGTCCAAGTCCGCCTCGTGCAGGAGGCCGAGCGAGCCCAGCGGCACCTTCTCGGCCCGCTCCGGCCCCAGCGACAGTTCGTAGGTGCCGCGGACCGTGCGGTCGGGCCGGTCGAACGCGGTGTCCTGGGTGAGCAGTCCCACCGTCAGCCCGCGCCGCCGGTGCACCTCACCCTCGGCGGGGAGACCTCCGGCGAGCACGGCGAGCAGCGTCGACTTGCCCGCCCCGTTGCCGCCCGTGACCAGCAGCCGGTCCGTCGCCGACACCTCAAGGCCGTCCAGCGCGAGCCGGCCGGGCACCCGTACGTCGTGCAGGGTCACCAGGGGCTGCGGGCCCTCCTGCGCGGGCGCGGCCGGCTCCCCGGCCGTGAACCGCAGCGGGCGCGGCGGCTCGGTGACCCGGGTGCGCTCCAGCTCCTCCAACCGCCGGGTGGCGTTGCGCACTTGGCGGGAGATCTGGTTCTGCACACGGCCGGCCCGGTGGCCGTAGCCCATCTTCTCGTTGTCGGTGCGACCCCGGTCCGGCGCGACCCGGTGTGCGGTCACGCCCGCCGCGTGCCGCAGCTCGGCCAGTTCGCCCTGTTCCTCGGCGTACCGCCGCTCCCAGCGCTCCCGCTCGGCACGCTTGTGCGACAGGTAGGCGCTGTAGTTGCCGCCGTGGCGGGCGGGGCCGTCCACCGCCGGGTCGAGGTCGATGACGTCGGTGCAGACGGCGTCGAGGAACGCCCGGTCGTGGCCGGCGACCACAACGGCTCCGGGCAGGCCGCGGATCTGCTCCTCCAGGAAGGCGGCGGCGCCGTCGTCGAGGTGGTTGGTCGGCTCGTCCAGCAGCAGCGCCGACGGCCGCCGGACGAGCAGCGCGGCCAGGGCCAGCCGGCCGCGCTGCCCGCCGGAGAGCGAGCCGAGCGGCCGGTCGTGGCCCAGCGCGCCGAGGCCCAGCCCGTCCAGCACCAGGGCGGCACGGCGGTCGGCGTCCCAGGACTCCCGGTCCTGGGCCTGTTCCAGCCGCCTGCCGTAGGCGTCGAGGAGTTGCCGGTGGCAGGGCTCGTCCTCCGGGGTGTGGGCGAGTTCCTCGCCGAGCCGGTCCAGCTCGGCGAGGTCCTCGCGGGCCTCGCGCAGCGCCTCGTCCAGCACCGCGGCGATGGTCGAGCCGACGTCGAACGGCATCTCCTGGTGGAGGAAGCCGAGGTCGGCGGGGCGGGTGACGCTTCCCGCGTCGGGTTCGTCCACGCCGGCGAGCACGCGCAGCAGGGTGGACTTGCCGACGCCGTTCTCCCCGATCAGGCCGATGCGGTGGCCGGGGGAAGCCGTCAGGGAGATGCCGTCGAGGACGCGTCGGCCGCCCAGGTTGCGGACGAGGTCGTGGGCGAGCAGAGCGGGCTGGGACATGGGGAACCTCCGACGTGATCGGTGTCGGGCCCGCGGGGCGCGCTGCCTCGGACGCGGGCCGGTTCACACGTCGGCGGCTCACACCGCGGGGGCTCCCGTCTGCGTGAGCGTTCCGTCGGCCAGCCGCAGCCAGCGGTTCACGCCGATCTCGGCGAGGAACCGCTCGTCGTGGCTGACCACCATGAAGGCGCCCTGATAGGAGTTGAGGGCGCTCTCCAACTGGCCCGCGCTGACCAGGTCGAGGTTGTTGGTCGGCTCGTCGAGCAGCAGCAGATGTGGGGCCGGTTCGGCACACAGCACACAGGCCAGGGTGGCGCGCAGCCGTTCGCCGCCGGAGAGTACCCCGACCGGCAGGTGTGCGCGGGCGCCCCGGAAGAGGAAGCGGGCGAGCAGGTTCATACGCTCCGCCTCGGTCCGCTCGGGGGCGAACGCGGCGAAGTTCTCCGCCACGGTGCGGTCCGGGTCCAGCAGGTCCAGGCGCTGTGAGAGGTAGGCGATCCGGCCGTCGTTGCGCTTGATCTCCCCGCTGTCCAGGGCGAGTTCACCGGTGACCAGCCGCATCAGGGTGGTCTTGCCCGCGCCGTTGGGCCCGGTCAGCGCGATGCGCTCGGGGCCTCGGACGGTCAGGTCCACACCGCCGGCGGCGAACACGGCCTCGCCCCCGAGGTGGACCTGCATCCCCTCGCCGAGAAAGAGGTTGCGTCCGGCGGGCACCCGCGTGTCGGGCAGGTCCAGGGTGATGCGCTGCTCGTCACGCAGCGCGCGTCCGGCCTCGTCGAGCCGGGCCTTGGCCTCGCCGACCCGGGCCGCGTGCATCTGGCCGGCCCGGCCGGCGGACTCCTGCGCGCCGCGCTTCATGTTGCCGGCGAAGATGCGGGGCAGGCCGGCGTTCTTGAGGTTGCGGGCGGCGTTGCTCGCGCGGCGCTCGGCGCGTTCGCGGGCCTGCTGCATCTCCCGCTTCTCGCGCTTCAGCTCCTGCTCGGCGCTGCGGACGTTCTTCTCGGCGACCTCCTGCTCGGCGCGCACGGCCTCCTCGTATTCGGTGAAGTCACCGCCGTAGAAGCGCAGTTCGTCGCCGCTCAGCTCGGCGATGCGTTCCATCCGGTCGAGCAGCGCGCGGTCGTGGCTGACCAGCAGCAGGCAGCCGGCGAAGTCCGTCAGCACGTCGTAGAGCCTGTGCCGGGCCTCCAGGTCGAGGTTGTTGGTGGGTTCGTCCAGCAGCAGCACGTCGGGGCGCTTGAGGAGTTGGGCGGCGAGGCCGAGCGAGACGACCTGGCCGCCGCTGAGCGTGCTCAGGCTGCGGTCGAGGGTGAGGTCCGCGAGGCCCAGGCGGTCGAGCTGGGCGCGGGTGCGCTCCTCGATGTCCCACTCGTCGCCGATGGTGGTGAAGTGCTCCTCGCCGACGTCCCCGGACTCCACGGCGTCGATGGCGCGGATCACCGCATCGACACCGAGCACCTCGGCGACCGTGAGGTTTTTGGTCAGGGGAAGGCTCTGCGGGAGGTAGCCGAGGGTGCCGCCGACGGACACCGAGCCGGTGGCGGGCGTGAGTTCGCCGGCGATCAGCTTGAGCAGGGTGCTCTTGCCGGATCCGTTGGGGGCGACCAGACCCGTGCGGCCGGGGGCCACGGTGAAGGACAGGTCGTGGAAGACCGGGGTGTCGTCGGGCCAGGCGAAGGAGAGGTTCGAGCAGACGATGGACGCGTCGGACATGGAGGTGACCTCGAACGGCTTGAGGGCAGAGAACAGACTTCTGCCCTGGGCAGACGTGGGAAAAGGGGGTACGACGAGACGGACCACGTCGGCAGCGCTCCCGAGCGCCGGCCGGTGGCCGTCAGATCCGGATCTCACCCGGAGATGTCGTCTTCACCCACCACGTCTGTGACTCCTCGATGCACGGTCTACGTCGTCGGCAGCCTAGCAGGCGTTGTCCTCCCGCTCGGTCGGCGGTGCGGCCGGCCGGGCTGATGCGGTCGTGCGTCACCGGCGGGCCGTCAAATGGCCTGACACATCTCTCGCGTGTCCGTCGGTCTCCGTCGGCGCGGCCCCGAGCTGGGCAGGCAGTGGCCGATTCTGATCGCGGGCGGGCCGTCCTTCGTCGTCAGCATCTTCTACGACATCCAGGCCGCGAGCGGCGATCCCTCGCTCGATGTGCTGTCGGTCTACGCCACGGGCGGCGGGGTGTCATCGTTCAGGCGGGCCTGCTCGGCTGGAAGACCCGCCGGCTGCGCACCCGGACCGTCTGACGGCCGTACCCCTTCTGCACCGGCAGGGGCGAACGACAGCGCCGCAGATGGTTGGCCGGCACGGATGAGGTACTCCGCAAGCGCAAGGTCAGGAATTCCACCGGACCGGCAGCTGATGCGGGCCGCGGATGAGCATGCCGTGGCGCCAGGTCAGGGCGGCCGGATGGGCGTCGAGGGCGAGGTCGGGGCAGCGCTCCAGCAGGGCCCGGATCGCGATCCGGGCCTCCAGGCGGGCGAGCGGTGCGCCGAGGCAGTAGTGGATGCCATGGCCGAAGGCGACATGACCGCCTGCGGGCCGCCGGACGTCGAAGCGGCCGGGGTCGGGGAAGCGCGCCGGGTCGTGGTTCGCGTCCGACAGCGCCACAAGGACGAGCTCACCCCCGCCGGGGATGACCGTGGTGCCGATCTCGACCGGCTCGGTGGTGAACCTGAATGTCGGCGTTTCCAGCGGCCCGTCGTAGCGCAGCATCTCCTCGACCGCGTTGTCCATGAGCGTCATGTCCTCGCGGAGTGCGGAGAGTTGGTCGGGATGGGTCAGCAGGGCCAGCACGCCGTTGGAGATCAGATTGACCGTGGTCTCATGCCCCGCGACCAGCAGCAGCCAGGCAGTACCGAGCAGTTCGTCCGCGGACAGCCGGTCGCCGTCCTCGTCGGTGGTCCTGATCAGGGCGCTCATCAGGTCCTGGCTCGGGGCGAGGCGCTTGCGCTCCAGCAACTCGACGAGATACGCGGCCACCTCACCCGTCGCCGCCATCCGCGCCTTCGGGTCCGGGTCGGTGAGGATCGTGCCGGTCCAGGCGCGGAACGCGGCCCGGTCCAGCATCGGGACGCCGAGCAGCTCGCAGATCACCGAGATGGGCAGCGGGAACGAGAGTGCCTCGACCAGATCGGCCCGCCCTTGCGGAAGCGCCGTCATCGCGTCGAGTAACTCGTCGGTGATCTGCCTTACGCGTGGCGCGAGTTGCTCGATCCGGCGCGGAGTGAACTCGCTGACGACCAGCTTGCGCAGCCGCTCATGGTCCGGCGGGTCGGAGTTGAGCATGTGTGGCCCCGCGGACGGGCGGGAGATCGGAAACGAGGGCGATGCGTTCTCCCACCGCTTGGACAACCGAGGATCGACGAGAGCGGCCCGGCCGGCCTCGTACCCGACGACGAGCCACGCCTCCGCACCCTCCGGGATCCGCACCTTGTGCACGGGGCCGCGCTCACGCAGCGCCGAGTAGACCGGATACGGATCGCGGACGAAGTCCTCGCCCATCGCCACCAGATCGATCACTTCGGCTGCCGCCATCGCTTGTCCCCCGTCTCCCGATTCGTCCCGACGCTAGCAGTGGGCGACGCTCGGACGAAGGTCGCATTCAGCCGCACCGGACGGGAAACAACTGCCCGCGCAGCGCGCAGAGTCAGGAGGAGTGAGCCGGCGTGCACCCCTCGACCGGCATGTACAGAGTCGGTCGTATGCGATGGGCGACGCAGCCGCGGTGGGCTCGATGGGTGGCGGCGGCGGCCTGATCCTCGGGGTTTCCTGTGCGCCGGGCCCACCGGCGACGCGGGTCACCTGGGCCACGTCATCGCCGAGCCGGACGGCGAGCCGTGCTCCTGCGGAGCCAGGGGTGCGTGGAGACGGCGGCGGGGCCGGCGATCCTCGCGTGGGCGCTGTGTCACGGTCGGCACACCGAGGGGCCGGGGTGCCGCGACCACGGAGGCGGTCGCGGAATCCGCACCCGCGGGTGACCCCGTCGCACTGGCGGCCTTCGACCGCCCCGCCGGAGCCGTCGCGGTCGCCGTGGGTGCCGCGGGCGCCGTCGCCAACCTCACCGAGGCCCGGCTCGCGGTCATCGGCGGCGGTGCGGCCGCGTCGGCGACGTCCTGGTCCGCCCCCTCCCCTCCTACATGGACAGCGTCACGGGCCTCAGATCCGCGCGCGGCGTCACCGTCCTCCCGGCGGCTCCGGGTGAGGCAGGCCGGCGTACGCAGGTGCCGCGGACCCGGCCCGCCGCCTTCAGGCCCTCCTCGGACGCCGGCCAAGTGCGGGCCGGGAGACATCCCGGCCGGCACTTTCGCGCCGCCGCACCGATCGGGCGATCGGCACCGTTTCCCTGGTCAGCCCATGGCTCCGACCGCGGCGGACGCGCCGGCGAGATCGACTGTTGAAAGGTATTCATGGCCGAGGGTCTATGCATGAAGCCATTCGATAGCTAGCCTGACCGTGCTCTCCTCACCCTGCGAGAGCGCCTCACGGCCGCGTCCGGCGCGGCCTGCTCGTCCCATCGGTCCCGGGGTGTCGTCTGCCGTCGGGACCCGAAGAACCATCGTCACCACGGTGGGGCCTGCCCCGCGACGGCCTCGTTCCGGCCCCGGACCGCCGGCGTCGACCGCCGTCCCGATCGCGCGGCACCGTCTTCCTCGACGGCGCGCCCCCCGAGCCTCATCCCGCAGGAGGAACCACACATGACCGCACACTCCACCCGTCGCCTGGCCGCCGCCGGTGCCGTCGCGGTAGCAGGCGCTCTGCTGCTGACCGCGTGCGGTGACCAGACCAAGGGTGGGAACAGCGGAGGCGGGCAGGCCAAGGGATCCGAGGCTCCGCTCTTCGACAAGCTGCCCCAGTCGGTCCGTGACAAGGGTGAGATCAAGGTCGGCTCGGACATCGCGTACGCCCCGGTCGAGTTCAAGGACTCCTCCGGCA